>NZ_AVCH01000009.1 GCF_000747075.1 Arenimonas malthae CC-JY-1
GACGTTGGCGACCGGGTTGCCTTCGCCGGTGACGCGCAGCGCATAGCTCGGCGCGAAGCGGATGTAGGCGCCGGACGTGGTGGCCACGCGGCCGGTGGCACCGCCCGCCTGCGCCTGCGACGGGAAGTCGTACAGGCCGTAGGTGCAGTCCACCGGGGCCTTGGCCGTGAGGATGCGGTCGCCGTCCACCACCAGCATGTCGTCGGCGACGGCCGGCGTGGCGCCGGCGGTGATGGAGAAGTAGATGGCATCGGAGCCGACGCCGTTGACGGAACCGATCAGGTTCGAGGCGTCGCCCGTGAACGTGACCACGGAGCCCGGCGCGAACTGCGCGCCCGGGCAATGCAGGCGCGCGTAACGCACCTCGCCGGGCGAGAACGAGTAGGCCAGGGGCGTGCTGATGTCGAGCGTATTGGAGGAGTTGGTGAGGGTGCGCGAGGGCGGGATCACCAGCTCTTCGGCCACCAGCACCGGATTGTTGCTGCCGGCGCCGGACAGGCTGCCCTTGGCGACGCCGTCGAGTTCGAAGGTGATCGGACCGCAGACCACGTTCGGCGCGTTGGGCACGCCGCTGGCCACCAGCACCATCGGCGTGTTCGGCGTCACCGCGAAGCTGTCCGAAAACGTCGTGGTGGACGAGCCATACGACCAGACGTAGTTCTCGCAGATGTTGCCCGGGTTGAACGACGCCTCGTGCACGGTGAAGTAGACGTTGACGCCGCAGCTGTTGGTGTTGACCGCGATGCCCAGGCTGCCGCTGGCGTCGGTCATGAACGGGTAGGTCCGGTACTGGAAGTCGCCGGACGAGAATTCCGCGCAGGCGTCGCCGGGGGTGCCGGAGCGGAAGAAGCGCGGCGACATGATCGGGTCGTCGCCGTCGAAGACGACGCCGGCGTTGACCAGGGCCTTTTCGAAGGCGCCAGCCGGCGCCGGCTTGGGCTGGGCGGCCGGCGCGGGCCGCGCCTGGCCGCCCACGTCGTCGATTTGCTGCGCTTGCGCGAAGGCCGGCAGCGCCAGGGCGATCGCCGCCACCAGGATGGAATGCTGTTTCACGGGTGCTCCCTCTCTCGATACGGCCTTGGGCCTGTAAAGGTCGGAACGCGCCCTTGGCCGCCGATCGGCCAAGAAAGAAGGGCCCGCTTCCGCGGGCCCTTCCTTTGGCTTTCCGGCAGGAGCGGCTCCGGCCGCCACCGCTCTCCCGGCGGGTATCAGTTGCTGCCCGGGCGAACCATCACGTGGTTGCTGATCGTGCCCGAGTCCGGGTTGACGATCTGGTACAGGCCCTGGATCTGGCTGTTCGGGCCGGAAATGGTCACGTTCAGGGTCGCGCGCGGGGCCGCCGTGAAGCCGGTCAGCACGCTGGTCAGGTCCACCACCGTGGTGCCGCCCGCCGGCACCATGCCGGTGAGGTTGGCCGTGGAGATGACGTTGCCGGTCTCGCCGAGCACCGCGATCTCGTACGGACGATCCTGCGTACCGGTGTTGGTGAGCACCATGCGGCTCAGGTAGTTGGCCGGGACCTGGGCCAGCGGGGCCTGCAGCTCGGTGCCGTTGCGGGTGATCACGCCCAGGTCCAGCGGGCCACGGCCGGACACGGCATAGGTGGTCGCATCGGCCGACACCGGGGCCAGGGCCACGGTGAACTCGCTGGCGCGGATCGGGTCGCCGCCCGCGGCGTAGCACAGGAAGTGGTCCATGGCGGCGTTGCTGCCGATGGTGAACACGGCCTCGGTGTCGTCGAAGCTGTCGGCCGACTGGATGTTCACGGAGCAATCCGCGTTCGGGCTGAAGAACACGTCGGACGCCGCCTCGAAGTCGCCGCTGAACACCAGCGCGGTGTCGGCGTCCATCAGGTCCACCAGTTCGATGGCGTTGCCGTCGAGCGTGATCGGCTGGCCGCCGCCCAGCACCTGGCCCGCCGTGCCGTAGCTGAAGCCGCCGACCTGGCCCAGCAGGATGTCGAAGGTCGGGGCGCCCCCCACGAATTCGCTGTAGGCCGGGTCCGCGGACTCGACGTTGGCGACCGGGTTGCCCTGGTTGTCCACCGCCAGCGCGTAGCTGGGGGCGAAGCGGATGTAGGCACCGGACGTGGTGGCCACGCGGCCGGTGGCGCCGCCCGCCTGCGCCTGAGACGGGAAGTCGTACAGGCCGTAGGTGCAATCCACCGGCGCCTTGGCGTTGAGGGTGCGGTCGCCGTCGACGATCAGCAGGTCGTTCTCGACCACCGGGGTGGCGCCGGCGGTGATGGAGAAGTAGATCGAACCGTCGGCCGAGGTGTTGACCGCGCCGATCAGGTTCGACGGGTCGCCGCTGTAGGTCACGGTGGTGCCCGGGGCGAAGGTGACGCCCGGGCAGTGCAGGCGCGCGTAGCGCACTTCACCCGGCGAGAAGGAGTAATCGACCTCGGTGGTGATGTCGAGGTTGCCGGCATTGGTGATGGTGCGCGCCGGCGGGATGACCAGCTCTTCGGCGACGCGGATGGGATTGTTGCTGGCCGGGTTGGTCAGCATCACGCCGCCCGCGTAGGTCACGTTGGCGACCGGGCAGTCGATGGTGAGGTCATAGGGGCCGAAGGACCCGTTCGAGTAGCCGGTGGAGATCGCGTAGTAGGTGGTGCCCGCGTTCAGGGCCACCGGGTCGATCAGGGAGTTGGGGAAGCCACCGCCGTCGTCGTCGCCGTCCACGCCGTTGGTCAGCGGGTCGAGCGGGTCGAAGGCGTTCTCGTAGATGAAGAGGAAGGTGTCGTGCCCGGCCAGCGGATCCAGCGCCACGCTGCAGGTGTCGTTGGCGGAGACGATGAACGGGTGCACGACGTAAGGCACGGCGGTGCCGGTGCCGGACAGGCCGCTGAAGTCGGAGAGCGGACGGTTCCAGACCGGCGCGCCCGTGGTGTCGCCGGTCGCGATCTCGATGTCCTTGGTGCGGATGCCGGCGCGGGCGACGGGCTTGGCGGCTGCTTCCGCCATCGCGCGCTGCTTGGCGGCGAGCTCGTCCTGCGGGGTGGTGGCGGCGTGGGCCGCCGAGACCGCAAGCGCGGCGGACAGGGCGATGAAAAGAACGGAAGGCTTGGTCACGGATGACTCCCTGGAGATGAGGTTTCGAACTGCTAATTCCCGATAACGGGCGGATTATCCCGCCGCCGGGGCGGCATGCAAGGGCTGGCCAGGGGCCGGCAAATCAGATGGCCGGCTTGTCCGCCACATGCCGTTTCAGCCGCTCCACCGCGGTTTCCACATCGGCCACGCAGGGCAGCACGGCGGCCCAGTCGCCGGCCTTGGCCGCCGCTTCGGCCGCGGCCGCGGCGTCGCCCAGGGGCAGGGCGCCGACCAGGCGCGAGGCGCCCTTGATCTTGTGGGCCTGCCGGGCCGCCGCGGCCAGGTCGCCGGCGGCGCGGGCGGCCACCAGGCCGGCCAGGTCCTCGGCCGTGGTGGCCAGGAAATCCTCCAGCACCGCCTTCGCCTCGGCCGGGTCGCCACCGGTCAGCGGGCCCAGCACCGCCGGGTCCACCGGCAGCGGTTCGCCGTGCAGCTGCGGCAGTGGCAGCGGCGCTTTCATGTCGGCCAGCAGGGGCACGGTGTGCGGCAGCCAGCGCTGCAGGGTGGCCACCAGCTCGGGGATGGACACCGGCTTGGCCAGGTAGGCGTCCATGCCGGCGGCCAGGCAGCGCTCGGCCTCGCCCTTCAGGGCGGCGGCGGTGAGCGCCACCACCGGCGTGTGCGGCTTGCCGTCGCGGGCTTCTTCCTCGCGCAGGGCGCGGGCGAATTCGTAGCCGTCCATCACCGGCATGTGCACGTCGGAAAGCACCAGGGCGTAGCGGCCGGTGCGCCAGGCCTCCAGGCCCTTGCGGCCGTCCTCGGCGCTTTCGCTGGCGTAGCCGGCCAGGGCCAGCTGGCGCGCCACCACCAGGCGGTTGGTGGGGTGGTCGTCGACGATCAGCACCAGGCTGTCCTCGGCCAGGGCCTGCTCCACCGACGGCAGCGGGCGCGCCAGGAAACCCTGGCTCGGGTCGGGCGCGACCTCCGGCTCCAGGTTTTCCACCTCGCCGCGCGGCAGCACCAGGCACAGGCGCAGCGTGGTGCCGGCGCCGGGCGTGCTTTCCATCGCCACTTCGCCGCCCATCAGCTCGGCCAGGCGGCGCGAGATGACCAGGCCCAGGCCGGTGCCGCCGAAGCGCCGCGTGGTGCTGCCTTCGGCCTGGGCGAAGGCCTGGAACAGCCGCGCCTGCTGCTCGCGCGTGACGCCGATGCCGGTGTCGGTGACGCGGAAGCAGACGCGATCGCCCCCGCCCTCGCGGCCCTGCCATTCCAGCGCCGCCTCGACCACGCCCTTCTCGGTGAACTTGATCGCGTTCGACAGGAAGTTCGACAGCACCTGGCGCAGGCGCAGGCCGTCGGCCACGTGCGCCGGGCCGATGCGGTCGTCCACCTCGCACAGCAGCACCAGGCCCTTGCTCGAGGCCGAGCCGCTGAAATTCGCCACGGTGGACTGCAGCAGCCGCGGCAGCGACACCGTGGTGGGCGTGAGCTCGAGCCGGCCGGCCTCGACCTTCGAGAAATCCAGGATGTCGCCGATGATCTGCAGCAGCGATCGCGCCGACTGCTGGATCACCTGGATGGTGCGGCGCTGGTCCTCGTCGAGGCGGCTGTGCGAGAGCACCTCGAGCATGCCGGTGACGCCGATCATGGGCGTGCGGATCTCGTGGCTCATGGCCGCCACGAAGCTACTCTTGGCCTCGCTGGCCTCGAGCGCGCGCGCCTCGCTGGCGCGCAGGCGCTGTTCGAGCTGCTTGATCAGGGTGAGGTCGGTGGCGACCGCCAGGTAACCCACCACCTTGCCGCTGCCGTCGCGCATGGGCGACGTGGCCAGCAGCACCGGTACGTGGCTGCCGTCCTTGCGCACGAAGGTCCATTCCAGCGGCGGCGAGCCCTGTTCGACCAGTACCGGGATCAGGCTGGCGTCGGCCGCCACCGGCCGGTCCAGCGCCTGCGACAGCTGCGCGGCCACCTTCGCCACTTCTTCCGGCAGCAACAGGCGGTTGGTGCTGCGCTGGCCGATGATTTCCTCGGCGCGGTAGCCGGTGAGCCGCTCGGCGTAGGGATTGAAGGTGGTGAAGCGCGCCTCGAGGTCGAGCGAGATGATGGCCACCCGCGCCGCCGCGAACAGCGAACGCTGGAACACCTCGCTTTCCTGCAGCGCGGCGCGCACCTGCTCGGTGCGGGCCAGCTGCTCGTTGAGTTCGGCCTCGAACTTGCGCACGTCGTCGCGCATGCCCAGGAAGGCGTCCATCACTTCGCCCAGTTCGCCCGAGGGCACGAAGCGCGGCACGCCCTGGTAGTCGTGCCGGCGCATCTGCTGGGTCAGCGCCGTCAGTCCCTCGACGCCCTTGTAGATGTTTCGCAGCAGCTTCTGCCCGACCACCGCGACCACCACCAGCGTCACCAGGCTGGCCAGGATGCGCAGCAGCGAGGCACGACTGGCCCGCTCGGCCTGCGCGCGCACCTTCTGCTCGGCCTCGATCATTTCCAGGTCGCC
Source organism: Arenimonas malthae CC-JY-1 (assembly GCF_000747075.1). GTDB lineage: Bacteria > Pseudomonadota > Gammaproteobacteria > Xanthomonadales > Xanthomonadaceae > Arenimonas > Arenimonas malthae. The sequence goes on from NZ_AVCH01000009.1 coordinate 5,533, forward strand.
CAGCAGCTTCATGCGCGTGGTGACCGGGTCGATGGCCGGGTAGAGCTCGGTGTCGGCGAAGCGCCCGAGCGCCACGATGTCCTGCTGCTCCAGGATCTTCGCCAGGGTCTCGGCCGCCGTGTCGGCGCGCACCCGTGCGTGGCGGACCTGGGCGAACAGCGCTTCCTGCTCGGCGGTCAGCGGCAGCTGCTCGAGCTCGTTCCAGTGCTCGCGGATGCGCAGGCGCGCGTTCGCCAGCACCTGCGCGCCTTCTTCCCAGCTGATCAGGTAATTGCGGACGCGGAAGGTGGTGTCCACCACGTCCAGGCCATAGGCGTCCGACACCGCCTTGATGCGGCGCAGGCCGGCCAGCGATTCGTCCTTGAGTTCGAGCAGGGCGCGCTGGTTGTGCTGGCGTTCGATCTCGTCCAGCGCCAGCACCGTGGCGCCGGTCAGCAGCAGCAGGCCGAACAGGCCCAGCAGCTGGAGGCGGATGCCGAAGCGCGGGCGGCGCGGGGCGGCCATGCGGCGCCCTAGTGGTGGGTCTGGCGCCAGCGCTGGATGGCGTCGGGCAGCTGTTCGCCCGGAACCGGCGCCGAAATGAGGTAGCCCTGGGCGTAGGTGCAGCCCAGCTGGGCCAGCAGCTGCCACTCGTCGATGGTCTCGACGCCTTCGGCCACCACGGCCAGGCCCAGCTTGCGGGCGAGGTCGAGGCTGGTTTCGATCATGGCGCGCTTGCGCGGCTGGGTCGGCGCGCCCGAGACGAAGCCGCGGTCGATCTTGAGCTCGGTGAAGGGGATCTGCGAGAGCTGCGACAGCGACGAATACCCGGTGCCGAAATCGTCCACGCTCAGGCCGAAGCCCTTCAGGCGCAGGCGCGCCAGCATGCCCAGGCCGCGCGCGGTGTCGCTCATCACCGAACTCTCGGTGATCTCGAGCACGATGCGCTCGGGGCTGACGCCGTGCTCGCGCAGCACGGCTTCGTAGCGGTCGGCCACTTCCGGTCCGGTGAGGTTTTGCGCCGACACGTTCACCGACACCTTCAGGTCGAGCCCGCGCGCCTGCCAGCGCTTGGACCACGCGCAGGACTGCACCAGCATCAGGCTGGTGAGTTCGTCGATGAGCCCGCCGGCTTCCATGATCGGCACGAACACCGCCGGCGGCACCATGTGGCCGTCGGCCAGGCGCCAGCGCGCCAGCGCCTCGACGCCGATGATCTTGCCGTTGCCGAATTCGGCCTGCGGCTGGAAGAAAGCCTGGATCTCGCCGCGCGCGAGCGCCTCGCGGGCCTGATCGAGCGTGACCTCGACGTCGGCGGCGGCCACGGCGTGGCTGGCGTCGCTTTCGTAAAGCGACAGCACGGTGGTGAGCTTGCCGGGCGTCAGCGGCTTTTCGATGCAGCCCAGCACGCGCAGGCCCGAAGCCTTCGCCATCACCTGCACGGTGTGCAGCAGGGCCGGCTCCATGGCGCTGACCACGGCGATCGAATTCGCCAGCCGTTCCTGGGCGACGATGCCAATGAACTCAACGCCGTCCATGCCGGGCATGTCCAGGTCCACCAGCACCACGTCGGGCGGTTCGGGCAGGCCGCGCAGCAGGTCGAGCGCCTGGAAGCCGTCGGCGGCTTCGTGCAGGCCGGTGAGGCCGAGGTCGGACAACAGGCGCAGCCCCAGCCGGCGCTGGAACCCATGGTCTTCGACCAGCATGACCCGCAAGCCCGCCAGGCTCATAACGCCGTCACCCCTGTATCGCGTCCGCCGACTGTACCCGCCGCCTGTTCAGGTTGAAAGCCCGGGGGCGTGACGGACCGGGCAGTCCTGAGCCCCCGGGCCACGAATTTTTCTGACAGCATGAAGGCATGAGCTTCGACGTCCCGGTGGCAGCGCCAGGCCCCTCCCGCAAGCCAACGCGGCCGCGGTCCCGCGGCGGCCTCGCGCTGGCCCTGTGGCTGGCCATGGTGCCGGCGGCGGCCAGCGACGGCGCCGCGGCGCGGGCCGCGCAATCCCCGGGCGCAACCATCGGCGAAGTCACCATCGTCCGCCATGACGTCTTCGACACCGGCATCGAGGGCGAGAACAAGAAGGCCTACCGCTTCGCCAACCGCCTGCACCGGCGCACCCGCGAACCGGTGGTGGAACGCCTGCTCCTGTTCGCGCCCGGCGACCCGTACCAGCCCGCCCTGCTCGAGGAAACGGCGCGCCTGCTGCGCGCCCAGGGCTACCTGCGCGAAGCCGAGGTACGCGCGGTCCCGCGCGGCGACGGCCGCGTCGACGTGGTGGTGGAAACCTGGGACGCCTGGACGCTCAACCCCGGCGTGCAGGGCAACGTGGGCGGCGGCGACAGCGAATACGGCATCGAGCTGGAGGAAGGCAACGTGCTGGGCACCGGCGCGCGCTTTTCGATCGCCCAGCGCAGCCGCCGCGACCGCGACGAAACCCGCCTCACCTGGCGCCACGACCACCAGTTCGGCCGCTGGGTGGGACTGGAAACGCAGCTGCGCGACACCAGCGACGGCAGCGGCTGGGCCGTGGCCATCGGCCAGCCGTTCTACGCCCTGGGCACGCGCCGCGCCTGGGGCCTGTCGGTGGACCGGCAGGCGAGCGAAGAGCCGTTCTACGTGCGCGGCGACAAGGTGGCCGAATACCGCCAGCGCAACCGCGACGTGGAAGTGTGGTGGGGCGCCTCGGCCGGCCTGGACGGCAACCGCGTGCGCCGCTGGCGCTTCGGCCTGCGCGAGCAGCAGCGCCGCTTCGCGCCCTCCACCGACCCGGCGCTGGTGGGGCCGGTGCCGGAAGACCGCCACCTGGTCGGTCCCTGGGCCGGCGTGGAGTGGCAGCAGGACGACTGGGCCGTGCTGCGCAACCGCGACCAGATCGGCGTGACCGAGGACGTGCGCCTGGGCCTGCGCTGGACCGCGCGGCTGGGCTGGGCCGGCGAAAGCCTGGGCAGCGACCGCGACGCGGCCTGGTGGGAAATCGAAGCCAGCCGTGGTTATCCGGTGGGCGAACGCGACCTGCTGCGCCTGGACGCGCACTCCGCCGGCCGCCTCGAACAGGGCCGCGCGCGCGACGCCACGCTCGGCGCGCGCGCGCGCTTCTATCGCCAGATCGACGACCGCCAGCTTTTCTACGCCGTGCTGGAAGGCGAGCGCGGCTACCAGCTCGACCTCGACGGCCGCCCCACCCTGGGCAGCGACACCGGCCTTCGCGGCTATCCCGACCGTTGGGCCAACGGCCACAGCTGGGCGCGCCTGGGCCTGGAGCGGCGCTACTTCACCGACTGGTACCCGGGCCGGCTGTTCCGGGTGGGCGGCGCGGTGTTCCTGGACGTGGGCCGCACCTGGGGCCGCGACGCGCTGGGCGGCGACAACCCCGGCCTGATGGCCGACCTGGGCGTAGGCCTGCGGCTGGGCAATACGCGCTCGTCCTTCGCGCGCATGATCCACGTCGACCTGGCGGTGCCGCTGGACGACGACCCGGCGCTGGACAAGGTGTCGGTGGTGATCGAGGCGCGGCGCGAGTTCTAGCCGCGCGCCTCCCAGTGCGCCGCCGGCTGCGGGCGCCCGAAGTAATATCCCTGCGCCTGCGTGCAGCCCATGGCCAGCAGGGCTTGGCGCTGGGCTTCGTTCTCCACGCCTTCGGCCACCACCTCCAGCGCCAGCGAACTGGCCAGTGCCAGGATCGCGCTGACGATGGCCGAGCTGCGGTCGGCCACGTCGCCACCCAGCGGCGCGACGAAGCTGCGGTCGATCTTGATCATGCGCAGCGGGAAGCGGTGCACGTGGCCGAGCGAGGAATAGCCGGTGCCGAAGTCGTCGAGCGCCGCGTCCACGCCGGCCTCGCGCAGGCGGCCGAGGAGGCGCGCCACCGATTCGGGGTCGCCCAGCAGGGTGCCTTCGGTGACCTCGACGCGCAGCCGGCGCGGGTCGAAGCCGGTGTCGGCGGCCAGTGCCAGCAGGCGCTGGTCGAAGGACTCGTCCTGGAAGTGCCGGGGCGAGACGTTGATGGTCAGGTAGCCGCCGCCGCGCAGCAGCGGGGCCGCCTCGCGCAGGGCGGCACGGTAGAGCTGCCAGTCGATGGCCTCGAGCAGGCCGCATTCCTCGGCCACCGGCAGGAATTCGCCCGGCGCCAGCAGGCCGCGGGCCGGGTGGCGCCAGCGCACCAACGCTTCGTAGCCCGCCACCGCGCCGTCGGCCAGGCCGACGATGGGCTGGAAGTGCGGCTCGAATTCCGCGTTCGCCAGCGCCGCGCGCAGCTGGTGCTCCAGGTCGAGCACGTCCATGGCGTTGCGGTGCAGGGATTCGTCGAACAGCACGAAGCGCTGGCGCCCGGCGGCCTTGGCGCGGTAGAGCGCCACGTCGGCGTCGTGCAGCACGGCGTCGGTGTTGGCATGGCGGCGGTCGCCGAGCGCGATGCCGATGCTGGCCGAAGCCTGCAGCTCGCGGCCACCGACCTGCATGGGCGCCTGCAGCGCCTTCTGGATGCGCGCGGCCACCTTGCAGGCGGTCTGCGGCAGCGGGCTGTGTTCGAGCAGCACGGCGAATTCGTCGCCCGACAGGCGCGCCACCACGTCGGGTTCGCGCACGCAGGACTGCAGGCGGCGCGCCACCTCGCGCAGCACCTCGTCGCCGGCCAGGTGGCCCAGGCTGTCGTTGAAGAGCTTGAAGCGGTCCACGTCCAGGTACATCAGTGCGAACTGCTGGCCGGGGTTGCGGCGCTGGCTGGCCAGCGCGCGCTCGAGCCGGTCGCGCAGGTACAGGCGGTTGGGCAGGCCGGTGAGCGGGTCGTGCATGACTTCGTGCTGCAGCCGCGCCTCGACCTGTTCGCGCACGGCGATCTGCTCGCGCAGCTCGCGGGTGCGCTCCTGCACCCGCTGTTCGAGTTCGGAATTCAGGCGGCGCAAGGCTTCGGCGTGCTCCCGCCGCTGCAGGCTGTTGGCGATCTGGTTGGAGACGAAGGTCAGCAGCTCGGCGTCGCCCCAGTCGTAGTTCAGGTCGCTGCGGTAGCTCTGCACCGCCAGCGCGCCGATCACGCCGTCCGCGCCGCGCAGCGGCACGCCCAGCCACCACAGCGAAGGCTGGCCGTAGCCCTGCCGGGGGGAGCCGAACTGGATCTCGCCGCGCGCGGCCAGCTCCTCCATCCCGGCGCGGTCCAGCAGCACCGGCTTGCCCTGGCGGATGACGTACTCGGTGACGCCCCGGCCGAAGGCCCGCGAGCCCACCGACGGGTTCACGGCGTCCACGTGGTAGGGGAAATCCAGGCGCGCGCCGCCCTCGGCCACCAGGCCGATGTAGAAGTTCTCGGCGTTGATCAGCTCCGACACCGCCTGGTGCACGTGGCGGTAGAAGTCCTCGCTGCTCTGCTCGGTGTTGGTCAGCGCCGCGATGCGGTAGAGCGTGGCCTGCAGGTGCTCGGCGCGCTCGCGCTGCGCCACCTGCTGCTTCAGCTCGGCATTGGCGTCGGCCAGCTGGCGGGTGCGTTCGGCCACGTGCTGCTCCAGCCGCGCCTGGCCCTGCTTGCGTTCCACCGCGGTGAGCACGTGTTCGGCCACGAAGGCCAGCACGGCGCGGTCGGATTCGGTGTATTCGATGCCTTCGACGTAACTCTGCACCACCAGCACGCCGGCCGCGCGGCCGTCGCGCACCATGGGCACGCCCAGCCAGTCGTGCGCCTCGGCGCCGTGCAGCACCAGCGGGCCCGACACCTGCCGGCGCATGGCCTCCATCGAGCCCATCAGCGGCTTGCAGTCGTTCACCAGGTACCAGGTGAGCCCGCGGTCGAGCGCCGAGAGCGGCATTTCCTCGCCCGGCAGCGGCTCTTCCTTGTCCACGGTGTCGGCGAAGTAGAGGAAACGCAGGCTGTCGGTGCTGGGCTCATAGAGCGCGATGAACAGGTTCTCGGCGTACATCAGCTGGCCGATGATTTCGTGCAGGCCGCGCAGCATGGTGGTCATGTCGCGGTCCGAGCCGGCGAGGTCGGCGATGGCGAACAGCGCGCGCTGCAGCTTCTCCGCCTGCGCCAGCGCCTGCACCGAGGCCGAGAGGTGCTTGAAGGCGAACAGGTCGCGGAAACGGCGCGCGCCCAGGTCGAGCAGCTGCTGCTGGGCCGGCGTGGGCTCGGGCAGGCAGGCGCCGGGCGCGGGCAGCAGCCAGGCGGCGGCGCCCGGGGCGTCGCAGAGCACGCGGGCCTGGCCGGG
>NZ_AVCH01000010.1 GCF_000747075.1 Arenimonas malthae CC-JY-1
CGACGCCGCCCTGCGCGCCCAGGGCCTGGCCGTGCACGGCTGGCGCGAGGTGCCGGTGTCGCGCGCCGACTGCGGCGAAATCGCGCTGCGCGGGCTGCCGCGCATCGGCCAGGTGTTCGTGGCGGCGCCGGAAGACGGCGACGCGGCGGCGTTCGAGCGGCGGCTGTTCCTGGCGCGGCGCGCGGCCGAACAGGCGCTGGCGGATGCACCGGATTTCTACGTGGTGACGCTGTCGGCGGCCACCCTCGGCTACAAGGCCATGGTGCTGCCGGAAGCGCTGCCGCGGGTCTTCCCCGACCTGGCGCGGCCGGAGCTGGCTTCGTCGGTCATCGTCTTCCACCAGCGCTTTTCCACCAACACCGCGCCGGCCTGGAAACTGGCCCAGCCCTTCCGCGTGCTGGCCCACAACGGCGAGATCAACACCATCGAAGGCAACCGCGCCTGGGCCCGGGCGCGCGCGGCGCACTGGCATTCGGAATTGCTCGACCTGCCGGCGCTGCAGCCGCTGGTGGCGATGCAAGGTTCGGATTCGCAGAGCCTGGACAACATGCTCGAGCTGCTGCTGGCCGGCGGCATGGACCTGCTGCAGGCCATGCGCATCCTGGTGCCGCCGGCCACCGCCTCGCTCGAACACAAGGACCCCGACCTCGCCGCCTTCTACGAGTACTACGGCCTGTCCTGCGACCCCTGGGACGGCCCGGCCGGCATCGTCATGTGCGGCGGCCGCCACGCCGCTTGCACGCTCGACCGCAACGGCCTGCGGCCGGCGCGCTGGCTGCTCACGGCCGACCGCACCCTGGTGGTGGCCTCGGAGACCGGCGTGTACGACGTGGCCGACGCCGACGTGGTGGCCAAGGGCAAGCTGGGCCCGGGCGAAATGCTGGCGGTGGACCTGGCCCGCGGCGAACTGCTGGGCAGCGAGGACATCGACGCCATCAACAAGGCGCGCGCGCCGTACAAGGCCTGGCTCAAGCAGGGCGTGTCCTACCTGAGCACCAGCCTGGTGGACCCCTCGCTCGCCGCCGAGCCCTTCGACGCGGCCACGCTGCGGCGTTTCCAGGTGCAGTTCCAGCTCACGCGCGAGGAGCGCGAAACCGAACTGCGCGTGCTGGCCGAAACCGGCCAGGAGGCCACCGGCTCGATGGGCGACGACACGCCGCTGGCGGTGATGTCGCGACGCATCCGCCCGGTGTACGACTACTTCCGCCAGGCCTTCGCCCAGGTCACCAACCCGCCCATCGACCCGCTGCGCGAGCAGGTGGTGATGTCGCTGGCCACCCAGCTCGGGCCCGAGGGCAACGTGTTCGAGGCCACGCCGGCGAACGCGGTGCAGGTGATGCTGAACTCGCCGGTGCTCTCGCAGCGCAAGCTGCGGCAGCTGCTGGCGCTGCCGCGCTTCGAATCGGCGAACGCGCTGGTGCACCTGCACCTGCGCGACGACGAAACGCTGGAACAGGCGCTGCACCGCCTGCGCGACGAAGCGGAAGCCGCCGTGCGTGGCGGCGCCATCCTCGTGCTGCTGTCCGACCGCTACCCCGCGCCCGGCGGCGCCGTGGTGCCGGCGCTGCTGGCCACCGGCGCCGTGCACCACCACCTGGTGGCCACCGGCCTGCGCTGCCGCGCCAACCTGCTGGTGGAAACCGGCAGCGCCCGCGACGCCCACCAGGTGGCCTGCCTGATCGGCGTCGGCGCCACGGCGGTCTACCCCTACCTGGCCTACCAGACGCTGTCGGCGCTGGGCCGGGCCGGCGTGGTGGAGGGCAAGATCGGCAACGAGCCGGCCGAGCTGGGCCGCAGCTACCGGCGCGGCATCAAGAAGGGCCTGCTCAAGATCCTGTCGAAGATGGGCATCAGCACCATCGCCAGTTACCGCGGCGCGCAGCTGTTCGAAGCCGTCGGCCTGGCCGACGAGGTGATGGCGCTGTGTTTCCCCGGCATGGCCAGCCGGATCCAGGGCGCGGGGTTCGCCGAACTCGAGGCCGAGGCGCGGGAGCTGGCGGCGCGCGCCGCCGCGCCCACCGCCGAACTCGACCCGGGCGGCCGCCACAAGCTGGTGGTCGGCGGCGAAACCCACATGTTCAACCCCGACGTGATCAACAGCCTGCAGCGCGCCGTGCGCAGCGGCGACGCCGCCGACTACCGCGCCTACGCCGCGCACGTGGACGGCCGCCCGCCCTCGGCCCTGCGCGACCTGCTGCGGCTGCGCACCGACGTGGCGACGATTCCGCTGGACGACGTGGAGCCCGTGGAAGCCATCCTGCGCCGCTTCGATTCGGCCGGCATGTCGCTGGGCGCGCTGTCGCCCGAGGCGCACGAGGCGCTGGCGGTCGCGATGAACCGGCTGGGCGCGCGCTCGAATTCCGGCGAAGGCGGCGAAGACCCGGCCCGCCACGGCACCGAGAAGCGCAGCAAGATCAAGCAGGTGGCCTCGGGCCGCTTCGGCGTGACGCCCGAGTACCTGGTGAACGCCGAAGTGCTGCAGATCAAGATCGCCCAGGGCGCCAAGCCCGGCGAAGGCGGCCAGCTCCCGGGCCACAAGGTCAACGCCATGATCGCGGCGCTTCGGCATGCACGGCCCGGCATCGGCCTGATCTCGCCGCCGCCGCACCACGACATCTATTCCATCGAGGACCTGGCGCAGCTGGTGTTCGACCTCAAGGAGGTGAACCCGGGCGCGCTGGTGAGCGTGAAGCTGGTGTCGCACGCCGGCGTGGGCACCATTGCCGCCGGCGTGGCCAAGGCCTATGCCGACCTGGTGACCATTTCCGGCCACGACGGCGGCACCGGCGCCTCGCCGCTCTCGTCCATCCACCACGCCGGCACGCCCTGGGAGCTGGGCCTGAGCGAAGTGCAGCAGACGCTGCGGATGAACGGCCTGCGCGGCGCGGTCCGCCTGCAGGCCGACGGCGGCCTCAAGACCGGGCTGGACGTGGTGAAGGCGGCCATCCTGGGCGCCGAGAGCTTCGGCTTCGGCACCACGCCGATGGTGGCGCTGGGCTGCCGCTACCTGCGCATCTGCCACCTCAACAACTGCGCCACCGGCGTGGCCACGCAGGATGCGCGACTGCGTGCGCACCACTTCATCGGCTTGCCGGAGATGGCCATGAACTTCTTCCGCTTCGTCGCCGAGGACGTGCGCCAGTGGCTGGCGCGGCTGGGCGTGGCGCGGCTGGAAGACCTGATCGGCCGCACCGACCTGCTGGACATCGCCGAAGGCAGCACGCCGCGCCAACGCCGGCTCGACCTGTCGCCGCTGCTGGCCGCCGCCAGCGGCGCCGGCGCCGCCGACCGCCACAACACGCAGGCGCGCAACCCGCCGCGCGACACCGGCGAACTGGCCACGCGCATGCTCGATGACATGCGCGCCGCCATCCACGCGGGCGCCGGCGGCGAGTTCAGCTACCCCATCCGCAACCGGGACCGCAGCATCGGCGCGCGCCTGTCGGGCGAAATCGCCCGCGTGCACGGCAACCAGGGCATGGCCGGTTCGCCGCTCACCGTGCACCTGCGCGGCCACGCCGGCCAGAGCCTGGGCGCCTGGAACGCCGGCGGCCTGCAGCTGCACCTCACCGGCGACGCCAATGACTACGTGGGCAAGGGCATGGCCGGCGGGCGCATCGTGCTGCGGCCGTCGCCGGAGTCGCGCTTCGCCGCGCACGAAACGCCGATCATGGGCAACACCTGCCTCTACGGCGCCACCGGCGGCGAGCTCTACGCCGCGGGCCGCGCCGGCGAGCGCTTCGCGGTGCGCAATTCCGGCGCGCAGGCGGTGGTGGAAGGCGTGGGCGACCACGGCTGCGAATACATGACCGGCGGCGTGGTGGCCGTGCTGGGCCGCACCGGCCTGAACTTCGGCGCGGGTTTCACCGGCGGGCTGGCCTACGTGCTCGACCTCGACCGCGATTTCGCCGACCGCTACAACCACGAGCTGGTGGACGTGCACCGCATCACGCCCGAGGGCATGGAGCACCACCGCCACCACCTGCGCGGGCTGCTGCGCGCGCACGTGGAGCTCACCGGCAGCGCCTGGGGCGCGCGGCTGCTGGAGGACTTCCGCGACGTGGCCGGCAAGTTCTGGCTGGTCAAGCCCAAGGCCGCCTCGCTCGACCAGCTGGCCGAAGAGCTGCGGAGCGCGGCATGAAGCCCCGGCCCTTCCAGTTCCTCGACGTGCCGCGGCGTTTGCCGAAGGAACTACCGGCGAACGTGCGCGTGCTGGGCTGGCAGGAGATCTACGGCGGCTTCGACGCCGCCGGCGCCGCCGAACAGGGCGCGCGCTGCCTGGACTGCGGCAACCCTTACTGCGAGTGGAAGTGCCCGGTGCACAACCCCATCCCGGACTGGCTGGCGCTGGTTCGCGAAGGGCGGCTGTTCGAAGCGGCCGAGCTGGCGCATTCGACCAACCCGCTGCCCGAGGTCTGCGGCCGCGTCTGCCCGCAGGACCGGCTGTGCGAGGGCGACTGCACGCTCAATACCGGCTTCGAGGCGGTCACCATCGGCTCGATCGAGAAGTACATCGTCGACGAGGCCTTCCGCCAGGGCTGGCGGCCGGATCTTTCCGCGGTGCGCGCCACCGGTCGCCGCGTGGCGGTGGTCGGCGCCGGGCCCGCGGGCCTGGCCTGCGCCGACCGGCTGGTGCGCGCGGGCATCGAAGCGCACGTGTTCGACCGCCACGCCCAGGTGGGCGGCCTGCTGACCTATGGCATCCCGGCCTTCAAGCTCGAGAAGTCGGTGATGGATATCCGCCGCGCGGTGCTCGAGGGCATGGGCGTGCGTTTCCACCTGGGCACCGAGGTGGATGCGGCGCTGGGCGGCGAACTATTGCGCGATTTCGACGCGCTGTTCCTGGGCACCGGCGCCACCACGCCGGTGGACGCGGGCCTGCCGGGGCAGGCGCTGCCGGGCGTGCTGTCGGCCCTGCCCTTCCTGGTGGCGAACGCGCGCCGGCAGCGCGGCGAGCGGCATGCGGACGACCCGGCGATCGAACTGGCGGGCCGGCGCGTGCTGGTGCTCGGCGGCGGCGACACGGCGATGGACTGCGTGCGCTCGGCGCTGCGCCTGGGCGCGGCGCAGGTCACATGCGCCTACCGCCGCGGCGAGGCCGACATGCCGGGTTCGCGCCGCGAAGTGAAGAACGCGCGCGACGAGGGCGTGCGTTTCCTGTTCCACCGCCAGCCGCTGGCCATCGAAGGCGCGGGCCAGGCCACCGGCGTGCGCCTGGTGGAAACCCGTGCGGCGGCGGGCCGCGGCGGCGCGATCGAAACCGTGCCGGGCAGCGAACAGGTCGAAGGCGCCGACGTGGTGATACTGAGCTTCGGCTTCCGCGCCAGCCCCGCGCCCTGGTGGGGCGAACACGGCATCGCGCTCGATGGCGCCGGCCGCGTGCGCACCGACGGCACGTCGGGCGCCACCAGCCATCCCAAGGCCTTCGCCGGCGGCGACAACGTGCGCGGCGCCGACCTCGTCGTCACCGCCGTGCACGACGGCCGCGAAGCGGCCCACGCCATCGCCCGCAAGTTGGGGCCAGGGAACAGGGTTGGTTGAAACAGATACGTTCTCTGCCCCCGTTTTCCGGCTCCGGTATCATCGGCGGCTTGGGACAGGGGAGTTTCGATGGGCGAGTTGCAGGACCTGACGTCGCTGGTGCGGGCCAATACCGCGCTGCTCGTGATCGAGACGCCCGACGAGGCGCGGGTGGTGGACCTCTTCCGGCACCTGCTGATGAACGTCTGGCGGCCGCTGTACCGCTGGTCCATCACCGAAGGCCTGCGCCGGGTGGACCTGGACGGCGAAGACGCGCCCCTGTCGCCGCCCGACGCCACCACCACGCTGCGCACCATCCGCGAACTCGACCAGCGCAGCATCTGCCTGCTGCTCGATTTCCACCCCTACCTGGGCTACGCCACCACCCAGCGCCTGCTGCGCGAAACGCTCGAGCGCCGCGGCAGCCTGGCCCATACCCTGGTGCTGGTGGGCGCCAAGATCGAACTGCCGCCCGACCTCGAGCACCACGCTGTGCGCTTCAGCCTGCGCCTGCCCGACGAGCGCGCCCTGCTCAAGCTGGTACAGGACGAAGCCGCCATCTACATGCGCGAACACGGCGGCAAGCGCGTCGAGGTCGACCAGGAGGCGCTGAAGGTCATCGTGCGCAACCTGCGCGGGCTGTCGCTCACCGAAGCGCGGCGGCTGGCGCGGCACCTGATCTTCAGCGACGGCGCCCTGCACCTGGGCGACCTGCCCGAGCTGGCCAAGCTCAAGTTCGAGCTGCTCAACAAGTCCGGCCACCTGCACTTCGAATACGACACCGCGCGCTTTTCCGAAGTGGCGGGCCTGGAACGCCTGAAGGCCTGGGTGAACCAGCGCCGCACCGCCTTCACCGCCGACGCGCTGCCGCCCGGCCTGGACCCGCCCAAGGGCATGCTGCTGCTGGGCGTGCAGGGCTGCGGCAAGTCGCTGGCGGCCAAGGCCGTGGCCGGCGGCTTCAACGTGCCGCTGGTGCGCCTGGACTTCGGCACGCTCTACAACAAGTACCACGGCGAAACCGAGAAGAACCTGCGCGACGCGCTGTCCTCGGCCGAGCAGCTGGCGCCCTGCGTGCTGTGGATCGACGAGCTGGAAAAGGGCCTGGCCGCCAGCGGCAGCAGCGAGGACGGCGGCGTCTCGCGGCGCGTGCTGGGTTATTTCCTGACCTGGATGGCCGAGCGCAAGTCGAAGGTGTTCCTGGTGGCCACCGCGAATGCCGTGCACGACCTGCCGCCAGAGCTGCTGCGCAAGGGCCGCTTCGACGAGATCTTCTTCGTGGACCTGCCCGACCACGCCGCCCGCGCGGAAATCTTCCGCCTGCACCTGGCGCGCCGCGAAGTGGCCTGGGAAGGGTTTTCGCTCAGCGCGCTGGCCGATGCCGCCGACGGTTTTTCCGGCGCCGAGATCGAGCAGGCCATCGTCAGCGCGCTCTACGCCGCCCACGCCGACGGCGTGCCGGTGGACGAGGCGCGGGTGGTGCAGGAAATCCGCAACACCCGCCCGCTGAGCGTGCTGATGGCCGAGCAGGTGCAGGCCCTGCGCGACTGGGCGCGCGGGCGCACCGTGCCGGCGGATTGATTCAGCGCGCCCCGGCGGATTCGCCGGGCGGGTTCCAGTCGTCCGGCGGCAGGGCCGGGCGGCCCATGGCGGCATTGGCCACCCGGAAAGCCGCCAGCTCGCCGCTGTCGGCGAAGGCATCGAGATAATCCCGCCACTCGCGCTCGTCCAGCCGCAGTTCCGCGCCGCGCAGGGATTCGAAGTGCCACGCCATCTCCCGCTGGCGGCGCCTGGCCTCGGCCTTCAGCGAATCGTCGCCGTGAACCTCGATGACCGCGGATGCGATCGAAAGATCGAGCGCCAGCTGGCCTTCCCTGAGCATGCGCACCGCGATCGCGAGGCAATGCCCCTGCAAATCGCCTTCGGCTTCCCGGCAAGGCTGAACGAAGTACTGGTAGGCCGGCAGGGCCAACGCGGTCGCGAACCCCATGGCGCTAATGCCTGCGACGGGGATGCGGTTACCCGGGTCGGACCGGGCGAGGTGATCGGCGGGCACCTGCGCGTAGCGCCGGTAGAGCGAACCGAAGACCTTGGGCACGTCGTGCCGGTATCCGGGGGCCTCCGCGGCCAGGCGCGCCTCGCGCAGGAAACCCTCGGCGTCGCCAAGCGCCCACGCATGCCCCATCAGCACGAAGTGGTGGTAGGCGTTGTCGCCGGCCAATTCGGCCAGGCGCGCCAGGTCGGCCAGGCAGGCGTCGCTGGCCCTCGCCGGCGGCAGGCAGGTCATCTGGCTGAGCAACAGCGTGGCGTCGTCGTGGCGGGCGGCGGCCGCGCGCGCGGCCAGCTGCCCCTGCACCACCTGCACCCGCGCCAGCAGCGCCGGGTCGAGCGCCGCCTGCCGGGCCTCGTCGCCCTGCATGAAGTCCAGGGCCCGGGCGAGGTAGGCGTCGGACAGCGCGTCGCCCGGCGATTCGGCCACCGCGAGGTGGTAGCGCAACCAAACGACCTGACGGGCGCCCGATTCCGCGTCAGATGTTGCCTCGGCATCCACGATTGTCGGCGCGGCGGCGAGCAGGCCCGAGAGCAGCATCGCAAACAGGATTTTCATTCCTTGCCTCTCCTCTCGAAGAACGCCTTGTAGGAGCGGCTTCAGCCGCGACTGCTCCTGGCGAAGGGCGGTCGCGGCTGAAGCCGCTCCTACAGTGAAGCGTGGCGCCAACGCGCGCGGTCACAGCCGCTGCAGCAGCCACGCCCAGGCGGGCAGCGTGGCCAGCGACAGCAGGATGCCATAGCCGACCATGGCCGAGGCCAGGCCGGGCGCGAGGCGGTGCGAGATGGCCAGCGCGGCCGCGGTGACCATGGGCGGCATGGCCGATTCGAGCACCACGGTGTCGTGCTGCACGCCGTCCAGCCGCAGCAGCGCGGCCAGGCCCAGGGCCAGCGCCGGCATCACCGCGAGTTTCAGCGCCAGGCCCGCCACCAGCGGCCTGAGTTCGTCGCGCGGCAGTTTCAGCTTCAGGCCCAGGCCGATCGCCAGCACCACCAGCGGCAGCAGCGCGTCGGCCAGCCGCTGCAGTCCGCCGGCGATCCACGACGGCGGCTCGGCGGGCATCAGCGTCAGGCCGAACAGCATGGCCAGGAACGGCGGGAACGTGGCCACCCGGCGCAGCATGTCGCGCGGCGTCGGCTCGGCGTCGCCGCCGTAGCGCGCCAGCACGTACAGGCCGAAGGTGGACAGGATCAGGAAGGCGCCGAACTGGTCGTAGATGACCGCGTACGGCAGCGCGGCCTCGCCCAGCAGCGCGCGCACCAGCGGGTAGCCCAGGAAGCTGGTGTTGCCCAGCGCCACGCACAGCAGCAGCACGGCGTGTTCGTCGCGGCGCAGGCGCAGCCAGCGCGTCAGGCCGGACACCGCCAGCACCGTGGCGCCCACCAGCAGCCAGGGCACCGCGGCCACCGCCAGCACCTCGGGGCCCAGCGCCAGGCGCGGCGCGTAGCGCAGCACCGCCGCCGGCAGGCAGACGTACAGCACCACCTTGTTGAGCACTTCGGCGGCGCTGTCCGGGAACACCCGCAGGCGCTGGAACAGCAGGCCCAGGGCCAGCATCGAAAGGATCAGCGCGAAGGCGTCGAAAGCCATGCCGGCAGGGGCTCCAGGGTGTCGGGACCGCCGCGCCGAACCGCGGCGGCGTTCACGTCGCGGGAAGGCGGGACCGGGGTATCTTCGCGCATCCACCGCCCGGGAACCCAGCCATGCGCCTCACCCTGACCGCCCTTGCCCTCGCCGCCACGCTGGCCGGCGGGGCTGCCGCCGCCGACCGCATCACCGGCCTGCCCTTCGCCACCCGCTCCGAGGTGTATGCGACGGAGGCCATGGCCGCCACCTCGCACCCGCTGGCCACGCAGGTCGCGCTGGACGTGATGCGCCGCGGCGGCAGCGCCGTGGACGCGGCCATCGCCGCCAACGCCGCGCTCGGCCTGATGGAGCCGACCGGCAACGGCATCGGCGGCGACCTGTTCGCCATCGTCTGGGACCCGAAGACGAAGAAGCTGCATGGCTACAACGGCTCCGGCCGCTCGCCGCGGGCGCTGTCGCTCAAGTGGTTCCAGGACAACGGTTACGAAGACATCCCGCCGCACGGCCCGCTGCCGGTGACGGTGCCGGGCGCGGTGGACGGCTGGTTCGCCCTGCACGGCCGCTTCGGCAGGCTAAGCATGGCCGAGGTGCTGGCGCCCACCGTGCGCTACGCCCGCCAGGGCCACCCGGTGCACGACACCATCGCCTACTACTGGGGCCGCAGCGTGCCCGTGCTGTCGAAGTGGCCGGGGTTCACCGAGCAGTTCACCGTCGGCGGCCGCGCGCCGCGCACCGGCGAGATCTGGAAGAACCCGAACCTCGCCAACACGCTGGAAACCATCGGCCGCGAAGGCCGCGACGCCTTCTACAAGGGCGACATCGCCCGCAGCATCGACGCCTACTTCAAGGCCAACGGCGGCTTCCTGCGCTACGAGGACCTGGCCGCGCACCAGGGCGAGTGGGTGGACCCGGTGAGCACCAACTACCGCGGCGTGGACGTGTGGGAGATCCCGCCGAACGGCCAGGGCATCGCCGCGCTGCAGATCCTCAACGTGCTCGAAGGCTACGACTTCTCGAAGATCCCCTTCGGCAGCGCCGAGCACGTGCACCTGTTCGTGGAAGCCAAGAAGCTCGCCTTCGCCGACCGCGCGCGTTATTACGCCGACCCGGCCTTCCACCCGGCGCCGGTGGCAAAGCTGGTTTCGGAAGACTACGCCGCCGAGCGCCGCAAGCTGATCAACCCCGACCGCGCCGCGCGCGCCGTGGACGCGGGCATCCTGCAGGACGGCGACACCATCTACCTCACCACCGCCGACAAGGACGGCATGATGGTGTCGCTGATCCAGTCCAACTACCGCGGCATGGGCAGCGGCATGGCGCCGCCGGGGCTGGGCTTCATCTTCCAGGACCGCGGCGAGCAGTTCGTGCTCAAGCCCGGCCACCCGAACTCGTTCGA
This sequence comes from Arenimonas malthae CC-JY-1, assembly GCF_000747075.1. Classification (GTDB taxonomy): domain Bacteria; phylum Pseudomonadota; class Gammaproteobacteria; order Xanthomonadales; family Xanthomonadaceae; genus Arenimonas; species Arenimonas malthae. The sequence goes on from NZ_AVCH01000010.1 coordinate 10,551, forward strand.
GCCGGGCAAGCGGCCCTTCCACACCATCATCCCGGCCTTCATCACCAAGGACGGCAAGCCGTGGGTGAGCTTCGGCCTGATGGGCGGCGCGATGCAGCCGCAGGGCCACGCCCAGATCGTGATGAACCTGGTGGACTTCGGCATGAACCTGCAGGAAGCCGGCGACGCGCCGCGCATCCAGCACGACGGCAGCACCGACCCCGCCGGCCGCATGCTGGAGATGACCGACGGCGGCGTGGTGAACCTCGAAACCGGCTTCCCCTACGAAACCATCCGCGCGCTGATGCGCAAGGGACACCGCATCGAGTTCGCCGACGGCCCCTACGGCGGCTACCAGGCCATCGCCCGCGACCACGCCAACGGCACCTACATCGGCGCCAGCGAAAGCCGCAAGGACGGCCAGGCCGCCGGCTACTGAGCCCCCAAAGGGAAGGGCCCGCCGAAGCGGGCCCTTCCATTTCGCTTCTGTAGGAGCGGCTTCAGCCGCGACCGCCCCTCGCCGGATCTCAGTTCAAGCCCGGCCGCACCATCACATGGTTGCTGATCGTGCCCGAGTCCGGGTTGACGATCTGGTACAGGCCCTGGATCTGGGCGTTCGGCGCCGACACGGTCACGTGCAGCGTCGCGCGCGGCGCCGCGGTGAAGCCGGTCAGCATCGTGTCCAGGTCCACCACCGTGGTGCCGCCCGCCGGCACCATGCCGGTGAGGTTGGCGGTGGAGATGACGTTGCCGGTTTCTCCGAGCACCCGCACTTCGTACACGCGGTCCTGGGAGCCGGTGTTGGTCAGCACCATGCGCGAGAGGTAGTTTTCCGGCACCTGCGCCAGCGGGGCCTGGAGTTCGGCGCCGTTGCGGGTGATCTCGCCCAGGGCCAGGGGACCGCGGGTACCGACGGCATAGGTCGTCGGGTCGGCCGACACCGGGGCAAGCGCCACGGTGAATTCGCCGGCGCGGATCGGGTCGCCGCCCGCGGCGTAGCACAGGAAGTGGTTGAAGGCGGCATTGCTGCCGATGGTGA
>NZ_AVCH01000011.1 GCF_000747075.1 Arenimonas malthae CC-JY-1
GGCCACGTCGGGCGGGCCGCAGATGCGCTACCCGTCGGCGCGCCCGGCACCCGAGTCGCGCCCCCAGCCGGCGCCGCGCGCCATGCCGCGGCCGATGCCGGCTCCGAAACCCGCGCCGGAGCCGCGAGTGAGAACTACGTCACAAAACGAAACATCCGGCGACGAACGCTAGTTCCGAGGGCTTTTCCGGCATTGCGCCGCCCGGGTCGGCGGCGCATCCTACGCCCACGAACTGACCCAACGCGTCGCTTTGTGACGCAAGCGAAGCCCCCGCATCGCCTGTTCGGCGCCCGGCACCAGGTCCCCTGGATTCCCCCTGTTCCATGACCCGCCGGGCGCCGACTTTCTTCCCGGCGCGCCTTGAATCCCCAGGCTGCGCAAATCGCGGACAAAAAAAGGGCCTGGAGCTCCCCCCCGGGAGCTCCAGGCCCTGGCATCCCCACCGCGCGCCTGACCAGCCCCTGTTCAGTCTGGTCGACGCCCCCCGGCGTTGGCCGCGGTAGGTGCCATGGGGATAAAGCAGGAACCGTGCCAAGCCCCCGACGCGGGTGCAGGTCCGCCCCCGGCGCGGGATAATCGCGCCCCATGCCCAGGACCCCTTGCCATGCTCAGCCATGAGGTGATCGTGATCGGCGGCGGCCACGCCGGCACCGAAGCGGCGCTCGCCGCCGCGCGGGCGGGCGCGCGCACGCTGCTGCTCACGCACAACATCGAGACCATCGGCGCGATGAGCTGCAACCCGGCCATCGGCGGCATCGGCAAGGGCCACCTGGTGCGCGAGATCGACGCGCTCGGCGGCGCCATGGCCCGCGCCGCCGACCTGGCCGGCATCCAGTGGCGCACGCTCAACGCCAGCAAGGGCCCGGCCGTGCGCGCCACCCGCGCCCAGGCCGACCGCGCGCTCTACCGCGCGGCCATCCGCCGCATGGTCGAGAACCAACCCAACCTCACCGTGTTCCAGGCGGCGGTGGACGACCTGGTGATCGAAGGCGACCGCGTGCGCGGCGCCATCACCCAGTCGGGCCTGCGCTTCGACGCCGACGCGGTGGTGCTCACCGCCGGCACCTTCCTGGCCGGGCGCATCCACGTGGGCCTGGAAAACCATCCCGGTGGCCGCGCCGGCGACGCGCCCGCCACCACCCTGGCCCAGCGCCTGCGCGAACGCCCGTTCGCGGTGGACCGGCTCAAGACCGGCACGCCGCCGCGCATCGACGGCCGCAGCATTGATTACAGCGGCTTGGCCGAGCAGCCGGGCGACACGCCGGTGCCGGTGTTCTCCTTCCTGGGCAGTGCCGCCGACCACCCGCGCCAGGTGAGCTGCTGGATCACGCACACCTCCGAACACACCCACGACATCATCCGCGGCGGCCTGGACCGTTCGCCCATGTATTCAGGCGTGATCGAAGGCGTGGGCCCGCGCTACTGCCCCAGCATCGAGGACAAGGTGGTGCGTTTCGCCGACAAGGCCTCGCACCAGGTGTTCATCGAGCCCGAGGGCCTGGACACGCACGAGATCTACCCGAACGGCATCTCCACCTCGCTGCCCTTCGACGTGCAGCTGGCGCTGGTGCGTTCGATCAAGGGTTTCGAGGCGGCGGTGATCACCCGCCCGGGTTACGCCATCGAATACGACTACTTCGACCCGCGCGGGCTGAAGGCGTCGCTGGAAACCAAGGCCGTGGCCGGCCTGTTCTTCGCCGGCCAGATCAACGGCACCACCGGCTACGAAGAAGCCGCGGCGCAGGGCCTGCTGGCCGGCGTGAACGCGGCGCGTTACGCGCGCGGGCTGGAAGGCTGGTCGCCGCGCCGCGACGAGGCCTACCTGGGCGTGCTGGTGGACGACCTGGTGACGCATGGCACCACCGAGCCCTACCGCATGTTCACCAGCCGCGCCGAATACCGGCTGCAGCTGCGCGAGGACAACGCCGACGCGCGGCTCACGCCCGTGGGCCGCGAGCTGGGCCTGGTGGACGAGGCGCGCTGGGCGGCGTTTTCGCGCAAGGCCGAAGCGGTGGAGCGCGAGCGCGCCCGCCTGCAGGCCGTGTGGGCCGCGCCAGGCGGCGCGCTGGCGCGCGAGCTCGAGGCCGCCACCGGCGTGGCGCTGAGCCGCGAATGCACCGCGCTCGACCTGATGAAGCGCCCCGAGCTCGACTATGCCGCGCTCATGGCGCTGCCCGCGCTGGGCCCCGGCGTCGACGATGCCGCGGTGGCCGAGCAGGTGGAGATCGGCGTGAAGTATTCCGGCTACCTCGAGCGCCAGCGCGAGGAAATCGAACGCCAGCGCCGGCACGAGGACACGCGCATCCCGGACGACTTCGATTACGCCGGCCTGCCGGGCCTGTCGGCCGAACTGCAGGGCAAGCTCGCCCGCGTGCGCCCCGAGACGCTCGGCCAGGCGCAGCGCATTCCCGGCATGACGCCGGCGGCCATTTCGCTGCTGCTGGTGCAGCTGGCCAGGCGCAAGGGCCGTCGCGTCGCCTGAGGCGGCGCGGCCCGTTGCATGCCCGTCCGCACCCACCCGCTGCACCGGCGCTGGCTGGCGCGCCGCCGTCGCCTGCGCCGCTGGCTGCGGCCGCTGCCACGCCGGGCCAACGTGGCCCGCTACCCGGTGGTGAAGTGGTTCGCCGACGCCGCGCGCAAGCGGCCTTACCTGTGGTCGTTCAAGCGCAAGCACGTGCTGGTGTCGCTTTACGCCGGCGCGGTGCTGGCGCTGATGCCGGTGTACGGCCTGCAGCTGCTGCTGGGCCTGGCCCTGGCGGTGTGGCTGCGTGGCAACCTCACGGTGATGACGGCGCTGCAGATGGTCACCAACCCGCTCACGCTGGGGCCCATCTATTACGCCACGCATGCGTTGGGCGCCTGGCTGATCGGGCTCACCGGCTACGGCGAAGGCGCGGGCGCGCTCGGCACACACGTGAACGCGCTCGTCGTGGGCGGCGTGGTGGCGGGCCTGGGCTTCGCGCTGCTGCTGGACGTGGGCTGGCGCCTGCTGGCCTGGGAAGCGCGGCGTTTCCGCGCGCAGCTGGCGGCGCTGCACGCGCGCTTCGGTTACCGCCACGGTGACGCCGACGCCCCGGGCGATTAGATTGGCGGCATGAAGCCGCTGATCCTCGCCCTGCTTGCCCTCGCGCCCGCCGCGCCCGCCGCCACCGTTGCCGATTGGTCGATGCCGTCGCCACCGGGCTCGGCGCAGCCCAATCTTTCGCTCGCGCCCGACGGCGATTTGCTGCTGAGCTGGATCGAGCGGCGCGCCGGCGGCGGCCACCGCCTGGCCTTCGCGCGCCACGACGCCCGCACCGGCTGGTCGCCCGCGCGCACCATTGCCGAAGGCGGCGACTGGTTCGTGAACTGGGCCGACTTCCCCGCGCTGCAGGCCCTGCCCGACGGCAGCCTGTGGGCGCACACGCTGGTGAAGAACGCCGACGCCACCTACGCCTACGACGTGCGCCTGCAAAGCTCGCGCGACGGCGGCCAGACCTGGGCGGCCACCGCCCCGGTGCACGACGACGGCACGCCCACCGAACACGGGTTCGCCACGCTGTGGGCACAGCCCGACGGCCGGCTGGGCATTGCCTGGCTCGACGGCCGCCACACCGGCGGCGGCGGGCACGCCAGCCATGCCGGCCACGGCGGCCCGGGCGGCGCCATGACCCTGCGCGCCGCCAGCTTCGACGCCGGCGGCAAACGCGCCGAGCTCGAGCTCGACGCCAGCACCTGCGACTGCTGCCAGACCGACAGCGTGGCCACCGACGAGGGCGTGCTGCTGGCCTACCGCGACCGCGCCCCGGGCGAGGTGCGCGACATCGCCGTGGCGCGCTTCGACGGCCGCCAGTGGCATGCGCCCGTGATGGTGCACGCCGACCGTTGGGTGATGCCGGCTTGCCCGGTGAACGGCCCGGCCATCGCCGCGCTCGGCCGCCAGGCCTGGGTGGCCTGGTACACCGCCACCGGCGGCACGCCCGCCATCCGCCTGGCGCGCTCCGGCGACGCCGGCCGCACGTTCGCCGGCATGAAGGAGCTGGCCCGCGGCGAGGCCCAGCAGGGCCGGCTGGACCTGGCCGCCGACGCCCGCGGCGTCTGGGTGGCCTGGGTGGAGGAGCAGGGCGGCGCGCAGTCGCTGTGGCTGGCCCGGTTCGACGCCGGGCTGGGCACGGAACACTTCCGCCGCAAGGTCGCGGACATCGCCGGCCGCGGCCGCGCCACCGGCTTCCCCCGCCTGCGCCTGCGCGACGGCCAGGCCTGGCTGGCCTGGACCGAGGTAGTGGGCGGGGTACCACGGCTTCGTGGCGCCCGTGTTTCTGAATGACCCTACCCAGTGGTACGGATTTGCCCTTTGGATTAAGGTGGGGCGGCCTCGCCGGGGCGCACCCGGCCTTACATAAGTCCGAAGGAGTTGCACATGCCCCGTTTCAACCGTTTGGCTGGCGCGCTTGCCCTGGCGCTTGGCTGCGCCGGCGCGGCCCAGGCCCAGGAATTCAGCAACGTCGTCGTGTTCGGTGACAGCCTCAGCGACTCGGGCAACATCGCCCAGGCGCAGGGCCTGCCGGCCGGCTTCAGCTTCACCACCAACCCGGATCCGGTCGCCGCCGAGATCATCGCCGCGGCCTTCGGCCTGCAGGCGCGCAACTCGCTGGCCGGCGGCACCAACTTCGCCTGGGGCGGCGCCTGCGTGAACGCGGCCGCGCCCTGCCTCAACCCGGTGCCGAACATCGGCACGCAGGTGACGCAGTACCTGTCGCTGACCGGCGGCGTGGCCGACCCGAACGCGCTCTACAGCATCTGGGGCGGCGCCAACGACATCTTCGCCGCGCTCACGCTGAACCCGGCCAACGCCCAGGCGCTCACCGTGGCCGCGGCCACTGCCTACGTGCAGCAGATCGGCCGCCTGCAGGCCGCCGGCGCGAACTACATCATCGTCTATAACCTGCCGAACCTCGGCGCCACCCCGCAGTTCGGCTCCACCCCGAACGCCAGCGCGGTGTCGCAGATCACCGTGGTGTACAACTCGGCGCTGGCCACCGGCCTGGGCCAGCTGGGCGACGGCATCATCCCGATCAACACCTTCGGCCTGATCGGCGAGATCACCGCCAACCCGGGCCGCTACGGCTTCACCAACATCACCGGCACCGCCTGCCAGCCGGCCAACTCGATCGCCTGCGGCCCGGCCGGCTCCGGCCTGCCGGCGACCTACGCGCCGGGCGCCAACGAGACCTTCCTGTTCGCCGACGGCGTGCACCCGACCGGCGCCGCGCACGCGATGCTGGCCAACGTGGTGCTCTCCACCATCGCCGCGCCGGTGCAGTTCTCGATGGCGGGCGAAGCCGGCGTGCAGATGAACGAGAACCACGTCCGCGCCATCAACGACGAGATGTTCTCCGACTTCCAGCTCGACCGCGAAGTGGGCAGCGTGCGCGGTTACGCCACCGTGCAGTACGGCGAGCAGGACTACGACGCCAGCGCCGCCGTGCCGGGCGCCAGCGCCGACGTGATGAGCCTGTCGCTGGGCGCGAACCACCGCTACAGCGAAAACGCCTACTGGGGCGTGGCCGTCACCCTGGGCAACCACGACAACGACACCGGCATCGGCGGCATCGACGGCCGCTCGGTGATCGGCTCGCTGCACGGCACCCTGCGCTTCGGCGGCGGTGGTTACGTGCACGGCGCCATCAGCGGCGGCAGCACCAGCCTCGACCTGACCCGCTACATCCAGCTCGGCCCGTACACGCGCGAGGAAGCGGGCTCCACCAACGCCAGCCTGCTCGGCGCCGAGCTCGGCATCGGCTGGCTGTTCGGTTCGGCCTCGGGCCTCCAGCACGGTCCGTTCGTGGCGGCCTCGTGGGTGCAGCAGGAAGTGGACGAGTACGCCGAGGAAAGCGGCAGCGCCACCTCGATGAACTTCGCCGGCTTCGACCGCGATTCCATGGTCACCCGCGCTGGTTACCAGGTGATGGGCAACTACGAGAGCGTGCGTCCGTTCCTGCGCGTGGCCTACAACGAGGAAGGCGAGGACAACCAGGTGTTCGTGAACGCCGGCTCGAACTCGATGCCGGGCCGCTTCACCATGCCGGGCTTCACCCCGTCGAAGGACTGGATCAGCGCCGACCTGGGCGTGAACTGGCAGGTGGGCGAGAACGTCACCGCGTTCGCCGCCTACAGCGGCCGCCTGAGCGACGACCAGCAGGAGCGCAACAGCGCCAGCCTGGGCCTGCGCGTCACGTTCTGACCGCGAGCCACCCGCAACATCCGAAAGGCCGCCTCCGGGCGGCCTTTCTTTTTCAGCGTTCGGTGCGCCAGTTGAGGGAGGCGGCGTTTTCGTTGCCGGATTCGACGCTGACGTCGAAGCCGAGGGCGAGCAGGTACTTGAGCGTCACCACCTGGCCGCTGCCCACCAGCGAGACGCCGTAGCTGATGAACAGGCGCGGCGACAGGTACTTGCCCACGGTGAGCGCGGCGCCGCCGAGGTTGCGCGAATCGCTGATGCCGGCTTCGTCCAGGCCCAGGCGCGCGCCCACCTGCTGCGCCACCAGGTTGCCGCCCGCGCCCAGCGCCATGGCGGCGGCGTCGAGCTGCTGCGATTCGGCGCCGGTGGCGGTGCTCAGCGGCCGTCCGAACACCAGCCACGACAGCGCCTCGCTGGTGTCCATGGCCGGCCGCGAGGTGACCGTGGTTTCCGGCCGGCGCGCGGTGCCGCGCACCTGCACGCCCACGGTGACCTCGTCGAAGGCGCGTTCGGCGCGGATGTCGAGCGTGGGGTTGTCCACGGCGGAATCGGCGTAACCCAGGCGCGCGCGACGGATGCTCAGCGCCTGGCCGTAGGCGCGGTAGTCGCCGGTGACGTCGAGCGTGCCCGAGGCGGTGGCGGCGCGGCCCGGGCGCTGGCGCATGGCTAGGGTGCCGCTCATGCGGCCGTCGAGGCCGAAACCCTTCAGGCGCACGTCCTCGCCCAGCGCCACCGCGAAATCCAGGTCCAGCGGCAGCGCGCGGCCTTGCTCCGGGTCCACCGGGTCGAGCACCACCACGTCCGGCGACACCGAGGCGCTGGAATCGAGCCGCTCCAGGTCCACGCGCGCTTCGGGCACCACCACGCGGCCGCGCACCTGCAGCTGGCCCTGTTCGTAGCGCAGCGCCAGCGTGGGGCTGGCGATGAGGTAGAGCTCGGGCGTGCTGGCGAAGGTCACCTGTTCGCCGCCCAGCACCAGCTGCAGCGGGGCTTCCGGGCTGGCGAAATTCAGGCTGCCGTCCAGGCGCAGCCGGCCTTCGCCCGAGCGCACGCTGCCCGACAGCCGGGCCACGCCGTAGGGCTGGCCGCTGAGTTCGAACTCGCCCTCGGCCAGCTTCAGGCCCAGGCCGGGCAGTTCGGCGGCGAAGGCGGCCAGGCGGGCTTCGCCGCTGAGCGCGGGCTCGGCGCGCGTGCCGGCCAGCGTGAGACGGCCCTGCAGGCGGCCGGTGGGCGCGGCCAGGTCCTGCGAGAGCAGTTCGAGGAAGGTGAGGTCGCGCACGTCGAGCTGCAGTTCGCCGTCGAGCGGGGCGGTGTCGGCGAGGCCGGTGTCCAAACGCGCGGAGACGCGGCCGTCGTCGGCGAGGCTTGCGGTGAGCTCCGCCTGCAGCGCGTCGCCGGCCAGGGTGAAGCCCAGACGCAGGGCTTCGTAGCGGAACACGTCGCGCTCGGATTCCGGATCCAGCCTCAGCACGCCGAGCGGCGAGGTCGCCTCGCCCTCGCCGCGCCAGGCGCCGTCGCGGCCGCGCTGCAGTTCGGCGCGCAGCGCCACCACGCCATCCAGCGACAGCGGCACGCCTTCGTCGGTGGGCAGCCAGGGCTGGGCCAGGGCAAGCGGCAAGTCATTGCCGTCGAGCGTGACGCGCTCGCCGGTGGCGGCGATGCAAAGCCGGCCCGCCGTGTCGCCGGCGCGCAGGCAGCTGCGATCGAGCTGCAGCACGCCGGTGCCCACGCGGAAGGCGGCGCGGTCCTCCAGCGTGAGTTCCGGCCCGACGCTGGGCTTGAACTGCAGCGCCGACAGCACGCCGGCCCACGTGGCGCCCTCGCGGCCGACGTCGCCCGCCAGCTGCAGTTGCCCGTGTTCGCCTCGGGCCTGCGCCTGGAGCGCCAGCTGGGCCTGGCTGCCGCGTGCGCGCAGCGACAGCGTGTCGGCGCGCACGCCGCCGGCGTCCACGCCCGTGCCTTCCACGCTGAAATCGCCGCCCTCGCCGCGCGCGGGCAGCTGGCCCGAGAGCGCGAGCGTCTCGGCGCGGTAACCGTCCCAAGCCAGCGCGCTGCCGCGAAGTTCGGCGGACACATCGGGCGCGGCCGCCGGGCCCTGCAGCGCGAAGCGGCCCTCCACCCGGCCTTCGCCGCCGGCCAGCACGTCGGCCAGCTGCAGCGGTTCGAGCTGTACCTGCAGGTCGTAGCGCTGGCCGAAGGCGCCGCGCGCCAGCACCGCGCTTTCGCCCAGGCGCAGCGCGGCTTCGCCCTGGCCCTGGCCGGCCTGCCAACTGGCGTTGGCGCGGCCGGCGACGGCGCGCTGGCGCAGTTCGCCGCGCAGGTCTTCGAGCGTGAAGGCGCCCTGCCAGCCGGCTTCGTCCTTGATGGCCTGCAGGTCGAGCGCACCGCTGAGGCGGCCGGGGTAGTCGGGCAGGAAATAGCCGGGGTCGAGTTTCTGCAATGCCACCTGCAGGCCCAGTTCGAAACGCGGCGACCAACGCACGCGGCCGCTGCCCTCGAGCGCGCCGCCGGGCGTGCCGGCGCGCAGGGCGTCGAGGCGCAGGTGCTCGCGGTCGCCTTCGCCGGCCACGCGCAGGCGGGCTTCTTCGCCGTTGCGGGCGAGCACGGCCTCGCCTTCCAGCGTCCAGTCGTCGGCGACGCCGCGGGCCACCAGTTCGCCGCGTGCCTGCACCGGCAGCGCACCCGGTTCGCCGGCGGCCGGTTCGAAGCGCAGGCCCTGGCTGCTGATGCGCAGGTCGAAGGAATTCGTGGCGTCGAGCTTGGCGTCGCCCACCACCCGCACGCGGCCGCTCTCCAGCACCAGGTCGAGCGGGTCGACGCGCAACACGTCGCCGGACAGCGAGAGTTCGGAGGGTTCGATGGTGAGGTTCGTTTCGCCTTGGCCGCCTTCGCCCGACAGCGTGGCCGCGGGGCCCACGCCGTCCATCTGCAGCGCGAAGCGCAGCGGTTCGTCGGGCGCGGCGCCCAGCAGGGCCGGGGCGAGGCCGTCGGAGTTCGCCGTGATCTTCCAGCGCGGCGAGTCGCCCTTGCCGTTGGCCAGCGTGGCCTGCAGCAGCAGCGGTTGCGGCGCGTCGCCGCGCACGTCCAGCGCCAGCGCGTCGAGCTTGCCCTGCAGGCTGAACTGAAGCGCGGCGGCCGGCGCTTCGTCGGTGGCGTCGCGGGCGAAAGTGCCGGTGAGCGCGCTGCGGAAGTCGCGGGCCGGGCGGTATTCGCCCTTGAGGCTGGCGCGGCCGAGGTCGCTGTCCACGCGCAGCTCGCCGAGCGCGAAACCTTCGTCCACCAGGTGCAGGCCGCGGGCTTCGAGCGTGCGGATGTCCACGCGCCGAACCTCGCCCTGGAACACCTGCAGTCCGCGTATGTCCACGCGCGCGCTGCGGATGTCGAGCGGCAGGGGCAGGCGCGGCAGCACCTCGGGCCACTCGGGCAGTTCAAAGGGTTCGTCTGCCGACGCGGGCAGCGTCAGCACCGCGCCCTCCAGTTCCAGCGCGTCGAGCTGCAGGCGGCGGCCGAGCACCGGCAGCAGGTCGGGGTCGAGCATCAGGCGCTTCACGCGCAGCTCCACTTCGCCCTGCCGGTAAACCGCGTCGTGCAGCACCAGCGGGCCGCGCACGCTGCCTTCGGCGCGTTCCCAGGTGAGCGCGCCGGGTGGAAGCAGGCCAGTCACCTGGCCAAGCAGCGTATCGCGGCCACTGCCGGTGAGCAGCAGCCACGCCAGCACCGCGCCCAGCAGCGCGCCGCCCGCGAACGCCAGCCACAGCGCGCGCCGCGACCAGCGGTGCAGGCGCGAACGCGGCGGGCGGGCGGCGGCCGGCGCGCTCACAGGTCGGGCCCGATGTTGAGGTGCAGTCGGATCGACTGCTGCGCGTCGCCGCCGAAGCCGTGCGCCACGTCGATGCGCACCGGGCCCACCGGCGAGCGCCACCGCAGGCCGACGCCGGCGCCCACCTGCGGGTCGAAGCTGCCGTCGCCGTCGAAGGCGTCACCCGTGTCCACGAACACCGCCGCGCCCCACTCGCGGGTGAACATGCGCTCGAACTCGGCGCTGGCCACCAGCAGGTGCTTGCCGCCGAACACGTAGCGGCGGCCGTCGGTGCCGGTGATGTATTGGCCGATCTCCTTGTAGCCATAGCCGCGCACGCTGCGGTCGCCGCCGGCGTAGAAACGCAGCGAGGGCGGGAAGTTGGGGAAGTCGCCGCTCACCGTGGTGCCGGCTTCGCCGCGCAGCAGCAGGCGGTGGCGACGGCCGAAGCTGCGGATCCAGCGGCCTTCGGCGCGCACCTGCAGGAAGTCGATGTCCGAACCGAAGGCCGACGAGCCCGCGCGCAGCTCCATCGTCAGGCCACGCGCGGCGCGCGGGTAGAGCGGGTCGTCGCTTTCGCTCCACTGCGCCCACAGCGACGGATAAACCAGCGTCGAGTACGCGTAGTCGAAGCCGGTGGCGGCGTCCTCGAAGCGCTCGCGCCGGTAGTTCAGCGCCGCCAGCAGGTTCCAGTTGCCCAGCCGGCCGCTGCGGCTGCCCACCACTTCGAGCAGCTCGTTGTTGATGCCGTCCACCTCTTCCTGGCGCAGCCTGGCGCTGGCGGTGTACCAGCCGTCGAGCCACTTGAAGGCGGGGATGCGGTACTGCGTGGCCAGGTCGTTGCGGCGCTGGGCCAGGCTGAGCAGGCTTTCGAACTTGTGGCCGCGGTCGTTCAGCCAGCGCCGCTCCAGGCCGCCGGTGAGGCCCAGGCCGGAATCGGTGCCGAAGCGCACGCCGGCCGAATAGACGCTGCGCTTGGCGGGGCTGAGCGCCACGGTCACGGGCACCTGTTTGTCCTGCGCGTCGTCGGGGCGCGGGCGGATGTCGATGGCGGCGAAATAATCGAGCTCGGCCAGCGAGGCCTGCAGCGCCAGCAGTTCGGCCTGGTCGTAGGGCTCGCCGGGTTTCCACGGCACCAGGTGTTCGAGCAGGCCGGGGCGGAAGGGGTGGCCTTCGAGCGTGGCTTCGCCCAGCGTGTAGCGCTCGCCGCTGTCCCAGGCCAGGGCGATGTCGGCGGCGTGCTCGGCGCGGCTGACGGTGACCTGGTGGGTGTCGAGCCGGGCGTCGAAATAACCGCGTGCCGCCAGCGCCCGGTCCATGTTGGCCTTGCCGGTCTCGTAGGTGGCGTGGTCGAACACCTGGCCCTCGCGCGGACGCAGGCGCTGCAGGCGGCGGGCCAGGGTGGCGTCGGCTTCGGCGGCGCCGGTGAGCGCGAGCTCGCGCTTGCGTACCTTCACCGGTTCGCCCGGCGTGATGGCCACGCGCACGGTGATGCGTTCGCCGTCGCGTTGGACTTCGGTTTCGACCTGGGTGTCGTAGTAGCCGTAGGGCTCCATGGCCTGGCGCGCTTCGCGCGGGATGCGGCGCAGCAGGTAGGACAGGCGGCTTTCGGTGAGCGCCTTGCGGCGGTTGGGGTTGAGGCGGTGCAGGGAGAGCGCATCGAGCACGTCGTCGTGCTGTGCTTCGTCGTCGATGCCGGTGACCCGCACGGCCACCAGTTCCAGCGCCGCCGCCGGCGCGGCCACGCACAGGCAGAGCAGCAGGACGGCCAGCAGGCGGGCGGGGGGCGCGAAGGGCATGCCGGGACAGCATAACGGGTGCCGCAAGGCCGGCCCGGCAAGGTTTCGTGAGGGAAGGCTTGCCATCGGCACCACTGGTAATGATAATGATTCGCATTAGCTAGCCGCTTCGGCCCAGCCAACGACCCCTTCCCAAGGACCGAAGCATGTCTCCTCGTCCCTCCCCGGCGGCCCGCGCGGCCGTCCCGCATCCGCTTTGCCTGGCGCTCGCGCTGGCGCTACCGGCCGCTGCCAGCGCGGCCCCGGCGCCCACCGAACTCGAGACCGTCGAAGTGACCGGCGAGCGCGTGGACAAGCCCGCCTCGCCCAAATACACCGAGGCGCTGCTCGATACGCCGCAGACGATCACCGTGGTCGACCGCGCCACCATGGACCAGCAGGGCCTGCTGGGCCTGCGCGACGTGCTGCAGACCTTGCCGGGCATCACCTTCGGCGCGGGCGAGGGCGGCGGTGGTTACGGCGACTCCATCACGCTGCGCGGCTTCAGCGCCAGCGCCGACGTCACCGTGGACGGCGTGCGCGACAGCGCCCAGTACACCCGCAGCGACAACTTCAACCTTGAGTCGGTGGAGCTGGTGAACGGCGCGAACTCGGCCTACTCGGGCGCCGGTTCGGTGGGCGGCAGCATCAACCTGGTGAGCAAGGCCGCGCGCCTGGAGGACTTCGCGCAGGCCACGGCGGCGCTGGGCACCGACGGCTTCCGCCGCCTCACCGCCGACGTGAACCAGCGCCTCGGCGACGGTAACGCCCTGCGCCTGAACGCGATGGTGCACGAGAACGACGTACCCGGCCGCGACCATGAGCGCTTCGAACGCTGGGGCTTCGCGCCCTCGCTGGGGCTGGCGCTGGATTCTGACACGCGCCTCACGCTGTCGGCTTTCGTGCAGCGCGACGACAACCTGCCGCAGTACGGCCTGCCGTATTTCCCGGCCTACGGCGGCGTGCTGCCGGGCGTGGACGAGGAAGGCTACTACGGCTACCACAACGTGGACCGCCAGGAGATCGCGGCCGACAGCGTGACCGGCCTGTTCGAGCACGACTTCAGCGAGCGCGTGCAGCTGCGCAGCCTGGCGCGCTGGCAGCAGGTGGCGCAGGACTCGATCGTGGATGCGGTGCAGGGAACGTGGTGCCTCGAGGACGGAGTCAATCCGGCCACCGGCGCCGCCTGTTCGCCCGCCGGCAGCTACCTGCCCAGCGGCCCGCGCGGCTACCGGCGCCAGACCGAAAACGCCCTGGCCACCAGCCAGACCGACCTCACCGCGCGCTTCGCCACCGGCGCCGTCAGCCATGCGCTGGTGGCCGGCGCGGCGTTCACGCACGAGACCTTCGAGCTCGACACCGGCAGCGTGCTGCGCAATGCCGACGGCAGCCCGGTGGCGCTGCCGCGCATGGACCTGTCGAACCCGGATTCGCACTGGGCCGGCCCGGTGAATTACTTCCGCACCGGCCGCAGCGAGGGCACGCTGTCGAACCAGGCGCTGTACGTCTTCGACACGCTGGGCTTCGGCGAGCGCTGGAAGCTCAACCTCGGCGCCCGCTACGAGCACAACGCCGGCGACACCACGACCTACGCGGTGAAAACCTACACCGCGCCGGGTGCCGCCAACCCCAGCCCCGACAACGCCGGCCTGGGCACGATCCTCGGCAAGAGCGCGGTGTTCGAAAACGAGGAAGACCTGTTCTCCTGGCGCGCCGGCCTGGTGTACAAGCCGGCCGAAAACGGCACCGTTTACCTTTCCTACGCCAACAGCAAGACGCCGTCGAAGGCATCGGTCAACGGCGCCTGCACCGCGCAAACCTGCGGCGTGGAACCGGAAACGGCCGCCAACCTCGAGCTCGGCAGCAAGTGGGACCTGCTCGACGGCCACCTGGCCCTGAGCGCCGCGCTGTTCCGCAACAAGCGCCAGAACTACCGCGTGGCCGACTTCGACCCGGCCAACCCCACGGGCGAGCAGCAGCTCGACGGCCGCGCCCGCGTGGACGGCATCGCGCTGGGCATCGCCGGCCACCTCACCGAGGCCTGGTCGGTGTTCGCCAACGCCACCTGGCTCGACAGCGAGGTGCTGCAATCGGTATCCGATTACTGCCTGGACAACCCCGGCCAGAACGGTTGCACCAACACGCCGGCGGACCCGGACCCGACGCGGGGCGACCGCATCATCAACACGCCGGAAACCTCCGCCAGCCTGTGGACGACCTACGCCATCGCCCCGGGCTGGACGCTCGGCTACGGCGTGACCTACCAGGGCGCCTTCGATGCCGGCCGCGTCGCCGGCCTGCCCGACGTGCCGTCGTGGACCACGCACCGCGCCATGGCCGCGTACGCGGTGAACAGCCAGCTGAGCCTGCAGCTGAACCTCAACAACCTCACCGACGAGAAGTACGTCACCCGCGTGCGCAACAACGGCTGGGCCACGCCCGGCGAGGCGCGCTCGGCCGTGCTGTCGGCCACCTACCGGTTCTGACGGTCGCGAGGCTTCCATGCTGCTGCATGTCCCGAACGTGCTCTCCGCCGACGAGCTGGCGCACTTCCGCGCCCGGCTTGCCACCGCCGCCTGGGCCGACGGCCGCGCCACCGCCGGCTACCAGTCGGCCCAGGCCAAGCACAACCTGCAGCTGCCGGAGAGCGACCCGGTGGCCCGCGAACTCGGCGGCCGCGTGCTCGACGCGCTGGGCCGGCACCCGCTGTTCTTCAGCGCCGCGCTGCCGCGCAAGATCTATCCGCCGCTGTTCAACTGCTACCGCGGCGGGCAGTCCTTCGGCTTCCACGTGGACAACGCCGTGCGGTACGACCGCGGCGGGGCGCGGCCCGAGCCGGTGCGCACCGATGTGTCGTCGACGCTGTTCCTGAGCGGCCCCGACGAGTACGACGGCGGCGAGCTGGTGATCCAGGACACCTACGGTACCCAGCGCGTGAAGCTGCCGGCCGGCGACCTGGTGCTTTACCCGGGCACCAGCCTGCACGAGGTGACGCCGGTGACGCGCGGGGAGCGCATCGCCAGCTTCTTCTGGACCCAGAGCCTGGTGCGCGACGCCGGCCAGCGCCGCGAGCTGTTCGAGCTCGACCGCGGCATCCAGGCGCTCACCGCCGCCGCGCCGGGCCACGCCGGGCTCGTGCAGCTCACCGGCGTGTACCACAACCTGCTGCGCCGCTGGGCCGAGGCCTGAGGCCACCGCATGCTGCGCAAGATCCTGTTCCAGACGCACTGGTTCCTGGGCATCACCGCTGGTCTCGTGCTGGCGCTCGTCGGCGTGACCGGCGCGCTGCTGTCTTATGAGGACGCGCTGCTCAAGGTGCTCAATCCCGGCGTGATGACGGTCGAAGCCGGCGGCCGTGCGCCGCTGCTGCCTTCCGAGCTGCTGGCGCGCGTGTCGGCGACGGAGCCGGGCAAGACGGTCCAGTCGCTCACGCTTTCCGCCGATGCCCGCGATGCGGCGCGCGTCGGCTACGCCCCGGCGCCGGGCGCCCCGCCAGGCCCGGGTGGTCGCGCCCGCGGCGAAATGCGCTGGCTCGATCCCTACACGGGCGAACTGCTGGGCCAGCCGCGCGGCGAAGGTTTCTTCCGCTTCACCATGCAGCTGCACCGCTGGCTGGCGGCGGGCGCGTGGGGCAAGCAGGTGGTCGGCGCCTCGACGGTGGCGCTGGTGTTCTTCTGCCTCTCGGGCCTGTACCTGCGCTGGCCGCGGCGCTGGGCCAGCCTGCGCGCCTGGTTGCACCTGGACACGCGGCTGAGCGGGCGGCGTTTCCTGTGGCACCTGCATTCGGTGGTGGCCACCTGGCTGCTCGTGCCCTACCTGGTGATGGCGCTCACCGGCCTGTGGTGGAGCTACGGCTGGTACCGCGAGGGCGTGAATTCGCTGGCGGGTTCGCCGGCGCAGGCGATGCGCGGCGGGACGGGCGCCGCACCCACGGGTCGCGATGCGGGCCCCGCGCCGGTGGTGGACGTGGCGGCGGCATTCGTCGCCTTCGATGCCGAGGTGCCCGCTTGGTCCACCCGCACGCTGCGCCTGCCCGCCGCCGCGGGCGCGCCGGTCGAATTCAACTACCAGGACCCGAACCCCGCGCACGAACGCGCGAACCACCGCCTCGCGCTCGACGCCGCCACGCTCGCCGTCGCCGCGCACGAGCGCTTCGACGACAAACCCGCGGGCCAGCGCTTCGTCGCCGCCATCTTCCCGCTGCACAGCGGCAGCTACTTCGGCTGGCCCGGGCTGCTGCTGTTCTGCATCGCCAGCCTGGCGATGCCGCTGTTCACCGTCACCGGTTTCCAGCTTTACCTCGACAGGCGGGCGAAAAAACGCGCCGGCGTGGTGCGCCGGCGCGAGCGTGAACTGGCCCTGGCGAAACGGTCAGCCGGCTGAGAGCTGCTCCACCGCCGCCACCGCCGCGAAGCGGTCGGCGATGAGCTTGAGCAGGGCCAGGCGGTTGTCGCGCAGCGCCGCGTCTTCGGCCATCACCATGGTGCGGTCGAAGAAGTTGTCCACCGGCGCCTGCAGCGCGGCCAGGCGCTTGAGCGTGCCGACGTAGTCGCGCTGCGCCAGCAGCGGGTCGGTGTCGGCCAGCGCGGACGCGAGCGCATCGTGCAGCACCTGCTCGGCCGGCTCGGCCAGCAGCGAGGCGTCCACCACCGGCGGGATCGAGCCTTCGACCTTGCGCAGGATGTTGCGGATGCGCTTGTTGGCCGCGGCCAGCGAGGCCGCCTCGCGCAGGCGCGCGAATTCGGCGATGGCCTTGAGGCGCTTGTCGAAGTCGAGCAGCGAACCCGGGCGCACTTCCGCCACCGCGTCGAACTGCGTGCCCGGCACGCCCTGTTCGGCGTAGTAGGCGCGCAGGCGCTCGAGGATGAAGTCGTAGAGCTCGGTGCTGGGCGCCCAGGTGAGTTCGCGCGGCAGGCCGGCGTTGGCGTCGTCGAGCAGGGCGCCGAGGTCGAGGTCCATCTGGCCTTCGATCAGCGTGCGGGCCAGGCCCTGGGCGTTGCGGCGCAGGGCGAACGGGTCCTTGTTGCCGCTGGGCTTGAGGCCCGCGGCGAAGCCGCCGGCAATCGTGTCCAGGCGGTCGGCCACGGCCAGCAGGCGGCCCAGCGGCGAGGCGGCGATGGCGTCGCCGGAGAAACGCGGCGCATAGGCTTCGTCGATGGCGTCGGCCACGTCGGCCGGCTCGCCCGAGGCCAGCGCGTAGTGCCGGCCCATCTTGCCCTGCAGCTCCGGGAACTCGCCGACCATGCGGCTGAGCAGGTCGCACTTGGCCAGCGAGGCGGCGCGGTTGGCCTTGAGGCTGTCGGCGCCCAGGGTCTCGGCGATGATGCCGGCCAGGCGCGCCACGCGCGCGGCGCGGTCGGCGTAGCTGCCCAGCTTCTGCTGGAAGGTGACGGTGGCCAGGCCGGTCATCCAGGCGTCGAGCGGCTGCTTGAGGTCTTCGTCGAAGAAGAACTTGGCGTCGGCGAAACGCGGGCGGATGACGCGCTCGTAACCCTTGCGGATCTCGGCCGGGTCCTTGGACTCGAGGTTGGCGATGCCGATGAACTTCTCGCTGAGCTTGCCCTCGGCGTCGAGCACGGGGAAGAACTTCTGGTTCGTCTCCATGGTCAGGATCAGCGCTTCCTGCGGCACGCGCAGGAATTCGCGCTCGAAGCTGCACAGGATGGCCTTGGGCCATTCCACCAGGCAGTTCACTTCCTCGAGCAGCTCGGGCAGCACGCGGGCCTGGCCGCCGGCTTCCTTCGCGGCGGCGGCGATTTCGGCGCGCACGCGCTCGCGGCGTTCGCGCGGGTCGGCCAGCACCTTGGCCTCGCGCAGCGCCTGCAGGTATTCACCGGCGTCGTTGAGCCACACCGGCTTGGCGTGGTGGAAACGGTGGCCGCGGCTCATGCGGTCGGATTTCAGGCCCAGCACTTCGCCCGGGGCCACGTCGCGGCCCAGCAGCATCACCAGCCAGTGCGCCGGGCGAACGAAGGCGTAGTCGCGGTCGCCCCAGCGCATGGGCTTGGGCACCGGCAGCGCCTTGAGCGCTTCGGCGGTGATCTCGGCCAGCAGGGTGGCGGTGGCGGCGCCGGGGCGCGAGGAGCGCGCCACGAAGCGCATGCCCTTGGCGTCGGTGACGCGGTCGAGCTTCTCCCACTCGATGCCGTTCTTCTGCGCGAAGCCCAGCAGCGCCGGCGTCGGCTTGCCCTCGGCGTCGAGGCCGATGTTGGTGTACGGCCCCAGCACTTCGGAATGCTGCACCGGCTGCTGGGTGGCCACGGCCGGCAGGAACACGGCCAGGCGGCGCGGCGAGTACAGCGGGCCGGCCGGCAGCTGGCCGGCATCGGACTTCACCTCGATGCGGCGCGCGGCCAGGCCCTTGAGCACGCCGTCGTAAAAGGCCTGGGCCAGTTCGGGCAGCGCCTTCGGCGGCAGCTCCTCGGTGCCCAGTTCGATCAGCAGCGGCAGGAAATCAGCCATTCGCGGCCTCCTTGGTCTTCTTCAGGCCCGGGAAGCCGAGCTTCTCGCGCTGGGCGTAATAGGCTTCGGCCACGCTGCGCGACAGGGTGCGCACGCGCAGGATGTAGCGCTGGCGCTCGGTGACCGAGATGGCGCGGCGGGCGTCGAGCAGGTTGAACGAATGCGAGGCCTTGCAGACCTGCTCGTAGGCCGGCAGCGGCAGGCCCAGTTCGACGAGCTTGAGCGCCTCGCGCTCGCAGGCGTCGAAGCGGTGGAACAGCTCCTCCACGTCGGCATGCTCGAAGTTGTAGGTGCTCTGCTCGACTTCGTTCTGGTGGTAGACGTCGCGGTACTGCACCGGCGTGCCGTCGGGGCCGACGGTCCAGACCAGGTCGAACACGTTGTCGACGTTCTGCAGGTACATGCACAGGCGCTCGAGGCCGTAGGTGATCTCGCCCGTCACCGGCTTGCACTCCAGGCCGCCGGCCTGCTGGAAGTAGGTGAACTGGGTCACTTCCATGCCGTTGAGCCAGACTTCCCAGCCCAGGCCCCAGGCGCCGAGCGTGGGCGATTCCCAGTTGTCCTCGACGAAGCGCAGGTCGTGCACCAGCGGGTCGACGCCGAGCGCCTTGAGCGAACCGATGTAGAGGTCGAGGATGTCGTCGGGGTTGGGCTTGAGCACCACCTGGTACTGGTAGTAGCGCTGCAGGCGGTTCGGGTTCTCGCCGTAGCGGCCGTCGGTGGGGCGGCGGCAGGGCTGCACGTAGGCGGCGTTCCAGGGCTCGGGGCCGAGCGCGCGCAGGAAGGTGGCCGGATGGAAGGTGCCGGCGCCGACCTCGAGGTCGAGCGGCTGGATCAGGACGCAGCCCTGTTCGCCCCAGTACTGGTTGAGGCGCTGGATCAGCTCCTGGAAGGTCGGTGCGGTCATCGCGGTTTCGCCCTGTCCAAAGCGCGCTAGTATAGCCGCGACCCGCGTCCCTGCTTGTTTTGCGCCCGATGAAGCCCTTCCTGATCCTCGAGACCGGCGTCCCCATCCCCAGCCTCCGCCGCCACGGCAGCTTCGGCCACTGGATCCGGGTCGCCGCCGGCCTGCATGGCCGCCAAGTGCACCAGGTGCGGGTGCTCGACGGCGAGCCGCTGCCGTCCGCGTCCGACTACGCCGGCGTGCTGGTCACCGGCTCGGGCGCCATGGTCACCGAACGCGCCGACTGGAGCGAACGCAGCGCCGACTGGCTGCGCGCCGCCGCCGAGGCCGGCCAGCCGCTTTTCGGCATCTGCTACGGCCACCAGCTGATCGCGCATGCGCTGGGCGGGCAGGTGGACTACAACCCGCGCGGCCGCGAGATGGGCACGGTGCCGGTGTCGCTGCACGCCGAGGCGGCGGGAGACCCGCTGTTCGCCGGCCTGCCCGCGCGCTTCGACGCCCACACCACCCACCTGCAGACCGTCACTGCGCCGCCGCCCGGCGCGCAGGTGCTGGCGGCGTCGGAGCGCGACGACTGCCAGGCCTTCCGCTGGGGCGAGGCGGCCTGGGGCGTGCAGTTCCATCCCGAGTTCAGCACCGGCATGATGCGGGGCTACATCCACGCCCGTTCCGAGGCGCTGGCGAAGGAAGGCACCTGCCACGCCAGCCTGTCGAAGGCGGTGCGGCCGGCGCCGCTGGCGCGCCGCGTGCTGCGGCGCTTCATCCACCAGGCGCACCGGCGCGGCAGGCAAGAAGGAACCCGATGAACATCCGCAAGATCGACACCAACGACGTCATCGCCTGCTTCACCCGCGCGGTGGACCTGGGCGGCCGCAATCCCAAGGCCGTGTTCGGTGCGGCGCTGCTGGCGCTGGTGGTGGTGTTCGGGCTCGGCATGTTGGTGATGCTGGCCGCCATCGTGGTGGCGGTGGGCACGGGCTTCGATCCCAAGTCGGCCGGCCCGGCGGCGGCGCTGGCCCTGGCCGCGCCGATCATGCTGCTCTACATGGTGCTGATGCCGGTGCTGGGCGGCGGCATGATGCACGTGGTGCACGAATCCGAATCCGGCCGGCCGGTGTCGGCGCTGGGCGTGTTCGCCGGTTTCCGCGGCGGCCGCCTGCTGTCGCTGGCGGGCCTGGCCGTGCTGCCGCTCGCCGGCCTGGCGCTCACCCTGCTCAACTACCGCGTGTTCGGCGGCCCCACCTACTTCGCCGAGTACACGGCCATGATGGAGGCGGCGATGCAGGGCGCGCCGCCGGTGCCGCCGGAAGCGCGTTCGCCGGCGCTGATGTTCATCGTCGGCATGCTGCTGACGGCGCTGCAGAACCTGCTGCAGCTGGTGACGGTGCCGGCGGTGCAGCTGGGCCGGCGCAGCACCCTGGGCGCGATCGCCGACGGCCTGGCCATGGTGCGGCACAACCCGGGCCCGAGCCTGCTGCTGCTGGTGCTGGGCTTCGCCGCCATGCTGGCGGTGGCGCTGGTGATGGTGGTGGTGGCGCTGGTGCTGGGCGTGGTCGCCGGGCTGCTGCCGCTGCTGGGCGTGCCGCTGGCGCTGCTGGTCATGCTGGCCTTCGCGGCGGTGCTGGTGGTGGTTTACACCGGCGTGTCCTACTTCGCCTGGCGCAGCCAGTTCGCGCCGGAGGACCCGGCCGCGGGCCCGCCGCCGGTGCCGGCCCAGTTCGAGGCCTGAGCCCGGTTCAGGGCAGGCCGGTGGCCAGGGCTTCGAAGGCGAGCACCGCGTAGAACGTGGCCACGGCGGCGAAGGCCGCCAGCAGCGCGATCGCCTGCGCCCACAGCCAGCGCCGCGCGCCTGGCGGCATGGCCGCTGCAGCACCGGGGGCCAACACCACCCGGGTCCCGCTGAGCAAGTCGTGCAGGGCGCGGTGGTCGGCGCGCCAGCCCGCCATGGCGTGGCCCAGGTGCAGCAGGCACCAGGACGGGATCCCCGCCAGGAAACGCAGCGCCACCCGGCCCGGTCCCGGCCGGCCGCCGTCGCGGCAGGCCACCCGCAGGCCAAACAGGCGCTTGCCGGGCGTGGCCTGCCAGGGCGAGGCCTCGAACGCGACCCACCAGGCCGCCGACAGCGCGAACAGCACCGCCATGGCCACCAGCGCGGCGTGCAGCCAGGCGCCGGCCAGGTCGCCGAGGGCGGCGCGCAGCGCGGGGTCGTTCGTCCAGCCGGGCAGGGCCTGCAGCGGGTCCAGGCCCTGGCCCATGGCCGCGTCCGCCAGCTCGAACAGGCGCAGCTGGAGCTTCGACAGGTGCAGGTCGGTCTGGGCCAGCCAGCGCTGGCCGGTGCCCCAGAGCAGCGGCACCGAGAGCGCCAGCGGGGCCAGCGAATCCAGGCTCCAGGCGGCGTAGCGACGCCAGAACCCGGCCGGCGTGGCCATGGTTCAGGCCGCGGCGGCGCGGCGCTTGAGCACCGCGCCGGCGATGATGCCCAGTTCGTAGAGCAGGCACATCGGGATCGCCAGCATCAGCTGCGATACCACGTCGGGCGGGGTGATGATGGCCGCCAGGATGAACACGCCCACCACCACGTAACCGCGCGCCTCGCGCAGCTGCGCCGGCGTCACCACGCCCAGCACCACCAGCACGACCACGGCCACCGGCAGCTCGAAGCTCAGGCCGAAGGCCAGGAAGATGACCAGCACGAAGTCGAGGTAACGGCTGATGTCGGTCATCATCGCCACGCCCTCGGGCGTGATGGCGGTGAGGAAACCGAACACCATCGGCAGCACCAGGAAATAGGCGAAGGCGCAGCCGGCGTAGAACAGCAGCACGGCCGCCACCAGCAGCGGCTTGGCCAGGCGCTTTTCGTTCTGGTACAGGCCCGGCGCCACGAAGGCCCAGGCCTGGTAGATCAGCACCGGCGCCGACAGCACCAGGGCGGCGAAGAAGGCCAGCTTCACCGGCGTGAAGAAGGGCGAGGCGACTTCGATGGCCACCAGCTGGCCGCCGGCCGGCAGCTTCGACAGCAGCGGCGCGGCCAGTTCGGCGTAAAGCCGGTTGGCGAAGGGCATCAGCGCCACGAACACCGCCAGCACCGCCACCACGCCCTTGAGCAGGCGCGAGCGCAGCTCGAGCAGGTGGCCCATCAGGGTATCTTCGGGCTGGCCGGCGCGGCCGTTCATGGCGCCGGCGGGTCCTGGCGCGGGGCGGGCGCGGCGGGGGCTTCAGGGGCTTCGGTCGCGGGCGGTTCGGCGGGCGGGGTTCCCTGCGCCTGGGCTTCTGCCTCGCGCACGGCGCCGCCGATGGCCTGGCCGGCTTCGCGCAGGTCGCGGGTGGTGTCCTGCACGGCCTCGCGCAGCTCGCGGGCCGGGTCGCCGACGCTGCGGCGCATTTCGTCGGCGGCCATTTCGCGCTCGAATTCGGACTTCACCGAATACCACTGCGCGCGCGCCTTGCGCACCCACAGCCCGGCGAAGCGCGCCGCCTTGGGCAGGCGCTCGGGACCGAGCACCACCAGGGCGACCACCGCGATCACCAGCAGTTCGCTGAAACCGATGTCGAACATGGACCAGGGCCGGCCGGGACCGGCTCAGCCGTCCTTGCGCGAGTCCTGCGGGGCGGCGTCGGACTTGGTTTCGCCGGCGTCGCGGCGCTCGCTGCCGAGCTGGACCGGCGGCGCGTCGTCGCCGTCCTTGAGGCCCTTCTTGAAGCCCTTGATGCCTTCGCCGAGGTCCTTGCCGATGTTGCCGAGCTTCTTGGTGCCGAAGATCAGCACGACCACTACCAGGACGATGACCCAATGCCAGATGCTGAAGCCGCCCATGAGCGTGTTTCCTGCGTCGTTGCGATGGGCGAAGGATAGCGCAGCCGGGGCCCGGCCGCGCCGTCCATCCGTCACTGTTTGACGGTGTTTTCCTCGAGCCGGTCGCGGAAATCGACCACCGCGCCCGGCGCGGCGGCCGTGCGGCCCTCGAAGATGGCCCGGGGGGTGGTGTTGCGGCCGTACACGGCCTGGTTGGCCTTGTGGTCGATGCGCAGCACGGTGCCGTCCAGGGCCACGCCGGCGAACAGGCCGCGGGCGCGGGAATAGCTGTAGATCTCGGCCTTGAGCTGCTCGTCGGTGCTGGCCTGGGCGCTGCGGCCCACCGGGCCGGCGGCCACCGAGGCGTCGGCGCCGAGCGTGAACTTGCCGTTGACGATGTTGTCCACGCCGCGCTGGCTGCGGAACACCAAAATCACGTCGGCCGACTGCACGCCGGCCTGGAAGCCGAAGCTGCCGCCGCCGAGCTTGATGAAGCTGGGGTTGGACCAGGTGCCGTCCGGGCTGCGCACCGACACCAGGCCCTTGCCGCCGCGGCCGCCGATGACCAGGCCGGCCTTGACCACGTCGGGGATGACGGCGATGGCGTGGGCCTCGGCGAACATCTTCTCGGGCACCGCCGTTTCCGGGATGCGCATGATCTCGGCCAGCACGCGGGCGGCGTCGGCCGCCTTGGCCTCTTCCTTGACGCCGGCCTGGGCGGGCAGCGCCAGCGCGAGGGCGAGCAGGGCGGCGAACGGGGCGAGGATTCGGGACATGGGTTCTCTCCGGGGAACGCAACGGTTCGAGTATGGTGGCGCGGAATGAACCGCGGGTGAGCCGCGCCTTCACTTGCGCGATGATAAGTTGCGCGCAGCCGACAAGGACAGGTCCGCATGAAACCCTATCTCGACGCCCCCGCCAGCGCCGGCCCCGGCCGCACCGCCCTGCTGGTGGTGAACCTGGGCACGCCCGACGCGCCCACCCGCGGCGCGGTGCACCGGTACCTGGCGCAGTTCCTGCACGACCACCGCGTGGTCGAGCTCACCCGCTGGCTGTGGTGCCCGATCCTGCACTTCATCATCCTGCCGCTGCGCTCGGGCAAGGTGGCGAAGAAATACGCCTCGATCTGGGTCGAGGGCGGCTCGCCGCTGCTGGTGTACACCCAGCGCCTGGCGCAGGGGCTGCAGCACGCCATGCCCGACGTGTCGGTGCGCGTGGCCATGCGCTACGGCAACCCGTCGGTGCCCGACGTGCTGCGCAAGCTGCAGGAAGAAGGCATGTCCCGCCTGCTGGTGCTGCCGCTGTACCCGCAGTATTCGGCCAGCACCTCGGGCTCGGTGCTCGACGCCGTGGGCAAGGAGCTGGCCGGCTGGCGCCGCACGCCCGACCTGCGTTTCATCGCCGACTACCACCTCGACGGCGGCTGGCTCGACGCCATGGAAGCGCGCGTGCGCGCCCACTGGGACCTGCACGGCCGCGCCGACCAGCTGGTGATGAGCTTCCACGGCCTGCCCAAGCGCTATGAGAAAGCCGGCGACCCCTACCCGCGCCAGTGCGAGGCCGGCGCCCGCGCCCTGGCCGCGCGCCTGGGCCTGGCCGAGGGCGAGTGGAAGCTCACCTACCAGTCGCGCTTCGGCCGCGAGGAATGGCTGCAGCCCTACACCGACAAGACCCTCGAGGCCCTGGCCCGCGACGGCGTGAAGACCGTGGACGTGGTCTGCCCGGGCTTCGCGGTGGACTGCCTGGAGACGCTGGAAGAGATCGCCGTCGAAAACGGCGAGGCCTTCCGCCACGCCGGCGGCGAGGCGCTGCGCTACATCAGCGCGCTCAACGACGAGCCCGGCCACGTGGCCGCGCTCGCCGCCATCGCCCGCCGCCAGCTGCAGGGCTGGCCGCACTGATGCACGAACAACGCATCGAAACCGCGCGCGGCCCGCTGGCGGCCCTGCGCGGCGGCCGTGCGGGCGGTCCGCGGCTGCTGTGCCTGCATGGCTGGCTCGACAACGCCGCCAGCTTCGTGCCGCTGTCGCCCTGGCTGGCGGAGTTCGACTGGGTGGCGCTGGACCTGCCGGGCCATGGCGCCAGTTCGCACCGCGCGCCGGGCTACGACTACGCCTTCGCCGACTGGTTGCACGACGTGCTGGACGTGCTCGACGCGCTGGGCTGGGAGCAGGCCGACCTGCTGGGCCATTCCATGGGCGGCGCCATCGCCTGCGCGCTGGCCGCGGCGGCGCCGGAGCGCGTGCGCCGGCTGGCGCTGGTGGAAGCGCTGGGGCCGGTGGCGGGCGACCCTACGCTGGCCGGCAGCCGCCTGCGCGACGCCGTGCGCGCCCGCCGCGCGCGTGGCACCCGGCCGGCGCGCGTGATCCCCGACCTCGACACCGCGGTGGCCATGCGCCTCACCGCCACGCAGATGGACCCGGCTTCCGCGCGCCTGATCGTCGAACGCAACCTGCAGCCGGTGCGCGGCGGTTTCGCCTGGCGCAGCGACCCGCGCCTGACCCTGCCCGGCCACGTGCGCATGGACGAGGTGGCGGTGCAGTCGCTGCTGCGCGCCATCGAGGCGCCGGTGCTGGTGGTGGCGGCCGACCCGGCGCCGCCGTATTTCACCGCCGCGGTGCGCGAGGCGCGCCTGGCCTGCCTGCGCGATGGCCGCGCGTGCGTGCTGCCGGGCAGCCACCACCTGCACATGGAGCAGCCGGACGCCGTGGCGGCGCCGGTGCTGGCGTTCCTGCGCGCTTAATCGGCGCCCGGCTGCACGGTGACGGCCAGCGTGGTGCCGCCGTCGGCCTCGGCCACGAAGTTGGCTTCCATGCGGCGCTGGTCCTTGGTGAAGCCGGCCACGTAGATCGGCGCCTGTTCGAGCACGGCCGATTCCGTCCAGCCCTGCGCCACCTGCGCCTGGCGGAATTCCGCGAACACCAGCGCCGCCGCGCGCGGGCTGCGCTGGCTCACCGACACCGCCTCGCCCAGGCTCATGGCGGTGACCAGCCGGCCGTCTTCGGGCAGGCGCACGTCGGCGGGGAAGGTGTCGGGCAGGCGCACGTCGTCGCCGCTGGTGGCGACGTAGGTGCCTTCCTCGGTTTCGATGGTGACGGTCTGCTGGCCGTCGGCGATGTCGACCTCGGCGTGCTGGCCGCTGCTGGCCTCGATGGCCTTTTCGACCAGGGTTTCGTCGGCCTTTTCTTCGGCCTTGCCGCAGGCGGCGAGCAGGACGGCCGCGAGCGCGGCGGCAAGCAGGCGGGGCATCGGTTCCACGGCGGTTTCCGGTGGGTCGGTTACCGGATCAAACGCGCCAGCGTTCCCTTCAAGGCCAGCCCCTCGCCGCGCAGGTAATCGCGCTCGTCGCGCCAGGCCGGGCAGCGCGCCTCCACTTCGCGCCAGAAGCGGCGCGAGTGGTTGGCGTGGATCAGGTGGCAGAGCTCGTGCACCAGCACGTATTCGAAGGCCGAGGGCCGGCCCAGCACCAGCGCCAGGTCCAGCGAGAGCGCGTCGGAGGGGCTGAGCGAACCCCAGAGCGAGGACAGCGGGCGCAGCCGGAAGGCCATGGGCGCGCGCGGCAGCGTGGGCAGGTATTTCGGCACCCAGGCACCGAGGTCGGCGCGCGCCTGTTCGAGGTAGAACTCGCGCAGCGCGGCGCGGATGCGGCGGTCGTCGGCGCGTTCGGGCAGGTGCAGTTCGATGCCGTGTTCGCCCAGGCGGGCGCGGGCGAAGCGGCCTTCGTGCCAGCTCAGCGGCACGCGTTCGCCGCGCAGGGGCAAGGGCTCGTGCTGGCCGCGGCCGAAGGGCGGCGCGTCGGCGGGCGCCTGTTTCGCCAGCTGGGCGAGGAGCCAGTCGCGGTGCTCGAGCAGGAAGTTTTCGGCCAGGCGCACCGAGGCCGTCATGGGTAGCGTGAGGCGCGCGCCCTTGTCGGAAACGATCAGGCGCAGCCGGCGTGCGCGGCGGTCGCGCACCCAGCGCACCGGCACGGCGCCGCCGTCGGCCAGGGCCAGCGCGCGGGTTTCGGGCGCGGGCGGGGCCGGGCGGGGGAGTCGCAGGAACATGGGGCTAATCTACCAAGGACGGCCGCGTGCGTTGTGTAGGAGCGGCTTCAGCCGCGAAGCTCTTCGCGAGAAGCTTCGCGGCTGAAGCCGCTCCTACGGAACAGCGGCGGGAACGGCGGGGCTCAGGCTTCGGCGGCGCTGAACTTGAGGACGCCGCCGAGCACGGCGAACAGGCGCTTGAGTTCGCCGGCCATCAGGGCGTAGCGGGCGTCGAGTTCGGCGTGCAGGCCGTCGCGTTCGGTGCCTTCGAGCTGGTCGACGGCGCCGTCGAGGAACTTGAGCTTGCGCACGACCAGGTCCTCGCCGAGCACGAAGCCGACGTGGTCGTCGAGCACCAGCGCCAGGCGCGTGACCTGCTTGCCGGATTCGAGGTGCTTGCGGATCTCGTCGGTCTGCAGCTCGTGGCGGCTGCAGCGCACCACGGCGCCGCCGTCCACGGGGTCCTTGAGCTCGCACTCGTCGCCCAGCACCAGGCCGCCGGGCAGGGGCTCGCCGGCCAGCCAGCCGGTCATCACCGCGCGCACCGAGGTCTCGGCGTTCAGCGGCAGGGCCGGGAAGCTGCCCAGCGCGTGGCGCAGTTCCGACACCAGGTTCTCGGCGGTCTTGCGCGAGCTGGTGTCGACGGCGATGAAGCCATGCTCGAGGTCGAGGGTGGCGTGGCAGCGCACCGGGCGCACGAAGGCGCGCGGCAGCAGCTCCATCACGATGTCTTCCTTCATGCGCTTGCGGGCGCGGCCGCCCAGGCGCCGGCCTTCCTTTTCCTCGATCTCGGCGATCTTGCGGCCGAGCTGGTCGTTGACCACGGCCGAGGGCAGCAGGCGGTCTTCGCCGCCCAGCGTGATCCAGATGCCGTCGCCGACGCGGTGGCTCATGGCCGCCTCGTCGCGACCGAAGGGCGAAACGAAGCCGCGCGACATCAGCTCGGAAGGACCGACCGGCTTGAGCCGGCATTCCTCCAGGCGTTCATCGAGGTCGGTCAGGGTCTTGGCGAGGGTGGCGGGAAAACGGAAAAACGTCAGGTTCCGGAAAAACATCAAGATTCCAATCAAAGAAAAATCAGGATTCGGGGTCGCCGGCGAGCCAGGCGTGGGCGTCGGGCAGCGGGCTGTCGCCCTGGCGGCCGAGCGCGAGGAAGTCGAAGAGCCTGGGGTCGGCCAGCTGCGAGGGACGCACGTCGGCCAGCGCCCTGGCGATGGTGTCGATGCGGCCGGGGCTTTCCTTCTCCCACGCGGCCATCATGCGGCCCACCTGCTTGCGCTGCAGGTTCTCCTGCGAGCCGCAGAGCGTGCACGGGATGATGGGGAAGGCCTTCCAGTCGGCGTATTCGACGAGGTCGGCTTCGCGGCAATAGGCCAGCGGCCGGATCACCACGTGCTCGCCGTCGTCGCTCATGAGCTTGGGCGGCATCGAGGCCAGCTTGGCGTGGAAGAACAGGTTCAGGAAGAAGGTGGCCACCAGGTCGTCGCGGTGGTGGCCGAGCGCGATCTTGGTGAAGCCCTGCGCCTTCGCATGCGCGTACAGCGCGCCGCGGCGCATGCGCGAGCACAGCGAGCACATCGTCTTGCCCTCGGGCACCACGCGCTTGACCACCGAATAGGTGTCCTGCTCGAGGATGGTGAAGGGCACGCCGATGGACGCGAGGTAATCGGGCAGCACGTGTTCCGGGAAGCCCGGCTGCTTCTGGTCCAGGTTCACCGCCACCAGCTCGAAGCGCACCGGCGCCTTCTTCTGCAGCTGCAGCAGGATGTCGAGCATGGCGTAGCTGTCCTTGCCGCCGGACAGGCAGACCATCACCTTGTCGCCGTCCTCGATCATGCCGAAGTCGGCGATGGCCTGGCCCACCTGGCGGCGCAGGCGCTTGGCCAGCTTCTGGCGTTCGTGCGCCTGCTTCCGGGGCGCGGCGCCTTCGGGCGCGGGCTGGCGGGGCAAGGGATCGTGCAGGACCAGGGTCATGGCATCGGGGCGGGACAGCGGGGCGGGCATTCTAACCCCTGTCGCCGGCCGTGCCGGGGCGCTAGGCTAGCGGTGTCAGGGAGAGAGGCATGGCCACGGAAGATCCCGGGAAAATCGCCGCCCAGCTGGTTGAGCTCCGGGTCGAGCACCGCGACCTGGACGAGGCCATCGCCCGCCTCGCCGCCGACCGCGGCGCCGACGAGCTCACGCTCAAGCGCCTGAAGAAGCGCAAGCTGCGCATCAAGGACATGATCACCGCGCTCGAGAGCCGGCTGATCCCCGACCTCGACGCCTGATCCCGCCGGCTCAGGCCGGCAGGTTGCCGCCGCCGGTGGACTGGGCCACCTTGCTCACCGCCTCCGGCGAAAGCTTGGCGATGGTGTGCCGCAGGTCGCGGCCCAGCACCACCTTGGCGTCCTTTTCCCAGGCCATCAGCGGCTCGTCGAAGTCGAGCTTGCCGTTTTCGCCCACCCACACCAGCTTCATCTCGCGCAGCTTCTGGATGAAGCCGCGGAACAGCGTCTTGTCGAAGAACTCCGGCGCCGCCGGCGCGTACAGCAGGCTCAGGCGCTGGGCGGTGAGCTGGCACAGGCTCTCGAGCTCGCCGGCACTGAGCGTGCGCGGGCCGTTCTTCACCAGCGTGGTGATGGCGATGAAATAGCGTTCGAAGGCCTGCTGCAGGCTGTGCGAGATGGCGCGCAGGCGGAAGACCTCGTCGGTCTGGCCCGGGCCGCGCGAGATGTAGCCGCCGTCGTCCTCGCTGGCCACCGACAGCAGGCCCTCGGCCACGAACAGGTCCACGGTGGCGTCCAGGCGCTCGGCGAAGCCGTCGGCGTCCCAGGGCAGGAACAGCTCTTCCTGCACGAACGGGTAGATCGTGCGGCCCAGGCGCAGCAGGCCGGCGCGGCTCATGCGGCGGTTGTTCTGGAAACACAGCGCCACCCAGGCCGCGGCCGCGAACAGGTGCAGCACGTTGTTGCGGAAGTAGCTCTGCAGCACCGCCGTTTCGCCCTCGACGCTGAGCACGTCGCCCAGCGGGTGCACGGTGCGGGTGAGCACGCCGATCTTCTCGCCGTAGGCGATGATCGCCGCCGGGTCCATGGTCGTCACGGTGACGCGGTCGGAATACGGCAGCGACGCCAGCAGCTTCTTGTACAGCGCCAGCTGCGCCAGCAGGTCGGCCTCGGACATGGCGTGCTTGGGCGTGGCCAGCAGGGCCAGCGCCAGCAGGTTCACCGGGTTCACGTCGGCGGCGCGGTTGATGTTGACCTGGATGCGGGTGGCGATGTCCTCCACCGCGTCGTTGAGCCAGGCCGGCTTCTCGTCGGGCTCGGCGGCGTTGCGTTCGCGCCAGTCCGGGGCGATCTGCTCGAGCACCTGGTCCAGGAAGATCGGCTCGCCGAAGTTCACCGCCACCTTGCCGTAATGCTGGCGCAGAATGCCGGCCGCGGCCTTGAGCAGGGCCCAGATCGTTTCCTTTTCCTTGGGCCGGCCGGTGAGCTCGTCGAGGTAGCTCTTGCCCTCGATCAGCTTCTCGTAGCCGATGTACACCGGCTGGAACACCACCTTGCGGCGCGGCGCGCGCAGGAAGGCCTTGAGCGTCATCACGATCATGCCGCCCTTGGGCGGCAGCAGCCGGCCGGTGCGCGAGCGGCCGCCTTCGATGAAGTACTCCAGCGAGAACCCTTCCGACACCAGCTGCGCCACGTATTCGCCCAGCACCGCCGCGTACAGCGCGTTGCCGCGGATCGAGCGGCGGATGAAGAAGGCGCCGCCACGGCGAAGGATGGGGCCGATCACCGGCATGTTCAGGTTCACGCCTGCCACGATGTGCGGCGGCACGATGCCGCGGGTGTAGAGCAGGTAGCTCAGCAGCAGGTAGTCCATGTGGCTGCGGTGGCAGGGCACGTAGATGACCTCGTGCCCGGGCGCGACCTGCTTGAGCGTGTCGATGTGGTTGACGTTGACGCCGTCGTAGATGCGGTTCCAGAACCCCGTGAGCGCGAACGAGGCCGATCGCACCACCGGGTTGGAATAGTCGGCGGCGATTTCCCAGGCGAAGCCGTGCGCCTTCTTCCAGGCGTCGAGGTATTCGGTGCCGTCGCGGCGGGCCTGGTCGTTGATGGCCTTGCGCACCGGCTCGGCGTCGAGCACGCGGTCCACCAGCAGGCGGCGGGTGGACAGGTCGGGGCCGATGACCGCGGTCTTGGTGCGGCGGAAGTGCGCGCGCAGCACGCGGCTGACCTTGCGCACCTGGCGCTCGTGCGGCAGCTCTTCGCCCAGGATCTCCCAGACGCGCACGCCGGGCGAGAACTGCACCAGGGTGTCGCGGCCGTTGAGCAGGATGGCCAGCAGGCGGCGGAAGCGGCCCACCAGCGCCCAGTTCTCCGAGAACAGCACCGAGAACCAGCCCGACTGCCGGGTGGGCGCGCGGCCGACGAAGATCGACACCGGCACCAGCTGCACGTCCTGGTCGGGGTAGAGCCGGTGTGCCATCAGCAGGCGCGAGAGCGCGTCGGAATGGCTGCGGTTCTTGGGCCGGCCGAACAGGCCCGCGCGCCGGCGCGACAGCGCCACGTAGGCGCGCTTGCGGCCCAGCGGGTCGCCCGGCAGCGCCGCCAGCGGCGACGGCAGGCCGGCCTCGCGGCAGGCGCGGTCCAGGATCAGGGTGTTCGAGAGCCCGTAGTTCTCGATGACGTAACAAACCGGGCGGTCGAGCGAAAACGGCGGCACCACCGGCTCGCGCTGGATCTGGATCCAGGGCTGCAGCAGCTTTTCCATGAAGCGCGCCCACAGCGGGGGGCGGGCGCGCGGGCGCGACGCGGGGGCCTGGCCGGGCGGCGGCGGGGTGGTGGCATCCATGGGGCGGGGCTCAGCCGGCGTTGCCGGCTTCCGGGGCCGGCGCCGCGACTCCGGCGGCTTCGGCGGGCACCGGGCCGGCTTCCGCCAGCTCGGTTTCGGTCTGTTCGATGGCGTCGGCGCTGTACCAGCCGTCGCCCACGCGCTGCATCTCGATCTCGAAGGCCACCGGCTTGCCGAGCAGCGGGTAGCTGACCTTCACCTGGGCGCGGTCGCCTTCGCTGGAAACGAGCTCGACGGTGGCCTGGTCCAGCGACTGGTCGAGGTCGAAGTCGTAGGCGCGTGCGACCTCCTTCAGCCCGGCCAGGGCGACGCCGCCCTTTTCCATGGCCGGCATCATCGGCAGGGCACGGGCCTGTTCCAGCGTGGGCAGCTCCAGCTCGCGGGCGGTGCGGCTGAGCGCGGCCACGGCGCGGCGGGCGCGCTCGCGGTCGGTGAACAGCTCGGGCTGGGCCCAGGCCAGCAGGGCCTCGACCACGGCGGCGCCGTGCTCCTTTTCGGCCGCGCTGAGCTCGGTGTTGGCCTGGATGGCGGCGCCCAGGAAGATCGAGGCGGTGGCCTGCATCAGCGGCCACTGGCCGGCGGCCTCGGCCTGGAACTTGGCCAGCTTGGGCTCGAGGTCGCGCATCAGGGCCTTCTCGGCGTCCGGTGCGGTGAGGCGGGCCATCATGTCGGCGTATTCGCGGGCGTCTTCCGGGTCCACCGGCTCGGCCTCGGCCTGGCGGCGGGCCCAGAGCGCCTCGCTGCGGGCGTGCAGCTCGGGCGGCAGGCTCAGGCGGGAATAGCGCACCAGGTCGTTGTCGCGCAGGGCCTTCACCTGGGCCTGCACGGCGCCCACCGGGTCGCCGGGCACGGCGGCCAGGTCGGCGGGCTCGCGGCGGCAGGCCACCAGGGCCAGCACCAGCAGGAGCAGGGCGGCCAGGGCCCGGGCGGGTCGGAATCGGGTCATGGGGCGGTCGGGACCGGTCATTCGGGCGCTGAATCTAGCAGATCGGATGTTCAGGGCCCGTTCGCGGCCGGGCCGCGGGCGCCTCAGCGGGACAGGGCCGCCGCGACCTGGGACTGGATCAGCTCGGCCGCGGCCACCGGGTCGGCGGCCTGGCGGATGGGGCGGCCCACCACGATGTAGTCGGCGCCGGCGGCGAAGGCCTGGGCCACGTCCACCGTGCGCTTCTGGTCGTCCCCCGACGGGCCGGCGGGGCGGATGCCGGGGCAAACCACCAGGAATCCCGGACCCGTGGCCTGGCGCAGCGCCGCGGCCTCCTGGCCCGAGGCGATGACGCCGTCGCAGCCGGCGGCCTGGGCCGCCAGGGCGCGTTCGACCACTACTTCGGAGGGCTCACGATCGATGCCCAATTGGCGAAGATCGCTGCGATCCATGGAGGTCAGCACGGTCACCGCCAGCAGGCGAATGTCGCCCTTCTCCTGCGAAGCGGCGTACATCATGCCGTGATGTTGGCCGTGGATGGTGCACAGCGACACCGGGTAGCGGCGCAGGCCGCGGATGGTGGCGGCCACGGTGGCCGGTACGTCATGGAACTTCAGGTCCACGAACACCTGCTTGCCGCGGCCCGCCAGGTCTTCCAGCACCCGGAAGTAGTCGCCGCTGGTGAGCAGCTCCATGCCGATCTTGTAGAAGGACACCGAGTCGCCCAGCCGGTCCACCCAGGCGGTGGCCTCGGCGGCGGTGGGCACGTCCAGGGCGAAGATCAGGCGGTCGCGGGCGGGGATCATGGGTTTACTCGGCGTACTTGAGCGCGTCGAGCTTCATGCGGCGGCGCTCGGCCTCCGGCAGCTCCCAGGCGTTGTTGAACAGGGCCGGCTCCCAGCTGCCGTAGGTCGGGTTGGGCAGCACGAACCAGCGTTCGCCGAACCAGGCCAGGTAGGGGCGCAAGGCGTCCTTGCGGCCGGCCGGGTTGTTGGCCTCGATGCTCACCATGTCGCCGATCTGGTCGCCGAACTGCATCAGCACCCGGTGCGTGCGGCCCACGTGCTGGCGGCGGCAGCCCTTTTCCGAACCCTGCTGCTCGCAGCCTTCCACGAAGAAGCCCAGGCCCAGGAACTGGTCCTTGCTCTCGATCGGGAAGCCGGCCTTGCGCAGGTTGGCCAGGGTGGCCTCCTCGAGGTGGGCGGCGCGGTTGGAGACGTAGAACATGGTCACGCCGCGGGCGGCGGCGGCCTGGGCGAACTCGACCGCGCCGGGTACCGGCAGGGCCTTTTCCTCGCGCACCCAGCCGTCCCAGGTGACTTCGTTGTAGCTGGCGCCGTCGCGCACCAGGCGGGCCTGGTAGGGCGAGTTGTCGAGCACGGTCTCGTCGATGTCCACGATTACCGCCGGCGGCAGGCCGTCGGCCGGGTTGGCGCGCTCGGACGGCACCAGGGCGTCCCAGCCCGGGGTCTTGATGGCGCGGTCGAGCTCGGCCAGCGCGGCGCGGTACACCTGGCCCGACAGCAGCTGGTATTCCTCGGCGGTCTGCACCCAGGCCACGGCATTGAGGTTGTCGTTGGCGGCCGGGCCGGCGGGCGCGGCCACGGGCGCCGGGGCCGGCGCGGGTTCGGTAGCCACCGGGCGCGGGGCCGGGGCGGTCTGGCAGGCCGCCAGCGCGAGCACGAGGGTGGACAGGACCAGGGTGCGGGGCAGGGACATCGGCGGCTTCCTTCCAATCAAGGCCGCCGAGTTTAGCCGAGGCGCATGACCGAATTCCCCACGACGGGCCCCTGAAGGTGAATCCCGGCCGACCGCGCCCCGGCCGGGGCGGGGCGGATTCGCCGTCCTGCTGTTTCTTGCCCGGGGCGACAGTCCCCGGAAATACGAAGGATGGAACATGCAAAGCAAACTCCCGGCGGCGCGCGCCACCGAATGGCTGCGTGCCGGCCAGCGCGCGTTCGCGGCCCTGCCCAAGGCAGGCAAGGGCCTGGTGGTCGCCGCGGCCCTGGCCGGCCCGGCCCTGGCCTACACGCTGGCCGGCGGCGGCGATGAACCCGCCGCGCCGGTCGCCGCAGCGCCGGTGGCGGGCGAGGGCGGCGCCACCGGCGGGGACGCCGGCTTCCTGCACAGCGCCACCGCCGTGCTGTCGAAGGACATCGACCGCGAACTGGAGAAACTCACCCGCGCCGGCGCCCGCGCCACCGCGGCGGTGGACCCGGAGCAGGCCGAAGACATCGATTTCGACGACGCACTCGCGTTGCTCGCGGCGCGCGTGGAAGCCGCCGAGGGCGGCGAGGACCTGCTCGAGACCCTGCGCGACAGCGACCAGGCCGACCAGCCGGACCTGCTGCTCTCCCACGCCCTGCCGCTGATGGCCACCGGCGACACCTGGGGCGCGGTGGCCAACCTGCTGGTGGCGCAGGAGCAGGACGAGGACGACGCCACGCCGCTGGTGAACCTGGCCGCCGTGGCCAACAGCCAGGGACTGCCGGCGGTGGCGCTGGCGCTGCTGGAAGAAGCCGAAGCGCGCGAAGTCGCCGACGACGCCGCGCCGCTGGGCATGCGCGAACAGGCCGCGTTGCTCAACAACCGCGGCCACGCGCTGGTGCTGCTGGGCCGCCACGAGGACGCCGAAGCCCCGCTGCGCGAAGCGCTGGCGATGAACCCGGAGATGAGCGAAGCCGCCCGCAACCTGGTGCACGTGCTGCTGAAGCAGGAGCGCGAGGACGAGGCGCGCGCGCTGATGCCGCGCGCCGTCTGGCGCCTGCGCGGCAACCCGGCCAAGCCGGTGCCGGTGCGTTCGACCGAGGTCGCCGAAACGCCGGCCGAACCGCCGCCGCCCGCCGGCAGCCCCGAAGAGCTGCGGCAGTGGACCGAGCAGCCCTGGCTGGAAGAGACGCACGGCGACCTGCACCTGCCGCTGTGGGTGGCCCTGGATCTGTCGAAGCGGGGGCAGATCGCCTGGCCGGAAATCCTCTATCCCGCCGCCGACGCCAGCTACGGCGGCTATTACGAGCGTGCCTCGGCGCGTTTCCTGGCCGCCCGCGAAAAAGCCGCCGCGCTGCGCGCCACCATGGCCGCGCCCACGCAGGCGCTGGTGGTGAAGCGCATGACGCTGGGCGAGACCATCCAGCAGATCATCCACACCAAGGCCTCGCCGCTGTGGATGATCGAGCCCATCGACACCGAGATGCACGTGCTCAATGCCGGCAAGGAGCAGCTGATCCTGTCGGGCAACGTGCCCACGCGTTTCGCGGCCCTGGACGTGGCGCGCGCCGAGTACGAGATGGAGAAGGCGGCCGACCGCCTGTACGAGCGCTATTGGCGCGATTCGAAATGCCCGGTGGGCAGCACCACGGACGAGTGCTGCGCCATCAGCCGCCGCGAGGTGGAGCGCAACCTCGTCGAGTTCACGCCCTTCGTGCGCGATTACGAAGAACAAATGCGGGTGTTCTTCCGCGAGGCCTATGGGCTGTCCACGGCCATCGCCAGCAACCTGCCGCCGGGCGGCTGGCACGACCTGACGCGCATCGACATCGAGCAGGCCGTGCACAACATGCATGGCCACGTGCAGCGCGAGGTGGCCTTCGGCTACAGCCACGCCGCGCCCACCGGCAGCGCCTGCTACCGCCCCGGCGGCGACGCCGACGGTGCCGCGCCCGACGTGGCCGTGGATGCGCCGGCCTGCAGCGCGGCCTCGCAGTGGGGTTCGGGCAAGTGGGCCATGTCCGACGCGTTTTCGGTGGAAGTGACCTGCGGCAAGATCAAGTTCGTGGCCGAGGTGAACATCATCGGCACGCGCAAGGTGAAGCTCGGCCCGCTCAAGGACCTGGGCGCCGACCTGGGCATGCATGCCGAGGTGGAAATAAGCATGGAAGGCACGGTGACGATATTCGCCGGGCCCAAGGGCGGCGTGTCCGGGAAGATCGGCGGCGCCGGCGGCGACTTCGGCGTGAAGGACGGCATCTACGCGGTGATCGGCCGCGAGGGCGTGCAGGACGTGGGCTTCCGCGTGGTGGTCGGCGGTGGCGTCGGCGCCGGCCAGGGCGGCGGCACCCACGACGTGGACAGCATGGACTTCTCGCTGGTGTCGGCGCTGTAAGCGCGCCGCTCAGTCGTTGAACAGCGCGGCGATGGCGTCCATGTGGGCGCGGCCGCGCTGCTTCTTTTCGGCGGTTTCGCGCTCGGGGTCGCTGCCGTCGCGCAGCAGGTCGCCGGCCGGCAACTCGTCCAGGAAGCGGCTGGGCAGCAGGTGCTGCAGCTCGCCCCAGCGCTTGATCTCGGCGCTGTGGGCCAGGTACAGCCGTTCCTTGGCGCGGGTGATGCCCACGTACATCAGGCGGCGCTCTTCCTCGAGGCGGTTTTCCTCGAGGCTGGCTTCGTGCGGCAGGTTGCCGTCCTCGCAGCCGACCACGAACACCACGCGGAACTCCAGGCCCTTGGCGGCGTGCAGGCTCATCAGGCGCACGGCGTTGCCGGGCTCGCCGCGGTCGGCGTTCGAGAGCAGGGCCAGCTGCGCGGCCAGTTCGCCGGGACCGCCGCCGCGCGCGCCTTCGAACCACGAGGCCAGCTCGTCGAGATTGGCCTTGCGGCGCAGGAACGAGGCTTCGTCCTTGCACTGGCTGCGGATCATGCCCAGCAGGCCGCTGCGTTCGGCCAGCTGCGGCACCAGTTCGGCCGGGGTCAGGCGCTCGGCGTCGTCGCGCAGGGCGTCCACCACGCGGGTGAATTCGTCCAGGCCGGCGGCGGCGCGCGGCGTGAGCTGCTTGAGGAAACCGATCTGGCCGGCGGCCTTCGACAGCGGCATGCCGGCGGTCTGGGCCATGGCGGCGAGTTTTTCCAGCGTGGTGGCGCCAACTTCGCGCTTGGGCGCGGCGATGGCGCGCAGGAAGGCGGCGTCGTCGTCGGGGTTGGCCAGCACGCGCAGCCAGCTGAGCACGTCCTTCACTTCCGCGCGTTCCAAGAAGGCGGTGCCGCCGGTCAGGTGGTAGGGGATGCGCAGCAGCTGCAGCGCCTTTTCCAGCGGCCGCGACTGGTGGTTGCCGCGGAAGAGCAGGGCGAATTCGCCCCAGGGGATTTCCTTGGCCTGGTGCAGGTAGTGGATCTCGGCGGCGACGCGCTCGGCTTCGTGCTCGTTGTTGCGGCAGGCCCAGACTCGCACCGGCTCGCCGTCGCCGTGCTGGCTCCAGAGCTGCTTGAGGTGGGCGTGCGGGTTCTTCGCGATCAGCGTGTTGGCGCAGCGCAGGATGCGGCCGGAGCAGCGGTAGTTCTGCTCGAGCTTGATGACCTTGAGGTTCGGGTAGTCCTGGGCCAGCAGGTCCAGGTTCTCGGGCTGGGCGCCGCGCCAGGCGTAGATGCTCTGGTCGTCGTCGCCCACGCAGGTCATGTTGCCCTTGGGGCCGGCCAGCTGCTTGAGCAGGCGG
Organism: Arenimonas malthae CC-JY-1; assembly: GCF_000747075.1. Lineage (GTDB taxonomy): Bacteria > Pseudomonadota > Gammaproteobacteria > Xanthomonadales > Xanthomonadaceae > Arenimonas > Arenimonas malthae. The sequence goes on from NZ_AVCH01000011.1 coordinate 38,163, forward strand.
TACTGGGCGCCGTTGGTGTCCTGGCACTCGTCCACCAGCAGGTAGCGCAGGCGCTCGCGCCAGCCGGCGGCGAGGTCGGCGTCGGCTTCCAGCAGTTGCAGCGGCAGGCGGATCAGGTCGTCGAAGTCAACCGCGTTGAAGGCCTGCAGGCGCTCCTGGTAGCGGGCATAGATGCCGGCGGCCTCGCGCTCGCGGGTGCTGCGCGCGGCCTCGGCGGCCTGCTCGGGCGTGAGGGCGTTGTTCTTGGCGGTGCTGATGAGGTTCTGCAGCGCGTAGAGCGCGTCGTTCTTCAGGCCGTTGGGCGCCAGGTCCTTGATGATGGCCATCTGGTCGTCGGCGTCGAAGATCGAGAAGCCGCGGCGCAGGCCGGCCTTGTCGTGTTCGATTTGCAGGAAGCGCAGGCCCAGCGAGTGGAAGGTGGTGACCGTGAGGCCGTCGGCCGCGTCGCCCTTGATGCGCCTGGCGACGCGCTCGCGCATTTCCTTGGCCGCCTTGTTGGTGAAGGTGATGGCGGCGATGTGGCGGGCTTCGCGCTGGCCCGAGGCGATCAGGTGGGCGATCTTCTCGGTGATCACGCGCGTCTTGCCGCTGCCGGCGCCGGCCAGCACGAGCAGGGGGCCGGTCGTGTAGGCGACCGCTTCTTTCTGTGGGGGATTGAGGCCGTGCATGCCGGCGGGATTGTAGCCGTGTACCAGGTTGATTTTATTGCCCGGCCCCATCGTCGTGATTCCTGCGGGCGGCTTGGCGGGCAATAAAATCAACCTGGTACACCTGCTTCACCAGCCAATAAAATCAACCTGGTACACCTGGTTCAGGCACGCATTACAATCGCGGGCATGCTGCAGGTGACGCCGACGCTGGCCATTCCCGACGACGAGCTGGTCGAGCGTTTCGTGCGCTCGGGCGGACCGGGCGGGCAGAACGTGAACAAGGTCTCCACCGCGGTGGAGCTGCGTTTCGACGTGGCCAACTCGCCCTCGTTGCCGGAACCGGTGCGCGCGCGCCTACTGGCCCGGCGCGACCGCCGCCTCACCGACGAAGGCGTGCTGGTGCTCAGCGCCCAGCGTTTCCGCACCCAGGACCGCAACCGCGAAGACGCCCGCGAGCGCCTGGCGGAGCTCATCGCCGCCGCCACCGTCGCGCCCAAGAAGCGCATCGCCACCAAACCCACCAAGGGCTCGAAGGAGCGCCGGCTTGGCGCCAAGCGCGAGCGCTCCACCGTGAAGCGCCAGCGCAGCAGTTCGGGCTGGGACCGCGAATGAGGCCCGTCGTCCCGGCCCTGCCGCCGAAAGCGCCGCGCGTGGGTTCCGCCCTGGGCCGCTGGTTCGGCCGCAGCATCCTGCGGCTGGGCGGCTGGCGCGTCACCGGCGAGTGGCCCGACCTCGACCGCGTGGTCATCATCGTCGCGCCGCATTCCTCGGGCTGGGACGCGGTCTGGGGCCTGGCCGCGAAGCTGGCCATGGGCCTGGACATCGCCTTCATGGCCAAGGCCGAGCTGTTCAAGGGCCCGCTGGGCTGGCTGCTGCGCTGGTTCGGCGGCATCCCGGTGGACCGCAGCGCGCCGGGGGGCATCGTCGACCAGTCGGCCGCGCGCATCCGCGAGACCGCCAACATCTGGTTCCTGCTGGCGCCCGAAGGCACCCGTCGCCGGGTGGAGCGCTGGAAGCCGGGGTTCTGGAAGATCGCCCGCCAGGCCGGCGTGCCGGTGTTCTGCGCCGCCTTCCATTACCCGGAAAAAACCATCGTGCTCGACCAGCTGGTCGAACTCACCGACGACTTCGAGGCCGACATGGCCCGCATCCGCGCGCTCTACCGCCCGCACGTGGGCCGCAACCGCGACACGCTCTGAGCCCTAGCGTTCGGAGTGCCCGGCGTCGAAGTAGTCGCGGCGCTCGAACAGCCCCGGCTTCACCAGGTCCACGAACGCGCGCGCCTGCGGGCTGAGGTATTTGCCCTTGCGCATCACCACGCCGTAGCTGCGCGGCGGGAAATACTCGGCCAGGCTGCGCGCCACCAGGCGCTCCTTGTCGGCGTCGGTGAGGCAGATGGCGGTGACGATGCTGATGCCCAGGCCCATGGCCACGTACTGCTTGATCACCTCCCAGCCGCCCACTTCCAGCGCCACCGTGTAGGGCACGCGCCGCTGCTGGAATACCAGGTCCACCAGCCGGTAGGTGGTGAGCCGGCGCGGCGGCAGGATCAGGCCGTAGGGCGAGAGGTCCTCGAGCCGCAGGTCGGGTTTGTCCGCCAGCGGGTGCCCGGGCGGGCAGATCAGCATAGGGTCGAAGGAATAGACCGGCGCGTAGGCCAGGTCGGTGGGCACGTCCAGCATCGAGCCCACGGCCAGGTCGACGCCGTCCGAGCGCAGCAGCCCCAGGCCGTCCTGGCCGGTGACGTTGTGCAGCACCAGCTGCACCTCCGGGTACTGGGTCCGGAAGGCCTGCACCAGCTTGGGCAACAGGTAGAGGATGGTCGAACTGCCGGCCGCCACGTGCAGCTCGCCGGCCTGCAGGCCCTTGATGCGGCTGCGGAATTCGCCCTCCAGCCCGTCCAGCCCCTCCACCAGCGGCCGGGCCAGGTCGTACAGCACCTGGCCCTCGCGGGTGAGGCTGAAACGGCGGCCGATGCGCTCGAACAGGGCCGTGCCCAGCTCCCGCTCCAGGGCCTGCACCTGCAGGGTCACGGCTGGTTGGCTGAGGAAGAGCGCCTCGGCCGCGCGTGAGACGGAACCCAGCCGGGCCACCTGGCAAAAGGCGCGAACCGGCTTGAGGCGGTCGCCTTTGTAATAGAACCGGGCGTTGGGACCGGCCATAAGCCCCTGTTTCAGCGTGTTTATAAGCGTGGCTTATATTAGTTATCAAAACATTTGCTTTGTCAAATCGAGATTCCGGGGTCCAGAGTCGAATCCGACCCGACACCGGAGCCGCCCATGGCCGCCATCGCTTCCCCGACCCATCCGCCCGTGGAACTCGTGGGCCCCCGGCTGCCCGGCCAGGAAGACCTGCTCGGCCCGGCCGCCCTGGCCTTCCTGGTGGACCTGCACCGCGCCTTCGAAGGCGAGCGCCAGGCCCGGCTGGCCGCCCGCCGCCAGCGCCAGGCCCGCTTCGACGCCGGCGAGTTGCCCGACTTCCGCGCCGACACCCGCGCCATCCGCGAGGGCGACTGGACCGTGGCCCCGGCCCCGGCCGCGCTCACCGACCGCCGCGTCGAGATCACCGGCCCGGTCGATCCGAAGATGGTCATCAACGCCCTGAACTCGGGCGCCAGCTGCTACATGGCCGACTTCGAGGATTCCACCAGCCCCACCTGGGACAACCTGCTCACCGGCCAGCGCGCGCTGCGCAAGGCCGTCGCCGGCACCCTCGACTGGATGGCGCCGGACGGCAGCAAGCACTACGTGCTCGACAAGGCCTCGACCACCACCCTCATCGTCCGCCCGCGCGGCTGGCACCTGGACGAAAAACACGTGCTGGTGGACGGCGAGCGCCTCTCGGCCAGCCTGTTCGACCTGGGCCTGTTCGCCTTCCACAACGCCGCGGCGCTGCAGGCGAAGGACCGCGGCCCCTACTTCTACCTGCCAAAGCTGCAGTGCATGGAAGAGGCGGCGCTGTGGGAGCAGGTGCTGTCCCTCATCGAGCAGCGCCTGCGCTTGCCGGCCGGCTGCATGAAGGTGACGGTGCTGGTGGAAACCCTGCCGGCCGCGTTCGAGATGCACGAGATCCTGCACGCGCTGCGCACCCGCATCGTCGGCCTGAACTGCGGTCGCTGGGACTACATCTTCAGCTACCTCAAGACCTTCCGCCGGCACGGCAACCGCGTGCTGCCCGAACGTGGCCAGGTCGGCATGACCCAGCCCTTCCTCAAGGCCTATTCGGAGTTGCTGATCCAGACCTGCCACCGCCGCGGCGCGCACGCGATGGGCGGCATGGCGGCGCAGATCCCCATTGCCGGCGACCCGATCGCCAACGAAGAGGCCCTGGCGCGCGTGCGCGCCGACAAGCAGCGCGAAGCCAGCGCCGGCCACGACGGCACCTGGGTGGCGCACCCGGCGCTCATCCCGGTGGCGCGCGCGGTGTTCGACGAACGCATGCCCGGCCCCCACCAGCACGCGGTGCGCCGCGAGGACGTGCAGGTGGACCGCGACACGCTGATCCGCCCGAGCATCGGCAGCATCACGCGCAAGGGTTTCGACAACAACGTCGAAGTCTGCGTGCGTTACCTCGCCGCCTGGCTCGACGGCCAGGGCTGCGTGCCCATCCACTGGCTGATGGAGGACGCCGCCACCGCCGAGATCGCCCGCGCCCAGCTGTGGCAGTGGCTGCACCACGGCCACCTGCACCTCGACGACGGCACGCCGGTGGACTTCTCGCTGTTCGACCGCGCGCTGCTGGCGCTGCCCTCGAAGCTGGCCGACCGCATGAAGCTGCCGGGCGCCTCGAAGATCAACGAGGCCATCGCCCTGCTCGACCAGCTCACGCACGCCGACGAACTCGCCGAGTTCCTCACGCTGCCCGCCTACGAACGCCTCAACTGATTGCCTTGCCCTCCCCACTGACCCAAGGAACGCCGCCATGACCAGCCAACTCCCCACCGCCGAACAACTCAAGCAGCAGTGGGCCACCGACCCGCGCTGGGCCGGCATCCGCCGCGGCTACAGCGCCGAGGAAGTGGTGCGCCTGCGCGGCACCGTGCACGTCGAACACTCGCTGGCCCGCCTGGGCGCCGAGAAGCTGTGGAAGTACCTGGGCGAGAAGCCGTTCGTGAATGCGCTCGGCGCGCTCACCGGCAACCAGGCCATGCAGCAGGTGAAGGCCGGACTGAACGCCATCTACCTCAGCGGCTGGCAGGTGGCGGCCGACGCCAACGTGGCCGGCGAGATGTACCCCGACCAGTCGCTGTACCCGGCCAATTCCGTGCCGCTGGTGGTCAAGCGCATCAACAACACCCTGCTGCGCGCCGACCAGCTGCACCACGCCGAGGGCAAGGACGACATCGATTTCCTGCAGCCCATCGTCGCCGACGCCGAGGCCGGTTTCGGCGGCGTGCTCAACGCCTTCGAGCTGATGAAGGCCATGATCGAGGCCGGCGCCGCCGGCGTGCACTTCGAGGACCAGCTGGCCAGCGTGAAGAAATGCGGCCACATGGGCGGCAAGGTGCTGGTGCCGACCCAGGAAGCCGTGCAGAAGCTCATCGCCGCGCGCCTGGCCGCCGACACCATGAACGTGCCGACCCTGCTGGTGGCGCGCACCGACGCCGAGGCCGCCGACCTGATCACCTCCGACATCGACGACAACGACAAGCCCTTCTGCACCGGCGAGCGCACCGTCGAGGGTTTCTACAAGACCCGCAACGGCCTGGACCAGGCCATCAGCCGCGGCCTGGCCTACGCGCCCTATGCCGACCTGGTGTGGTGCGAGACCGGCAAGCCCGACCTCGAGTTCGCGCGCAAGTTCGCCGAGGCGATCCACGCGAAGTTCCCGGGCAAGCTGCTGGCCTACAACTGCTCGCCCAGCTTCAACTGGAAGAAGAACCTCGACGACGCCACCATCGCCAAGTTCCAGAAGGAGCTGGGCGCGATGGGCTACAAGTTCCAGTTCATCACCCTGGCCGGTTTCCACAGCCTCAACTACGGCATGTTCGAACTGGCGCACGGCTACGCCCGCCGCCAGATGAGCGCCTTCGTCGAGCTGCAGGAGAAGGAGTTCGCCGCGGCCGAGAAGGGCTTCACCGCGGTCAAGCACCAGCGCGAGGTCGGCACCGGCTATTTCGACGCCATCACCCAGACTATCCAGGGTGGGCAGAGCTCGACCGTGGCCCTGAAGGGCTCGACGGAAGAGGAACAGTTCCACGGGGAGCGCCCGGCGGCCGCCGCCTGAGCGTGGTCGCGGCCCCGGCCTCCGGGCCGGGGCCGCGACAATTTGACGCACGTCTCTGTGTCTTGACGCGGGGCTTGGTTACACTCGGCCTGAACAGAGGGCCGTTTCCATCGTGAACCACGCCGATTTCCCGGGCACCGTCGCCCCCCCGAGCGGGGACGACGCGCAGGCCCGACTGCCGTCGCAGCTCGACCCGGACACCTTCCGGGTGCTGGCCGGTGCGGGCGTGAGCCGGGCCGTGTTGCCGGGCGAGGAGCTGTTCCGGCGCGGCGAAGCGGCCCAGAGCATGTTCCTCATCGACACTGGCGAAGTGCGCCTGGGCTTCGACGACGGCCTCGCCGACAAGCTGCTGGGCCCTGGCCAGTATTTCGGCGAACTGGCGGTGTTCCTGGGCCGGCACCAGCGTTTCGCCCGCGCCGTGGCCGAAACCCCGGGCGTGCTCTATGAAGTCACGCAGGACGCCTTCCAGGCCGTGCTCGAACGCGAGCCAGCCGTGGCCGCGCGTTTCATGCAGCGCAGCTTCGCCTACCTGGTGGCCGGCGAGCACCAGCTGATCCAGAGCCTCAAGCGCCGCAACGAAGACCTGCTGCAAACCCTCGACACCCTTCGCCAGACCCGCAGCGAGCTCACGGTGGCCCAGCAACTGGTGCGCACCGACGACCTGACCGGCCTGGCCAACCGCCGTGGCCTGTACCGCTACCTCGACGAACTGGGCCGCCAGCCCCTGGCCGGCCTGCGCCTGGCCCTTCTGCTGGTGGACATCGACCACTTCAAGGCCATCAACGACCGCAGCGGCCACCTGGCCGGCGATTCCGCCCTGCGCGCGGTGGCCGACGAAGTGCGCCGCCTGGCCGGCCCGCTGGAGCTGCCCTGCCGACTGGGTGGCGACGAATTCGCCCTGGTGCTGCGCGTGGCCGACGAGGGCGCACTGGCCAACCGCGCCCTGGGCCTGCTGGCCGCGGTGCGCAGCCTGCGCCTGCCCAGCCTGCGCGGCACCCGCTTTTCGGTGAGCATTGGCGGCGCTTTCTGTGCCGACCCGGGCGGCTGGTCCGCCTGGTACAGCCAGGCCGACGCGGCCTTGTACGAAGCCAAGCGCCTGGGCGGGGACCACTGGCGATTGGGCGCCTAGCCCGTGTCCTCCCGCCCGGGATGCCTGCGTTCACCCCGACAGGACGCCTCACTGGCCCCCTGAATGGACGTGTTCGAATCCCGCACGCCGAGCAACCCCGCGGCACCGGCCGTCAAGCCGATGCTGCGCGCGGTGCTGGTGTGCGACATCGTCGAGTCCACCGCCCTGGTCGAAAGGCTGGGTGACATCCGCGCGGCCGGTTTCCTGCAAAAACACGACCAGCTGATGCTGCAGGCCATGAAGCTCTGCCACGGCCAGCTGGTGGACAAGGCCGATGGCGTGCTGGCCCTGTTCGAGCGGCCCATCCAGGCCCTGGACTTCGCGCTGCGCTACCAGCGCGGCCTTTACGAACTGGGCAAGTCCGAGGGTTTCGACCTCAAGGCCCGCACCGGCATCCACGTCGGCGACGTGATGACCTGGGCCAACGACGCCAGGGACGTGCTGGCCGGCGCCAAGCCCTTCGAAGTGGAAGGCCTGGCCAAACCGGTGGCCGCGCGCCTGATGGGCCTGGCGCTGCCGGGACAGATCCTTATGTCGGGCATGGCGCAGAACCTGGCCCAGCGCGCCGCCGGCGAGCTGGGCGAACGCGCCGGCCGCCTGCGCTGGCTGATGCACGGGCGCTACCGCTTCAAGGGCGTGCCTGCGCCGATGCTGGTGCACGAGGTCGGTGAACCGGGCATCGCGCCGCTGCGCCCCCCGGACTCGGGCGCCAAGGCCTGGCGCGAGTTGCCGCTGTGGCGACGGCCGCCCGCCCTGGCCGCCGAAGCGCTGCTGCTGCTGGCGCTGGGTTCGGCGCTGCTGTGGAGCACCTTCCGCAGCGAGCCCGCCATTGCCTTTGCCGAGCGTGACTGGGTGGTGGTGGCGGACGTGCAGAACCGCACCGGCGAAGACCTGTTCGACGAAACGCTCGACGTGGCGCTGCGCATCGGCCTGGAGCAGTCCCGCCACATCAATCTGGTCTCCGACCTCCAGATCGACCGCGCCCTGCAGCGCATGCAGCGCCAGGGCCAGCCGATCGACCGCCAGCTGGCCAGCGAACTGGCGCTGCGCGAGGGCGCCAAGGCCGTGATCCTGCCCACCGTGGCCACCGTGGGCGGCCGCCTGCGCGTAAGCCTGGAAGTGGTGGACCCCAACAGCAACACCACCGTCTACAGCGGCACCGGCGACGGCGGCCGTGCCCAGGACGTCCTGCCCGCGCTCGACCAGGCCATCGCCCAGGTGCGCGGCCAGCTGGGCGAAACGGTGGGCAGCATCGCCGCCACCAGCAAGCCGCTGGAGGAAGCCACCACCGACAACCTCGAGGCGCTGCGGGCGTTTTCGCTGGGCGTGAAGGCGCGCTACGAAAGCCGCGTCGACGAGGCCTGGGACCTGTTCGAGCAGGCGGTGAAGCTCGATCCCGAGTTCTCGATGGCCTACCTGCGCATGGCCTTCATCCGCTACTCCGCGAACGACGGCGACGGCATGGAGAAGTACCTGGCGCTGGCGCTCAAGCATCGCAGCCACCTCACCGAGCGCGAGGCGCTGTTCCTAGACGCGGCGGCGCTGGTGCCCGAGGGTCCGGAGCCGGCGATGCGCAAGCTCAAGGTGCTCTCGGCCATGTACCCGGACGAGTTCCGCGCCTATTACAACTACGCCTACTTCGGACTGCATGGCGGCCAGCGCTACCGCGAAGCGCTCGAGCAGCTTGGGCCGGCCGTGCACGAACAGAACCCGGGCCGGGCCAGTTCGGCCTACCTGCAGGGCGTTCTGCATTCGGCCCTGGGCGAGCACGAAAAGGCGCTGGAGGCGTTCGAGCGCGCCGAGTCCCTGGGCATCGCCGGCGAGCGCCGCGCCTATGCCGAGACCTACGCCGCGCTGCGCCGCTTCGGCGACGCCGAGCGCATCCGCAAGATGGGCCGCCGCGTGGGACTGGACGCGGTGGAGTTCGAGCAGCGCCTGGCGGACATCAGCTTCCCGCTCGACCAGGGTCGCTGGGACGAAGCCCTGGCTGAGGCGGGGCGACAGGTGGAGGACGGCGCCAGGCACAGCAAGATCAATGGCTGGGTGGCGCAGGGCATCCACCTGACGCTGCGCAGCTACGACCCGGATCCGGCCTTCGCCGACGACCTGCGGGCTTACCTGGCGTCGCAGGTTGCCGAACTGGGCAAGGCCAGCCGGCTGGATCGCCGTTACCTGGTGTCCACCGTGCTGGTGGCGGGATGGATGGCCGCGGCCAACGGCCTGCCCGAACTGGCGGAAACGGCGCTCGACGCCGTGGACGCCTACCCCGAACGGATGAATTTCCCCGCCAACGCCGACCTTGCCAGCGTGGTCCAGGCGGAGCTTGCGCTTGGCCGCGGCGAGCCGGCGGTGGCGGTAGCGCGCCTGCGCGACCGCGCGGCGGGCGGCGAGGCGCTCTACCTGCTCAACGCCGTCATGGTGCGTGCCCTGTCGGCGGCCGGCGAACACGAGCAGGCGCTGGCGAAGGCCGAGTGGCTGGCCGCGCACCGCGGACTGGCTTACGTCGAATTCAATGCGCTCAACCTGCTGCAGCCGGTGAACGTGATTGAAGCCAATCTCGCGCTGCGCGCCGCAGCCGCGGAAGCGGCGGCCCTGGGGCGCGACAGACTGGCCCGGCAGCGCCTCGAGGCCTTCGAAGCCGCGTGGCCGGAGCACGACCGCCTGCCGGCGGTCGCGCGCCGTTTCCCCAAGGACTGATCAGCGCTGCGGGGTTTCCAGCGTGATCGGGTGGGCACCCGCCTGTGCCGTCACCAGCTGCTTGCGCAGGGTGTCGCGGCTGGCGCGGATGTCGGCCTTGCTCGCCAGCTTGCTGACAGAGAGGCAACTCCACAGGCCCTCGTCCACCGAAGCGTCGGCGGCCGGCTTGTGGCCCACGGCGGCGAGCGCCTGGCGCGGGTCTTTCTGGAACAGGTCGCGGAAGTCGTCGTCGCTCGAGAGCTTGTCGAGCAGGGCGGCGGCGGACTCGTCGGAAAGCTTGAACGGCATGGTGTTTCCCCTGGCGTGACGAAAAGGCGTCGGAAAGGTTGCAGCGGTAGGCCCCCGGAGGGGCGGCGGCAGTGTCGCATACTGTGTGGCACCGTCCATCCCGGGTTTCCCGCATGCTGCTGCGCCGCTGCAACCATCTGTTCGTCGAGCTCGACCAGGAACCGCGCTTCGACCTGGCCAGCCTGTTCGGCGGCGGCGACGGCCTGGACCGCAACCCGCGCTGGCTGGCCTTCGCCGCGCACCTCGAGACGCCCGTGCCGGTGGCGCTGGCGCAGCTGGAGGTATTGAAGGCCGTGTCGCGCGAGCAGTGGCATGACGCCGACGCGCTGCGCGCCGAACACGGCGACGAGGCCATCGCCGCCCTGCTCGGTGCCGGCCTGCTGATCGGCGACGGCGAGGCGCACGCCGGCTGGCGCGAACGCGACCAGGCCACGCGCGACCTGGCCTGGTGGACGCCGGCGCTGCTCGCGCAGTCGCAGGGTGGGTGGCAAGGCCTGGACATCCAGGCGCGCAGCGAACAGGGCCTGATGCTGAGCAGCCAGCAGATGGTGGACGAGTTCGGCGCCGCGCCCGAGCCTGACTACCGTCGCCGCCCCGACGCCGCGCCTTTGCCCCTTCCCGAGCCGCCGCGCACCGGTTTCGACGACCTGCTGGCGGCGCGCCGCACCTGCCGCAATTTCGACCCCGTGGCCGAATTGCCGGAAGTGGCCTTCACCACCATGCTGCGCCGCGTGTGGGGCGCCGTGGGCACGCGCGAACTGGCGCCCGGCGCGGTGGCGGTGAAGAAGACCAGCCCCGCCGGCGGCGGCCTGCATGCGGTCGAGGCCTACGTGCTGGCGCGGCGCGTGCAGGGGCTGGCGCCCGGTCTCTACCACTACCTGCCCATGCAGCATGCGCTTGAACCGCTGCAGGCGCTTTCGCCCGCGCAGGCCGCCGACCTGGCGCACCGGTTCGTCGCCGGCCAGGACTGGTTCGAGGACGCACCGGTGATGGTGCTGATGACCGCGCGCTTCGACCGCCTGTTCTGGAAGTACCGCCGGCATGCCAAGGCCTGGCGGGTGGTGCACCTGGACGTGGGGCACCTGTCGCAGACGACCTACCTGTCGGCCACCGAACTGGGCCTGGGCTGCTTCGTCACCGCGGCCATCAACGACCGCGTCGTGGACGAGGCGCTGGGCTTGGCACCGCTGCGCGAGGCGACCATCGCGCTGGTGGGTTTCGGCCCGCGCGCGGCCGAGGTGCGCACGCTGGAGCTGGACGTGTTCGAGCCGGTGCGTCCGGCGTTCCGCGCGGACTAGCCGGAGGACGGCGCGGGCTTGCGCGGCAGCCCGTCGTCGGCGGTGGGCAGCCAGGGCGCGTGGGTGTCGTAGAACACGTGCAGCTGCGGCTCGCGGTCGAGCGGGGTGTCGAAGTTGCTGCGCACCACGTGCAGTTCGCCGGGCCAGCGGGTGGAGCGGAAGAACAGGGTGCTGCCGCAGCGGCGGCAGAAGCCGCGTTCGGCGCCGGGCGTGGATTCATACCACTGCAGCCGCGCCTGCGGGTCGTCGATGCGGACCTGGCCGGCTTCGAAACCGACCCAGGTGACCACGCCGGCGCCGTGCGCGCGCTGGCAAAGCGTGCAGTGGCAGTGCGCCATCCACTTCGACGGCAGGGTGGCGCTGAAACGCAGGTCGCCGCAGAGGCAGCTTCCGGTGGCGGTGGTCATGGCGGGGCCCTCCGCGGCCGATGCTAGCTCAGGCCGGCGGCGCTGCGCGATCGAGCAGGCGGTAGCCGATGGCTTCGGCCACGTGCGCGGTGCCGATGCACTCCTCGCCGGCCAGGTCGGCCAGGGTGCGGGCCACGCGCTGGATGCGGTGCAGGGCGCGGGCCGAGAGCTGCAGCTGTTCGATGGCGCGTTCGAGCAGCAGGCGGTCCTTTGGCTGCAGGGCGCAGTCACGTTCGGTCTGCGCCTGGTCGAGCTGCGCGTTGGGGCGGCCGGCGCGCCGCAGCTGGCGTTCGCGCGCGGCCAGCACGCGGGCGCGCACGGTGGTGGTGGATTCGCCGGGCGGGCCGTCGGGGCGCAGTTCCGAGGGCGGCAGGCGCGGCACCGCCAGCTGCACGTCGATGCGGTCGAGCAGCGGGCCCGAGAGTTTGCCGCGGTAGCGCGCCACCGCCTCGGCGCTGCAGCCGCAGCGACCGCTGGGGTCGCCGGCCCAGCCGCAGGGGCAGGGGTTCATGGCGGCGACGAGCTGGAAACGCGCGGGGAATTCACTTTGCCGCGCGGCCCGCGAGATGGTGATCAGGCCCGACTCCATGGGCTGGCGCAGGGTTTCCAGCGCGTGCCGCGACCATTCGGCGAGCTCGTCTAGGAACAGCACGCCGTTGTGCGCCAGCGACACTTCGCCGGGCCGCGGGTTGCCGCCGCCGCCGGTCACCGCCACGGCGCTGGCCAGGTGGTGCGGTGCGCGGAACGGGCGCTGCCGCCAGCGCGACAGGTCCAAACCCTGGCCGCTCACGGAATGCACCGCGGCGGTTTCGAGCGCCTCGGCCTCGCTGGGTTCAGGCAGCAGGCCGGGCAGGCGCGAGGCCAGCAGGGTCTTGCCGCAGCCGGGCGGGCCGATGAAGAGCAGCGGGTGCGCGCCGGCGGCCGCCACTTCCAGCGCGCGGCGGGCGGCGGCCTGGCCGCGCACGTCGGACAGGTCGGGATAGCGG
>NZ_AVCH01000012.1 GCF_000747075.1 Arenimonas malthae CC-JY-1
CAGCACGCCGCCCGTGGCCTTCGACGCCGACGCCCTGCTGCCCGGCAAGGTGCCGCACGCCAGCCCGGCCGTGCGCCTGTTCGCGCGCGAACTCGGCGTCGACCTGGCCCAGGTGGCCGGCAGCGCCCGCGGCGGCCGCATCAGCAAGGAAGACGTGCAGGCCTTCGTCAAGGCCGCGCTGGCCGGCGGCGCCGCGCCGCGTGCAGCCGGTGGCGGCGGTGGCGGTGGCCTCGACCTGATCCCCTGGCCGAAGGTGGACTTCGCGAAGTTCGGCGCGGTCGAAAGCCAGCCGCTCTCGCGCATCCAGAAGCTCAGCGGCGCCAACCTGGCGCGCAACTGGGCCATGATCCCGCACGTCACCCAGTTCGACGACGCCGACATCACCGAGATGGAGGCTTTCCGCAAGAAGCTGGGCGAAGAGAACAAGGACGTGAAGGTCACGCCGCTGGTGTTCCTGATCAAGGCCGCGGTGGCCGCGCTCAGGAAGTACCCGGCCTTCAACGCCTCGCTCGACGGCGACAACCTGGTGCTCAAGAAGTACTTCCACATCGGCATCGCCGTGGACACGCCCGACGGCCTGGTGGTGCCGGTGATCCGCGACGCCGACCGCAAGGGCCTGCTCGAACTGGCCCGCGAACTGGCCGAGATCAGCGCCAAGGCGCGCGACAAGAAGCTCACTTCGGCCGACATGCAGGGCGGCTGCTTCTCGATCAGCTCGCTCGGCGGCATCGGCGGCACCGCGTTCACGCCCATCATCAACGCGCCGGAAGTGGCCATCCTTGGCGTCTCGCGCAGCGCGATGAAGCCGGTGTGGAACGGCAAGGACTTCGATGCGCGCCTCATGCTGCCGCTGAGCCTGAGCTACGACCACCGCGTGATCGACGGCGCCGCCGCCGCGCGCTTCACCGCCTACCTGGCCCAGGTGCTGGGCGACCTGCGCCGGCTGCTGCTCTGATGGCCCAGCCGCTGCCCACCGTCCCCGGCCAGCCGCCGGCGCGCGTGCGCGTGGCGGTGGTGCAGTACGGCCAGCGCCGCGTTTCCGGCTTCGACGAGTTCGCGGCGCAGGTGGAAGAACACGTGCGCGTCGCCGCCGACTACGGCAGCGACTTCGTGCTGTTCCCGGAGCTCTTCACGCTTCAGCTGCTCAGCGCCGAACCGCGCATGCTGTCGCCGGCCGAGGCGATCGAGCGCCTGAGCGAGCACACGCCCGCCTTCACCGCGCTGCTGGTGCGGCTGGCCACGCAGTACCACGTGCACGTCATCGGCGGCACGCACCCCACGCGCACCGAAGAAGGCACGCTGCGCAACCCGTGTTTCATCGCCACCCGCGACGGCGTGCTGCACCGGCGCGACAAGCTGCACATCACGCCCAGCGAGCAGGGCAGTTGGGCGGTGGGCGGCGGCGACGCGGCCGACGTGCTCGTCACCGACGCCGGTCCCATCGGCATCATGGTCTGCTACGACAGCGAGTTCCCCGAACTCGGCCGCCACCTGGCCGACCAGGGCGCGCTGGTGCTGTTCGTGCCGTACTGCACCGACGTGCGAAGCGGCCACCTGCGGGTGCGCTACAGCTGCCAGGCGCGCGCGGTGGAGAACCAGGTGTACGTGGTCGCCGCCGGCAACGTCGGGCACTGCCCGGGCGTGGCCAACTTCGACATCCAGTACGCGCAGTCGGGCGTGTACACGCCCTGCGACTTCCCGTTCCCGCCGGAAGGCATCGCCGCCGAGGCCAGCGCCCAGGTCGAACAGATGCTGTTCGCCGACCTCGACCTGGCCGCGCTGCTCGAGGCGCGCCGCAACGGCACCGTCAAGAACCTGATCGACCGCCGCCCGGGCCTGTACGCCCAGTGGCGCGGCGAAGCCCCCTGAAAAACCACCGGTGCGCACGACGCGCCGGGCCGAGGAGAGAACCATGGCCAAGATCGAACTGCGGGTGCCGGACATCGGCGACGACAAGGACGTGCCGGTGATCGAGCTGCTGGTGCAGCCCGGCGACGCGGTGAAGAAGGACCAGGGCCTGGTCACGCTCGAATCCGACAAGGCCACGATGGAAGTGCCGGCCAGCGCCGCCGGCGTGATCACCGAGCTGAAGGTGAAGGTGGGCGACACGGTGTCCGCGGGCGACCTGATCGCCATCGCCGAGGCCGGCGAATGCCCCGACGAGGTGCCGATGCCGGCCGCGCCCGCGCCCGCCCGTTCCGCTGCCCCGGCTCCGGCTCCAGCTCCAGCCCCGGCCCCTGCCCCTGCCCCGGCCGTGCAGGCCGCCGGCGCCACCGGCCGCAAGGCCGACGTCGAATGCCGCCTGCTCGTGCTCGGCGCCGGCCCCGGCGGCTACACCGCCGCCTTCCGCGCCGCCGACCTGGGCATGGACACCGTGCTGGTCGAACGCTACGAGGCCCTGGGCGGCGTCTGCCTCAACGTCGGCTGCATCCCGTCCAAGGCGCTGCTGCACGCCGCCGAGGTGCTGGTGGAAGCCAAGCACGCCGCCGCCTTCGGCATCGAGTTCGGCGAGCCGAAGATCGACCTCAAGGTGCTGCGCGCGCACAAGGAAGGCGTCGTTTCGCAGATGAACAAGGGCCTGGCCGGCATGGCCCGCCAGCGCAAGGTGCGCACGCTCACCGGCGAGGGCCGCTTCGTGTCGCCGAACGAACTCGAGGTGCGCGGCACCGAAGGCGTGAAGCTCGTCCGCTTCGAGCAGTGCATCATCGCCGCCGGTTCGCAGCCGGTGAAGCTGGCCGGTTTCCCCTGGGACGACGCGCGCGTGATGGATTCCACCGACGCGCTGATGCTGGCCGACATCCCGCGCCAACTTCTGGTGGTGGGCGGCGGCATCATCGGCCTGGAAATGGCCTGCGTGTACAGCGCGCTGGGCAGCCACGTCACCGTGGTCGAATTCATGGACCAGCTGATGCCCGGCGCCGACAAGGACCTGGTGAAGCCGCTCGCCGACCTGCTCAAGAAGCGCGGCGTGGCCGTGCACCTGGGTTGCAAGGTCAGCAAGGTGGATGCGAAGAAGGACGGCCTGCACGCCAGCTTCGAGGGCGCCTCGGTGCCCGAGCTCTCGAAGTTCGACCGCGTGCTGGTCTCCGTGGGCCGCACGCCCAACGGCGGCAGGCTCGACGCGGACAAGGCCGGCGTGCACATCACCGAGCGCGGCTTCATCCCGGTGGACCGGCAGATGCGCACCAACGTGCCGCACATCTTCGCCATCGGCGACCTGGTGGGCCAGCCGATGCTGGCGCACAAGGCCACGCACGAAGGCAAGCTGGCGGCCGAGGTGGCCTTCGGCGAGAAGAAGGAATGGGTGGCGCGCGTCATCCCCTCGGTGGCCTACACCGACCCGGAGATCGCCTGGGTGGGCGTGACCGAGACCGAAGCCAAGGCCAAGGGCCTGGCGGTGGGCGTGGCGAAGTTCCCGTGGGCGGCCTCGGGCCGCGCGGTGGGCATCGGCCGCGCCGAGGGCTTCACCAAGCTCATCTTCGACGAACATACCGAGCGCGTGATCGGCGCGGGCATCGTGGGCGTGCACGCGGGCGACCTGATCGCCGAGCTGGCGCTGGCGATCGAGATGGGCTGCGAGGCCTCCGACATCGGCCACACCATCCACCCGCACCCGACGCTGAGCGAATCGGTGGCGATGGCGGCCGAGATCCAGGAAGGCAGCATCACCGACCTGTACATCCCCCGCAAGAAATAGGTCTCCTGGCTTGCCTTGCGGCAAGCAGGTCACGGGCTCGTGGGCGGGTGTTCCCGGCGGGCGTCATCGCGCACAGAGGGGTATGGCCGCCGGTTCGATCGATACGACATCCATGTCCATCGACTCACCGCCGTTCCGGGCCTCCTGCCCTCCACTTCGTCCATACCCCTCTGTGCACGCTGCCGCAGTCCAGACGCCGTGGCCAGCCGGTGGGCGAGCCCGTGACCTGCTTGGCAATGCCAAGCTAACAAGAGCTCATCCGAAGGCGAGCCAGCAAATGGCGCAGAGGACGAAGACGCCGATCACGTCGAGCACGGCGCCCTCGCGCAGCATGTCTTCGGAGCGCACCTGGCCGCTGCCGTAGGCGATGGCGTTCGGTGCCGTGGCCACCGGCAGCATGAAACCCACGCTGGCCGCCAGCACCGCCGGGAACATCAGCAGCGCCGGGTCCACGCCCACCGCCACCGCGGTGGCCGCCAGGATCGGCATCAGCAGCACCGCCGTCGCCGTGTTGCTGGCGATTTCCGAGAGCAGCACCACGCCGCCCACGATGCCCAGCAGCAGCAGCGGCAAGGGCAGGGCGTTCAGGCCCGACAGGCCTTCGGCCACCGCCGTGCTCAGCCCCGAACTCTGGAACGCCGCCGCCAGCGCGATGCCGCCGCCGAACAGCACCAGCGCGCCCCAGGGCACGCGCTCCGCCGTTTCCCAGTCGAGCAACTGGCGGCCGCGGCCGTCGGGGATCACGCACAGCGCCACCACCGCCAGCAGCGCCACGCTGGCGTCGTTCGCGCCCGGCAGGCCCAGCCACGTGCTCCAGCCGCCGAAAGGTTCGCCACGCGTCACCCAGGCCAGCGCCGTCAGGCCGAACACCCAGAGCACGCGCTTTTCGCCCGGCGTCCAGGGGCCGCTTTCCGGCAGCTCCGCCGCCGGCGCGCCGGCCAGGCCGCGGCCCAGCCACAGGCCCATCAGCGGCAGGAAGACGGCCACCACCGGCACGCCCACCTTCATCCAGTCGATGAAGCCGTAGGCCTGGCCCGTCGTTTCCGCGTAGACCTGCATGAACACCAGGTTCGGCGGCGAACCAATCGGCGTGCCCAGGCCGCCCACGCTCGCCGCGTAGGCGATCGCCAGCACCAGCACCGCGTGCAGGCGGCGGTCCGGGTAGGTTTCCAGGATCGCCATCGCCACCGGCAGCATCAGCAGCGTCGTGGCCGTGTTCGAAATCCACATGCTGATCATGCCGGTCGCGGCGATGAAGCCGTACAGCAGGTGCCGGCCGCTGCGGCCGCCGAAGGCGCGCACCATGCCCAGCGCCAGCCGCCGGTGCGCGCCGCTGCGTTCGAGCGCGCGCGAAAGCATGAAGCCGCCGCCCAGCAGCAGGATCAGTTCGTGGCCGTAGCTCTGCGCCACCTGCTTCGCGTCCAGCACGCCCAGCAGCGGCAGCACCGCCAGCGGCAGCAGCGCCGTCACCGGCCCGCGCACCGGTTCGAACACCCACCACACCGCGCACCAGGCCGTCAGGCCGACGGTGGTGGCCAGGGCGTGGTCGCCGCCGTCGAGGGCCAGCCAGGCGTAAAGCGCGATCGCCAGCAGCGGGCCGGAGGGCAGGGAGGCACGGCGCAGGGCCGGCGTCATGCGGCCTCGTCGTCCCTGGGCGGGTCCGGGCGCACGCGCGGGTCCAGGGCCATCGCCGCCTTGGCCAGCAGGTGCGCGCTGACCGGCGCGGTCAGGAACAGGAACAGCGTGATCAGCAGCTCGCGCAGGCTGGGCGTGCCCTGCATGGCCTGGTACAGCATCGATGCCAGCAGCACGCCGCCCACGCCCAGCGTGCTGGCCTTGGTGGGGCCGTGCAGGCGCTTGAAGAAGTCGCCCAGCTTCGCCAGGCCCCAGGAGCCCACCAGGGCGAAGGCGCCGCCGCCGAGCAGCAGCGCGCACACCAGGATTTCCAGCGCGGCGTTCATTCGATGACGTCCCGGCGCAGCACGTACTTGCCCAGCACCACCGTGCTGGCGAAACCCAGCATGGCGATCAGCACCGCCGCCTCGAAGTAGATCGTGCTGCCTTCGCGCAGGCCCGCCAGCACCAGCAGGGCGATGGTGTTCACGTACAGCGTGTCCAGCGCCAGGATGCGGTCGGGCAGGGAGGGCCCGCGCAGCAGGCGGTAGAGGTTCAGGGCCATGGCCGCGGCGAACAGGCCGAGCGCGATGGCGATGCTGGTCTCCATCACGGGAAGACCTCCCTCAGCGGCGCCTCGTAGCGCGCCTTGATCTGGGCGATGGTGGCCGCGGCGTCCCCGAGGTGGAAGCAGTGCACCAGCAGGTGCCGGCGGTCGGGCGACAACTCGGCCGACAGCGTGCCCGGCGTCATGGTGATGATGCCGGCCAGCGCGGCGATGCCGTGCGGGTTGCGGATGTCGAGCGGGATCCAGATGAAGCCCGGGTGGATGCGCGATTCCCGGCCCAGGATGCGCCGCGCGACCTCGATGTTCGACAGCACGATGTCCCACAGCACCACCAGCGCCAGCTTCATGGCCACGAGCGGCCGCCGCATGCGCGCCTGCTCTTCCCTCAGGCGTCGCACCGACAGCGGCAGCAGCACCGCCAGCAGCGCCGCCAGCAGCAGGTGCGCCGGTTCCACCGTGGCCACCAGGAGCAGCCACACCACGAACACCGCCAGGCTCAGCAGCGGCGACGGCAGCCAGCGTTTCATGGCTCCACCCCCGGGCGCGGCAGCGCGGCCCGCACGCTCTGGATGTAGCCGGCCGGCGCCATCAGCTGCGCGCCGGTGGCCTGGGCGTAGCGCATCACCGGCCCGCCGAACACAGCCAGCAGCAGGCCCAGGGCCAGCAGCGCCGCGGTGGCGCCCACTTCGGTGCGGCGCAGGCGCGGCACGCGGCCGGGCGCCGGGGTTTCGCCGCCCTCGCGCCAGAACACCTGGCTGCCGGCCGCGGCCAGCGCCACCAGGGTGAGCAGGCTGGTCACCAGGATCACCGGCCACAGCCACGCCGCCTGCGCGCCCGGCACCGCCGCCAGCAGGCCGAACTTGCCGATGAAACCCGACAGCGGCGGCAGGCCCGCCACCGACACCGCCGCCACCGCGAACAGCGCGCCCAGAAGCGCCTTGTGCTGCAGGCGGTCGAGCTTGCGCAGGCTGTCGCCGGCGTTGTCGCGCTGGCGTCGCACCAGGTCGGCCAGCAGGAACATCGCGCCGCCGGCCAGGGTGGAATGCAGCAGGTAATACAGGCCCGCGCCCACGGCCTCGGCGCTGGCCAGGCCGAGCGCGATGAACAGCGTCGCCGCCGAACCCAGCACCAGGTACGCCGCCAGCTGGCGCAGCGACGAAGCCGCCAGCGCGCCCAGCGTGGCCAGCACCAGGGTGGCCGTGCCCAGCGGCAGCAGCCAGGGCCAGGCCAGGCCGGCCAGCGCGCCGGCTTCGCTGCCGAACACCAGGCCGTACACGCGCAGCACCGCGTAGATGCCCAGCTTGGTCATCACCGCGAACAGCGCGGCCACCGCCGCCGGGCTGCGCGCGTAGGTTTCCGGCAGCCAGAAGGACATCGGCAGCAGCGCCGCCTTCGCGCAGAACACCACCAGCAGCAGCCCGGCCGCGGCCTTCAGCGGCGCCGCTTCCGCGGCAGGCACCGCCGCCACGCGCGCCGCGAGCTCGGCCATGTTCAGCGCGCCGGTCAGGCCGTAAATAAGGCCCACCGCCACGAGGAACAGGGTGGACGCGGTGATGTTGAAGGCCACGTACTGCAGGCCCACGCGCAGCCGCGCGCCGCGGCCGCCGCTGAGCAGCAGGCCGTAGGAGGCGATCAGCAGCACCTCGAAGAACACGAACAGGTTGAACAGGTCGCCGGTGAGGAAGGCGCCGTTGAGGCCCATCAGCTGGAACTGGAACAGCGCGTGGAAATGCATCGCGCGCCGGTCCCAGCCGCCGGTGGCGAACAGCAGGCAGGGCAGGGCCAGCAGCGAGGTCGCCAGCAGCATGATCGCCGCGAGGCGGTCGGCCACCAGCGCGATGCCCAGGTGCGCGGCCCAGTTGCCCACCAGGTAGGTGCGCGTGCCGCCGTCGTCGGCTTGCACCGCCAGCAGGGCGGCCAGCACCACGAGGCCGGTGCAGGAAAGCAGGCCGATGGCCCGCTGCACCGCGATGCGGCGCGTGCCCAGCACCAGCAGCGCGATGCCGGCCAGCAACGGCAGCAGGATGGGCAGGATGGGCAGGTGCGCGCTCATGCCCCGCCCCCGCGCCGCGGTTCGCTGCCGTCCACGTGGTCGCTGCGGCTGTCCGAGCGGCTGCGGATGGCCACCACCAGCAGCACCGCCGTCATCGCGAACGAAATCACGATGGCGGTGAGTACCAGCGCCTGGGGCAGCGGGTCGGCGTGGTTGGCCAGCGTGGGCGCCAGGCCCTCGCGCAGGATCGGCGGCTTGCCCGCCACCAGCCGGCCCATGCTGAAGATCAGCAGGTTCACGGCGTAGGACAGCAGGGTCAGGCCCAGGATCACGTCGAAGCTGCGCGCGCGAAGCAGCAGGTAGACGCCACCCGCCACCAGCACGCCGATGAACACCGAGAGCGCCAGTTCCATCAGCCGGCCCCTCCGCTGCGCGGCGCGCGCACGCTGCCCATCATGCCCAGCATCAGCAGGGTGCCCGCGGCCACCACCAGGTAGACGCCGATGTCGAAGGCCATGGCGCTGGCCATCGGCACCTTGCCCAGCAGCGGCACGGCGACGTAGTCGGTGTGGCTGGTCATGTACGGGTAGCCCAGCAGCCAGCTGCCCAGGCCGGTCAGCACGGCGGCCAGCAGGCCCAGGCCGATCACCCGGGGCGCGTCGAAGCCGATGCGCTGCTCGACGAAATCGTGGCCGGCCAGCACGTACTGCAGCAGCACCGGCACCGCCAGCACCAGTCCCGCGATGAAGCCGCCGCCCGGCAGGTTGTGGCCGCGCAGGAACAGGTACACCGACACCGCCATGGCCAGCGGCAGCAGCAGGCGCGCCACCAGGTTCGGGATCAGCAGCGGGTCGGCCGGACCGGGCACCACGCGCTCCGGGCGCATGCGCGCGCGCCGCAGCAGGGCGTGCACCACCAGGCCGGCGATGCCGAACACGGTGATCTCGCCCAGGGTGTCGAAGCCGCGGAAGTCGACCAGGATCACGTTCACCACGTTGCCGCCGCCGCCTTCGGGCAGGGACAGCGCCAGCATTTCGCCGGCCACGGTGTCGAGCGGGCGGGTGAGGGTGGAATACACCAGCGCGGCGACGCCGCCGCCGGCGGCCAGCGCGATCGCGCCGTCGCGCCAGCGGCGCAGGCGCGAGGGTTCGGGCGCCGATTCCTCGGGCAGGTAGTTCAGCGCCAGCAGCATGAGCGCGATGGTCACCATTTCCACCAGCAACTGGGTGAGCGCCAGGTCGGGCGCCGACAGCAGCACGAAGGCCAGGCTCACCGCCAGGCCCACCGCGCCCACCACCACCAGGGCCAGGATGCGGCGTCGGTGCAGCCGCACCGTGGCGAGCGTGGCCGACACGCCCAGGCCCCACACCAGCCAGGCCAGCGGCGGCATCGGCTGCGATTCCCCGGTGGCGAGCGAGGCCGACAGGAAAGGCGCCGCGCCGATCGCCAGCGCCGACAGCACCACCAGCCCCAGGTAACGCTGCAGGCTGCCGTTTTCGAGCCCGTCGGTGAGCCGGCCGGCCAGGCGCGCCAGCGTTTCGAGCTTCCATTCGTACACGCGGCGGCCGCGCGAGTCGTAGCTGATGCCGTACAGGTCGATCAGGCGGCGCAGGCCGAAATAGAGCGCGATGCCCGCGGCCAGGCCGGACAGGCTCATCAGCAGCGGCGTGTTCAGCCCGTGCCAGATCGCCAGGCTGTAGGCCGGCACCGCGTCGCCCAGCACGCCGGTGGCGGCCGCATGCAGCACCGGCGCGATGGTCACGGCCGGCGCGATGCCCACCGCCAGGCACACCAGCACCAGCACTTCGACCGGGATGCGCATCCAGCGCGGCGGTTCGTGCGGGGTCTTCTCCACCCTTGCCGGGCCCTCGCCCAGGAAGGTGTCGTGCACGAAGCGCAGGCTGTAGGCCACGCCGAACGCACCCGCCAGCACCGCCGCGGCGGCGATGCCCCAGCGCATGAACTGGTGGCCCTGCACCTCCAGCGCCTCGGTGAAGAACATTTCCTTCGACAGGAAGCCGTTGAGCAGCGGCACGCCCGCCATCGCCAGCGAGGCGATGATGGCCAGCACGCCGGTGTAGGGCATCAGCCTGAGCAGCCCGCCGAGGCGGCGCATGTCGCGGGTGCCGGTTTCGTGGTCGATGATGCCGGCGGCCATGAACAGCGAGGCCTTGAAGGTGGCGTGGTTGAGGATGTGGAACAGGCCCGCCACCACCGCCATCGGCGTGCTCAGGCCGAACAGCAGCGTGATCAGGCCCAGGTGCGAGATGGTCGAATACGCCAGCAGCCCCTTGAGGTCGTGCTGGAAGATCGCGTGCCAGCTGCCCACCAGCAGGGTGATCGCGCCCACGCTGGTGACCAGGTAGAAGAACAGGTCGCTGCCCGCCAGCGCCGGGTGCAGGCGCGCCAGCAGGAACACGCCGGCCTTCACCATCGTCGCCGAGTGCAGGTAGGCCGACACCGGCGTCGGCGCCGCCATCGCGTGCGGCAGCCAGAACTGGAACGGGAACTGCGCCGACTTGGTGAACACCGCCACCAGCACCAGCACCAGCGCGTACGGGTAGAGCGGGCTGGCCAGGACCTGCGGGCCCGAGGCGAGCACCACGTCGAGCTCATAGCTGCCGGCGATGCGGCCCAGCAGGATCACGCCGCCCAGCAGCGCCAGCCCGCCGGCGCCGGTGATCGCCAGCGCCATGCGGGCGCCGTCGCGCGCGTCGGCGCGGTGGTTCCAGAAGCCGATCAGCAGGAAGGAGCTGAGGCTGGTGAGCTCCCAGAACACCGCCAGCAGCACCAGGTTGCCGGCCACCACCAGGCCCAGCATCGAGCCCATGAACAGCAGCAGGAAGGCCAGGAAGCGCGGCATGCTGTCGGCTTCGTCGAGGTAGTAGCGCGCGTAGATGACGATCAGCAGGCCGATCGCCAGCACCAGGCCGGCGAACATCCAGGCCAGGCCGTCGAGCCGCAGCGAAAGCTCCAGGCCGATGCCCGGCACCCAGGGCACCAGGCTGCGCACGCCGGCGCCGGAGAGCACGTCCGGGGTCATCAGCGCCAGCAGCGCCAGGCCCAGCAGCGGCGCCAGCGCGGCCAGCCACGCGGCCGCGCGCCGGCGCTGGCGCGGCAGCAGGCCGACCAGCAGCGCCAGGACGAACGGGGTAGCCAGCAGCGCCTCGAGCATCGCGTTCCTTGCTTGGCCGCGATCCTGCGGCCGGCGGCCGGGGCGGCGGTGGAGTTGTCGTCAGCACGACGATGATGCCCGGAGTCTAACCCAGGCGTTTATTTTCCCGCCGTGAAACGCCGGCGTTATGCTCGGCCGATGGACGAGGGGAGCGGGGAACCGGGCGGCTGGCTGGTGTTCGGGCTGTCGGGCCTGGTGGGCGAATGCCTGCGCGACGCGTGGCGGCCCGACGACCCGCCGGTCACCGC
>NZ_AVCH01000013.1 GCF_000747075.1 Arenimonas malthae CC-JY-1
CGCCGCCAGTCCGACCGCCTGCGCCTGGCCGAGGCCGCCGCCGCCAACGCCGACCTGGCGCACGCGCGGGCCCGGCTCGACGCCGCCCGCGAGGAAGTCGACAGCCGCGCCGCCCGCAACGACGAGCTGCGCCGTCGCCTGCTCGTCAACCGGGGGAACTGAGCATGCTGCGCACCCTCGGGATTTCCCTGATGCTCGCCGCCCTGCTGGCCATGCCGGCCGCCGCCGCGCCCAGCGAACACGAACAGGCCGTCGCCCGACTCGCCGCCGAACTGGGCGCGCTCGACGCCGACGCTTCGCTCGGTGGCCTTGCCCGGCTTGAACGCCTGCAGGCCCGGCAGGCGCTGGCCGACGCCCGCGACGCCCGCCGCCGCGACCGCGAGCACAAGCTGGCCCTGGCCAGCGTGCGCATCGAAACCGCGCGCCTGGCCGCCGAGGCCGAATTGCTGGCCGACCAGGCCGCGCAGCTCGACCGCGAGCGCGACCAGATCATGATCGAGGCCAGCCGCCTCGAGGCCGAGCGTGCCCGCCGCGAATCCGAGCGCCTGCGCCTGCAGGCGCTGGCCCGCGAGGAAGCGCTGCAGCGCGAGCTGGAGCTGGCCGAAGCCGACCGCGTCGCCGCCGTGGAGGCCGCCGAGGCCGAGACCGCACAGGCCCGCAAGCTGGCCGCCGCCCGCGCCCGTGAGGCCGAACTGGCGCGCAAGGAAGCCGAGCTGGCCGCCGCCATCGCCGCCGACGACATCGCCGACGCGGCCCCGCCGCCCGTGCGTCGCGAAGGCGGCAAGCAGGTCTACACCCTCGCCGGCAACGCCTTCGGCAGCGGCAGCGCCAGCCTCACCGCCGAAGCGCAGGCCAGCCTGCGCGCGCTGGCCGGGCTGCTCTCCGGCGGCGGCAAGGTCACGATCGAAGGCCACACCGACAGCCAGGGCGCCGACGACGCCAACCGCGCGCTGTCGCAGCGCCGCGCCGACGCCGTGCGCCGCGTGCTCGAGGAGGCCGGCGTCGCCGCCAGCCGGATGCGCGCCGCCGGCAAGGGCGAATCGGCCCCGGTCGCCGACAACGCCAGCGCGGCTGGCCGCGCACTCAACCGGCGCGTCGAGATCATCGTTAATTGAAGGAAATTCAATTGGTTGCGGGGCTTCTCAAAGCCTTAACATTCACTAAGTAATTGAATCAAAAGGCCCTGGCGCAGGGTCGGCCGAGCCCCCGCCCGTCGGGGGCTTTTCCTTTTCCGATCAATGGTTTGCCCCGAGGCTTGCAGCCCTGTTTTGGGGGGCGTAGGTTCAAAGCCCGGGTGGCGCGATGCCCCCGGGTAACCGAGCCAGGCCGATGAAAGCAGACCTCGCCCCCGCCGATTGCGCCGCCTCCCGAACGGAAGCGGGCGCGTCGTGTGGAGGCGCCGCCCGCGAAAGCGACCTGACCTTTGTCTCAATCCGCCACGCCCTGGTCCCCATCGGCCGGGGCGTTCGCGTTTCTGGAGGAGGTCATTCCGATGTTTGAAGGGCAACCGCAACAAGAGCTCGACGCGCTGATGAAGAGCGACCCGGAATTCCGGCAGCTCTACCACCGGCACCGCGAACTGGACAAGCAGGTGCTGGACGCCGAGCTGGGCGTGCTCCCGCTCGACGACACCACGCTCGCGCGCATGAAGAAGGAAAAGTTGAACGCGAAGGACCGCCTGACCCGCATGTTCGACCAGCGCAGGCACTGAGTTCCCGCTGCGGCGGCGGCGGCCCACCTCGTCGGGTCGCCGCCGCCCGCACTTTCGCGGCCCCGCCACGGGTGCCGGCGCGGCCGGGGCCGCTGCTAGAATCGGGAATCCGCCCCAGCGCCCGGTTCCCCTCCCCATGACGGCCCACCAGAACGTCCTCGAGCTCATCGGCAACACGCCGATGGTGAAGGCCCAGCACCTCGACACCGGCCTTTGCGAGCTCTACCTCAAGCTCGAGTGCATGAATCCCGGCGGCTCCATCAAGGACCGCATCGGCCTGAAGATGATCGAGGCCGCCGAAGCCCGCGGCGACCTGAAGCCCGGCGCCACCATCGTCGAGGGCACCGCCGGCAACACCGGCATCGGCCTGGCCCTGGTGGCCCAGCAGAAGGGCTACAAGCTGCTGCTGGTGGTCCCGGACAAGATGAGCCGGGAGAAGATCTTCAACCTGCGCGCCATGGGCGCCGAGGTCGTGCTGACCCGTTCGGACGTGGCCAAGGGCCACCCCGACTACTACCAGGACATGGCCGCGCGCATCGCCCGCGAGACCCCGGGCGCGTATTTCATCAACCAGTTCGGCAACCCCGACAACCCGGCCGCGCACGAGCAGGGCACCGGCCCCGAGATCTGGGCGCAGATGGACCACGACATGGATGCCATCGTGTTCGGCTGCGGCAGCTCGGGCACCATGACCGGCCTGTCGCGCTTCTTCGCCAAGGCCGCGCCGCACGTCGAGCTGGTGCTGGCCGACCCGGTCGGCTCCATCCTCACCCAGTACATCAACGAGGGCGTGCTCAGCACCAAGTCGGGCAGCTGGCTGGTGGAAGGCATCGGCGAGGATTTCCTGCCCGACATCTCCGACTTCAGCCGCGTGAAGAAGGCCTACGCCATCTCCGACAAGGAGAGCTTCCTGGCCGGCCGCGAGCTGCTGGTGAAGGAAGGCGTGCTCGGCGGCAGCTCCAGCGGCACCCTGCTGGCCGCGGCGCTGAAGTACTGCAAGGAGCAGACCACGCCCAAGAAGGTGGTGGTGTTCGTCTGCGACACCGGCAACAAGTACCTGTCGAAGATGTACAACGACTACTGGATGCTCGACAACGGCTTCATCGAGCGCCCCCAGCACGGCGACCTGCGCGACCTGATCCTGCGCCCCTACGCCCAGCGCGACACCGTGGTGGTGGGTCCGAACGACACCCTGCACGTCGCCTACCAGCGCATGAAGATGTACGACGTCTCGCAGCTGCCGGTGATGGACGGCGAGAAGATCGTCGGCATCGTC
Source organism: Arenimonas malthae CC-JY-1 (assembly GCF_000747075.1). Lineage (GTDB taxonomy): Bacteria > Pseudomonadota > Gammaproteobacteria > Xanthomonadales > Xanthomonadaceae > Arenimonas > Arenimonas malthae. The sequence continues at coordinate 2,988 of NZ_AVCH01000013.1, forward strand.
GACGAATCCGACGTGCTGCTGCACGTGTACGGCAACGAGGCCCGGTTCCGGGACAGCGTGGCCAGCGCCATGGTCAGCCAGCTCAACGTGCTGGAGGTGACCTCGCCGATGGAATCGCTGCTGCCGGTGTTCGAGCGCGGCCAGGTGGCCATCGTCATGGACGGTCCGAAGTTCCTGGGCCTGATCACCCGCATCGACCTGCTCAACTACCTGCGCCGAAGGGTGCAGTAGGCCGCCCCGGGCGGCGTCGCCGGCCGGCCGGGGCCGGCGGTCGAACTGTTATCCTGCCCCGGCCCGTCCGCAGACCCCGGCGACATGCCTCCAGCCCTGACCGAACAAACCGAACGTTCCCTGGCGCCCAGCGCCCGCCGCCTGGGCGACCTGCTGGTCGAGCGCCAGTTGGCCACGCGCGCCGACATCGGCAAGGCGCTGGCCTTCCAGCAGCAGTTCGGCGGCCGCATCGGCTCCATCCTGGTGCGCCTGGGCGCGCTGTCGGAGGAATCCCTGCTGCCGGTGCTGTCCGAGCAGCTGGAAATGCCCCTGCTCGAAGGCCCCGAGTGGCCCACCGACGCCGCCGCCATGCACCGCGTCGCCGAAGCCAGCGGCCTCGTGGCCGACTGGTGGGTGGACAACGGCGTGGCCGGCTGGGAAACCGAATCCGGCCAGTGGCTGGTGGCCGCGCGCGACCCGCTCGATCCCTCGCTCAACGAAATCCTCGCCCGCCGCCTGCCCGCCGGCGGCTGGCAGTGGCGCCTGGCCCGCGGCCAGGACCTCGACCGCCTGCTCGACCTGGCCGCGCGCAGCGAACGCCGCGACGACGAGTTCGGCGACGACGACGTCAGCCACCTGCGCGAACTGGCCGAGGAAGTGCCGGTCATCGAACTGGTGAACAACGTGCTCGCCCAGGCCATGGACCAGCGCGCCTCGGACATCCACATCGAACCCGAGGAACAGGTCTTCCACGTGCGCCTGCGCATCGACGGCATCCTGCACACGCGGCTCACGCTGCCCATCAGCCGCTACCCGGCGGTGGCCTCGCGCGTGAAGCTGATCTCGGGCATGGACATCGCCGAGCGCCGCCTGCCGCAGGACGGCCGCCTGAGCACGCGCGTCAGCGGCCAGGACGTGGACATCCGCGCCTCGGCGGTGCCTGCCGTGCACGGCGAATCGCTGGTGCTGCGCCTGCTGCCCAAGGAGCGCCAGGACCTGAGCCTGGAGCGCCTGGGCTTCACCCCGCGCGACCTGTCCATGTTCCGCGGCTGGGCCCGCGAGCCGCACGGCATCGTGCTGGTCACCGGCCCCACCGGCTCGGGCAAGTCCACCACGCTCTACGGCACGCTGGAGGAAATGAACCAGCGCGACCGCAAGATCATCACCGTCGAGGACCCGGTCGAATACCAGGTGCCCGGCGTCACCCAGATCCAGGCCAACGCCGAGATCGGCTACAGCTTCGCCCGGGCCCTGCGTGCCATCCTGCGCCAGGACCCCGACGTCATCATGATCGGCGAGATCCGCGACCTGGAAACCGCCGAGATCGCCGTGCAGTCGGCGCTCACCGGCCACCTGGTGCTGTCCACGCTGCACACCAACGACGCGGTCAGCGCCTTCACCCGCCTGGTGGACATGGGCCTGGAACCCTTCCTGGTCGCCACTTCGGTGCGCGCCGTGCAGGCCCAGCGCCTGGTGCGCCGGGTCTGCCCGGACTGCAGCCAGCCGGCCGAGGTGCTGCCGGCGGTGGAGCGCCTGGTGGCGCCGGTGCTCGACGGAGATGCGTCGCCGCCGCAGTGGCGCAAGGCCGTGGGCTGCCCGCGTTGCCGCGGCACCGGCTACCGCGGCCGCCTGGGCATCTACGAACTGGTCGACGTCACGCCCGAGCTGCAGGAGCTGGTGCTCGAACGCGCCACCGCCGAGCGCATGCGCCAGCTGGCCACCGCGCAGGGCGGCCGCACGCTGCGCGAGGACGGCCTGCTCAAGGCCCGCCAGGGCCTGACCACGGTGGACGAGGTCGTGCGCGTCACCGGCGGTATCGCCGCCGAAGCCTGAGCCCATGCAGTTCCGTTACCAGGCCATCGACAAGTCGGGCCACGCCGTTTCGGGCGTGGTGGACGGCCGCAGCGAACGCGAGGCCTCGCGCCAGCTCGCCCAGCAGGGCCTGACCACGCTGTCGCTGGCCGAGCAGGGCGAAGCCGGCGTGCGCCGCCGCCGCGGCAAGGCCTCCAGCCGCGAACTGCAGCTGGTGCTGCAGGAATTCACCACCCTGCTCGAGGCGGGCGTTTCCCTGGTGACGGCGCTGTCGTCGCTGGCCAAGTCCAGCCACCACCCGCAGATCACCGGCGTGTTTTCCGGCATGGAAAAGGCCGTGCGCCGCGGCGACAGCTTCAGCGCCGCCTTCCGCGAGGCGAAGCTGCCGGTGCCGGAATATTTCCTGCAGCTGGTCGAGGCGGGCGAGGCCACGGGCCGGCTGGCCGAATCGCTGCGCGGCGGCGTCGAGCAGTTCGAATACGACCAGCGCGTGGCCAGCGAAATGCGTTCGGCCCTGGTCTACCCGGCGGTGCTGGTGTTCTCGGGCATCGCCGCGGTGTCCATCATCTTCCTGTGGGTGGTGCCGCGCTTCGGCAACCTGCTCACCCAGCACGGCGACAACATGCCGGCGCTGTCGCGCTGGACCATCGGCGCCGGCGTCTGGTTCAGCGAACACTGGTACCTGGTGGCGCTGGCGGCGGTGGCGGCGGGCCTCGGCCTGCGCACCCTGCTGTCGCGCCGCGACCTCACCGACCGCCTGGCCGAGCGCGCCGCCGGCCTGCCGGTGCTGGGCGAGTGGCTGGTCGAGGCCGAGGTGGGGCGCTGGGCCAGCACCCTGTCCGCGCTGCTGACCGGTCGCGTCGAACTCATCCGCGCCCTCGGCCTGGCCGCCGGCTCGGTGCGCCTGGCCTTCCTGCGCAGCCGCCTGTCCCAGGTGGCCGCCTCGGTGAAGGGTGGCTCCACCCTGTCGGCCGCGCTGCGCGAGCACCGCGCCCTCAACCCCACCGGCTACGACCTGGTGGCGGTGGGCGAGGCCAGCGGCGAGCTGCCGAAGCTGCTGGCCGCGCTGGCGCGCCTGTACGAAACCACCGGCCGGGACCGCATGAAGCGGATCCTGCAGCTGATCGAGCCGCTGGCGATCATCCTGATCGGCATCGTCATCGGCACCATCGTCACCGCGATCATCCTCGCCATCACCAGCGTCAACGAGGTCCCGCTCTGACGCGTTACACGGAGTAGCCATGAACCTTTCCCGCCGAAACGCCGGTTTCACCCTGCTCGAGATGCTGGTCGTGCTGGTCATCATCGGCCTGATCGCCAGCCTGGTCGGCCCGCGCCTGTTCAGCCGCGTGGACACCTCGAAGGTGCAGGTGGCCGAAACCCAGGTGCGCATGCTGCGCGGCGCCCTGGAAACCTACCGCCTCGAGGTCGGCAAGCTGCCCTCCGTGGAAGAGGGCCTGGGCGTGCTGTACAACCCGCCGGCGGACGAACGCCTGCGCGCCCGCTGGAAGGGCCCCTACCTGGACGAGCCGGCGCCGCTGGACCCCTGGGGCAATCCCTACCAGTACGCCATCCCGGGCGCCAACGGCATGCCGTTCGCGCTCTACTCCTTCGGCGCCGACGGCGTGCGCGGCGGGGAGGGCAACGATGCCGACGTCGGTTTCCTGCCGCGCGGCTGAAGCCGGCCCGCGCGGCTGCGCCGGCCGCGGCTTCTCCCTGCTCGAGCTGCTGATCGTGCTGGCCCTGCTCGGCCTGATGACCGCGCTGGTGGCGCCGCGCCTGCAGCGCACCTACGAGGCCATCGCCGGCAGCGGCGAGCGCGCCGAGGTCCGGCGCCAGCTGGGCCGCCTGCCGCGGTTGGCGCGCATCGCCGGCGAGCCGATCGTGGTGGCCGAAGGCGACGCCGCCGCCCTGGCCGCCGTGCTGGCGCTGCCCGAGGGCTGGCAGGTGACGCCGCTCGAACCGCTGCGCGTCGAGGCCAATGGCCTTTGCCATGCCAGCCGCGTGCGCGTCGAAGGCCTCGGCGATGCCGAGGACCTGTCCCTGTCCATGCCGACCTGCGGGGTGGCCGATGCGCCGTAAGCGCGCCCGCGGTTTCACCCTGCTCGAGGCGGTGGTGGCGCTGGCCATCCTGGCGGCGGCCGGCATGGCGCTGTTCGCGGCCATGACCCAGTCGGTGCAGATGGTCGGCCGCGCCGAGCGTTCGCGCGAGGCCGACGCGGCGCTGCGCAACGCGCTGGCCTACGTCGGCGCGGTGAACCCGGCCGAGAACCCGCAGGGCCAGCAGCCGCTCGGCCCTTACGAACTGGTGTGGAACGCGGAACTCCTGGAGCCCGCGCGCGCCAGCGCCACCGGCTACGTCGCGCCGGGCCTGCACGAGGTGGGCCTGTACCGCCTCGACCTCGAGCTCTGGCGCGACGGCGAACTGCAGCGCGAAGCCAGCGTGCGCCGCATCGGCTACCGCCAGGTGCGGCAGCCGCAGGCCCTGTGAGCATGCGCCGCGCCCGCGCCGCCGCCGGTTTCACCCTGCTCGAGGCCCTGGTCACGCTGGTCGTCGTGTCGCTGATCATCACGCTGCTGATGCAGGCGCTTTCCCAGTCACTGGACCTGCGCGCCCGCCTGCTCCGGCACGAGGACCAGACCCGCGTCGCCGGCCTGCAGGAACAGTGGTTCCGCGACACCGTCGGCAGCGCCCTGCCGGACCTGGCCGACGCCCTCGGCGCGATGAAGGGCAACCGCGACGGCTTCGAGCTGGTCACGCCGCAGCCGCTGGCGGGGCCGGGCCTGGAGCGCATCCGCTGGCAGCTGCAGCCGGTGGACGGCGGCTGGTCCCTGCATTACGCCGACAGCCGCCTGGGCGAAATCGAGGTGCTGCGCGGCCCGCTCGACGACGCCGTCTTCGACTACCTCGATGGGCGGGGCGAATGGCTGGCGGAGTGGAATCCGCCGGCCGACGCCATGGAAGTGCTGCCGCGCATGGTGCGCCTGCGCGCCGTGACCAGCGAGGGCGAATTGCTGTGGCTGGTGCCGGTCACCGCCGACCCGCTGATGCCGGTGATGCTGCGCCCGCAGGGAGGCGACCGTGGCTTCTAGCCGCAAGCAGGACGGCTTCGTGCTGGCGGTCACGCTGTGGCTGCTGGCGGGCATCGCCATCGTGGTGGCGCTGGTCACGCTGTGGAGCCTGGACCAGGTGCAGGACGCGCAGCGCGACCGCGACCAGGCCGAGGACCAGCTGGCGCTGTTCTCCACCCGCGAAACCGTGGTCTACCTGGCCGCCACCCGCGACATGACCGTGGCCGGGCTGCCGGTGCAGGGCCTGAGCGCCGAACAGCGCGTGGCCCGCACCCTGTCGGAATTCGGCGGCCTGCGCCGCGACCCGGTGGGGGGCGAGCTGCGCCTGGACGACAGCGCCTACCAGGGCCTGGGCGGCACCACCTTCTCGGTGCAGGACGAAGCCGGCCTCTACCCGGTGGTGTGGCCCGATGCCATGCGGCTCGATCGCCTGCTGGAAACCCAGGGCGTGCCCGACAAGCAGCGCCCGCGCCTGCGCGACGCGCTGCTCGACTACATCGACGAAGACAGCCTGCGGCACCTGCACGGCGCCGAAAAGCGCGAGTACGAACGCGCCGGCCGGCCGCCGCCGCCGAACCGCCGCCTGCTGCTGCCGATGGAACTCGAGCGCGTGCTGGGCTGGGACAAGCTGCCGCCGGAAACCCGCGGCGCGCTGCAGTCGGTCACCACCACCTTCTATGCCGGCGCGCTCAACCTCAACACCGCGCCGGCCAGCCTGCTGCCCACGCTGCTCAACGGTTGCCCGCGCACCTGCGACACCCTGATGGCGCAGCGCCGCGACCGCCCGTTCCGGTCGGCCGTCGAACTGCAGGCGTTGCTGGGCGTGCAGCTGCCCGGCGACGACATGGTGGAATACCGCTTCGCACCCTCCGACACGCTGCGCCTCACGGTCTGGGGGCGTACAGGCGCCGCCATGCGCATCCATGTACGATTGACGCCCCTGGCGGACAAGCGTGCGCCCTGGACCATCCTTGCCGCCTATCCCGTAGCCCGCCCGAGCCTCGATGACGCCCCGCGACCGATTGACAGCGCTCTTTTCGCCGACGCGGAAACTGATCGGCCCTGAGCCGGCGGTCCTGCACGCGGGCGGTGCGCTTGGCCCGCTGCAGTGGGTGGTGCCGCGCGCGGCCTGCCACTACCGCCGGCTGGAATTCAGCCAGCTGCCCGCGCGCCAGCGCGCGGCCGCGGCGAAGCTGGCCGTGCGCCGGCACGAGCCGGCGCCGGGCGCGCTGCAGCACATCGCCTGGACGGGCGCCACCGCCCATGCCTGGATCTGGCCGCAGCCGGACCCGGTGATGGCCGAGGGCGAGCCCGGCTGGATCCCCGAATCGCTGCTGCGCGCGCCGCCGGCCGGCGATGGCCCGCGACTGGTGCAGGCGATCGAGGGCGTCGAAGGCCAGGTCTGGCGCGAAGGCCAGCTGCAGGCCAGCCAGTGGTGGCCGGCCGTTCCCGATGCCGACGCCTGGCGCCGCTTCCTGCGCGCCTGCGGCATTGGCCCGGACGCGGCGGGCCCCGTGCCGGCGCCCGAAGCCCTTCCGTGGGCGACCAGCCCGTGGGGCGATGCGCCGCGCGGCCTGCCCGGTTCGCCGGCCGCGCTCGAGCGGCTGGCCTGGGTCGCCGGCCTGGGCCTGGTGGCCCTGGGCCTGGGCTGGCAACTGGCCGCGCAGGCCACCTGGGGTATCTCGCAGTGGCGGCTCGACGCGCGGCTCGAAGGCCTGCGCGCGCAGGCGACGCCGCTGCTGGAAGCGCGCGAGCGCGCCGACGCCGCGGTGGAACGGCTGCAGTCCTACCGCGCGTTGCGGCAGGGCGCCAACGATTACCTGCTGATGGCCGACGTCATCGCGCCGCTGCCGGCCGACGCCCGCCTGCTGCAGTGGCGCCGCGAAGGCGAGCGCCTGCAGGCCGGCGTGGCGTCGGCCGAAACCGACCCACGTCGCTTCGTCTCGGCCTTCCAGGGCCACCCGGTGCTGGCCGACGTCGCCGCCAACCCGGCGTCGGACGCCAAGGGCATGCAGCTCGACTTCGACCTGGCCGCGCCGCCGGCCGATGCCGCGGCCAATGCCGACGGAGGCACGCCGTGAACGCGCGCGAGCAGTTCGAACGCATGCTCCAGGAATGGCGCCAGAGCCGTCGCCTCCGGCTCGGCGCGCTGGTGGTGCTCCTTATCCTCGGCGCGCACGTCGTGCTCACCCTGTCCGACCGCCAGCAGGCCATGGCCGACGATTACCGCCGCGACGCCGCACTGCTGGGCCGCCTCGAGGAAGCCAGCCGCGAATCGGCCTGGCCCGAGCGTGCCGAGCAGGCCGAGGCCGCCGCCGAGGCGATGCGTACTTCCATCCCGCAGGCCGCCAGCGCCGGCCTGGCCCAGGCCGAACTGCAGGCCTGGCTGGGCGGGCAGGCCGCGGTCGGCCAGCTGGAGCAGGCGCGGGTGCGCGCCGAGGCCACGCTCGACGTTCCCGACCGCCCCGACCTCTGGCAGGTGGTGGCGCGCGTCGAGGGCGGCGTGCCGGCCGGTGGTCTCGAACGGTTCCTGCAGGCGCTGTCCTCCGGGCTGCCCTGGATCCAGGTCGAGCGGCTGGAAGTGACCGAGGGGCGCGAAACGCAGCTGTCCGCCATCGTGCGCGGTTATTACCGCAAGCCCGACGAGGCACCCGCGGCTGACGCCGCCCCCGCCGCCGCCGGAGGTGCGCCGTGAACGCGCGCCTGCGCCCCCTGCTGCCCGTGCTCGCGCCGCTGCTGCTCGGTGCCGTGGCCTACCTGCTGCTGGGCGACGGCCCGCACACCGACGCCGGCCGCCAGGTCGAGGCCGTGGCGTGGTCGCTGCCCGAAGACGCCCCGGTGGACGCCGCGGCCG
>NZ_AVCH01000014.1 GCF_000747075.1 Arenimonas malthae CC-JY-1
GAAGCCGCCAGCGCCCGCTTCCGCGAGGCCACCGCCCGCCACCAGCTTGAAGCCGCGCGCGCCGCGCTGGCGCTGGGCAGCCGCGCCCGCAGCGACGAGCCCGCGCTGGAACTCACCGCGCCGGTGGCCGGCGTGGTGCTGCGGCGCTACCACGAGAGCAGCCGCCCGGTGCAGGCCGGCGAACCGCTGCTGGAAATCGGCGACCCGGCGGCGATGGAAATCGAGGTGGACGTGCTCTCGGCCGACGCCGTGCGCCTGCGCGACGGCATGCCGGTGCAGCTGTTCCGCTGGGGCGAGGACGCGCCGCTCGACGGCCGCGTGCGCCGCGTGGAGCCGGCGGGTTTCACGAAGGTGTCGGCGCTGGGCGTGGAGGAGCAGCGGGTCTGGGTGATCGTCGAGATCACCAGCGACCGCGAACGCTGGCTGCGCCTCGGCGACGCCTACCGCGTCAATGCCCGCTTCGAACTGGCGCGGCGCGAGGGCGTGGTGCGCGTGCCCACCAGCGCCCTGTTCCGCAATGGCGGGAACTGGGCCGTGTTCCGCGTGGTGGACGACGAAGCCGTGCTGACGCCGGTGGCGCTGGGCCTGCGCGGCGGCGCCTGGGCCGAGATCACCTCGGGCCTGGACGCCGGCGAACGCGTGGTCGTGCACCCCGACCGCGCGCTGGGCGACGGCCGCGCGGTGCGCCTGCGCTGAGGGCTCAGCCGGCGGCGTCGTTCCAGCCGGCCAGGCGCGCGTCCTTCTCGTTCCAGAGCGTGTTCATCCAGGCCTGGAACTGCTTGCGGAACTCGCGGTCGCCTTCGTAGTCGGCGCCCGAAAAACCTTCCGGGATGGGCCGCCGCTGCACGTGCACGCGCACGGTGCGCACGCGGTCGGCGAACAGGTCGGCCAGCGTGGGCGAGGCCGGCTCGTAGTGCAGCGTGACGTCGAGCACCGCGTCCAGCGATTCACCCATGGCGCCCAGCACGAAGGCGGCGCCGCCGGCCTTGGGCCGCAGCAGGTGGCGGTAGGCGCCGCCCTGCCCCGCATGCTTGGCCGGCGTGAAGCGCGTGCCCTCGACGAAGTTCATCACCGACACCGGGATGTGCCGGAACTTCTCGCAGGCCTTGCGCGTGGCCGCCAGGTCCTTGCCCGCCAGCTCGGGCCGCTTCGCCAGCTGGCTCTTGGTGTGCCGGCGCATGAAGGGGAAGTCCAGCGCCCACCAGCACAGCCCCAGCACCGGCACCCAGATCAGCGTGTGCTTGAGGAAGAAGCGCAGCAGCGGGATGCGCCGGTTGAACACCTTCTGCAGCACCGGGATGTCCACCCAGCTGCGGTGGTTAGCCAGCACCAGGTAGCGTCCGTCCGGGCGCAGCGACTCCAGCCCCTCGAGCACGAAACGGGTGCGGGTGAAACGGTCGATGAGCGTGCTGTTGACCGCGATCCAGCTTTCGGCGATCGCCGGCAGCAGCCGGTCGAGCGCGCGCCGCACCGCCGGCACCGGCAGCAGCACCTTCACCAGCGCGGCCAGCAGCAGCGCCGAGCCCTGCAGGCCGGTGTTGAGCATGACCAGGACGGCGGCGACGAAAGCGCGCACGGTCAGGCGGCCCGGTAGTGGTCCACCAGCTTGTAGCGCGTGGCGTAGAGGCCGAACACCGCCGCCGCCACCAGCGCGAAGCCGGCGAAGAAGAACATCAGGAAGGCGGTCTCGCTCAGGCCGCTGCCGGCGATCCAACTGCCGACCAGCGCGTTGCGCAGCGCCGCGTTGGTCATCAGCACCCACAGGTTGCCGAAGGTCACCGACAGCAGCCAGAAACTCATGATGGTGCCCTTCATGGACGGCGGCGACTGGCTGTAGGCGAACTCCAGGCCCGTCGCCGACACCAGCACCTCGCCGAAGGTCAGCAGCGCGTACGGCAGGATCTGCCAGGCGATCGACGCCGGGTGGCCGCCATCGAGGTAGATCTGGATCGCGCCCGCCGCCACCCAGGCCAGGCCGGAAAAGGCGATGCCGAAGCCCATGCGCCGCAGCGCGGTGGGTTCGAAGCCCATCCGCCGCAGCGCGGGGTACAGGACCAGGTTGTTGAACGGGATCAGCAGCATCACCAGCAGCGGGTTCAGCGCCTGCATCTGCGCCGGCTGCTGCACCAGCCAGCTCGGCCACCACCACTGGTCGTGCGGCATGGCCATCACGTTGCCCTGCAGGATCCAGGTCGAGGCCTTCTGGTCGAACAGCGACCAGAACGGCGTCACCAAGGCGAACACCACCAGGATGCGCAGCACCGCGCGCACGCCTTCCACCGCTTCGTCGGGGTGGGCGCCGCGGGCGCGCTCGAGCTGCATGCCGGTGCCGATGCCGCCGAAGAGCAGGAACAGGCCCAGCGCCAGGCAGGCGGCGATGACGAAGCCCAGCTGCGGGATGAGCGCCAGCGCGCCCAGCGCCGCCAGCAGGCCGATGCCGGCCACCAGCCGGCCTGCGCCGGCACCCGGCGCCATCAGCGCGGTGCGCGCCACGTTGAGGAAGGAATGCGGGTTGGGCGGCGACGGCGGCACGTGCACGTACTTCTTCCGGCCCATCCAGAAGATCACCGTGGCGATGCCCATCAGGATGCCCGGGATGCCGAAGGCCCAGGCCGGGCCCCAGGCCGCCAGGATGCGGGGCATCAGCAGCGAGGCGAAGAAGGAGCCGAAGTTGATGGTCCAGTAGAAGGCGTCGTAGACCAGCTTGGCCTTGTGCTTGTTGCTCTGGTCGAACTGGTCGCCGACGAAGGCCGAGACCAATGGCTTGATGCCGCCTGAGCCGAGTGCGATCAGGAACAAGCCGGCGTAGAAGCCCTGCCGGTTGTCCTCGAAGATGGCCAGGAAGGCGTGGCCGATGCAGTACACCACCGACAGCCACAGCACCGTGTGGTACTTGCCGAAGAACCGGTCCGACAGCCAGCCGCCCAGCAGCGGGAAGAAATAGACGCCGATGACGAAGGTGTGGAACACGTCCTTGGCGATGCCGGCGCGGTCGGCCAGCGGGTAGGACAGCAGCAGGCTGGTGACCAGGAACGGCGTGAGGATGTTGCGCATGCCGTAGAAGCTGAAGCGCTCGCAGGCCTCGTTGCCGATGATGTAGGGCACCTGCGGCGGCATGGGCGCATCGCGGCCGGCGTTCGGCGCGGCGGGGCTGGCAGTCGTCATCCGGGGCTTCCTTGCAAGGCGTGGCCTGCCATTCTGCACGGGCCGGCCGCCCCGCCCAAGCCCGCGCCTACAGCCGCGCGCCCTGGGCGATGCCGTGGTTGGTGCGTCTTTCGTAGGCCCCGTCGCGGATCGAATGGCGCAGCCGCGCCTGGAAGAAGGCCTTCTGTGCCTCGCGCGCCAGGCCCTGGCAGTCCAGGGTTTCGGGCAGCGCCCGCAGGTCGGCCAGCAGGCGGCGGGCGGTGTCCACGGCGATGTCGCGGTGGCCTTCCTCGTGCCGGGTGAGCGCGTCCAGCATGCGCTCCCAGCGCCCGGCCAGGCCCTTGGGCTTGCCGCCCTTGGGCTCCCAGCGCGGCAGGTGGATGGTGACGTCCAGGCTGACCGCCAGGTCCTTGAAGCGGCAGCCCGCCGGCGTGGGCTCGAATTCGTAGCGCGAGGACAGGTGCTGCACCGTGCGGCCCACGCCCTCGCCTTCCAGGCCCTTGCGCGAGAGCGCGGCGTCGAGCTGGCGCTTGAGCGTGTCCACCCGGCGCCCATCCACGCGGTAGTACTCGCGGCGTTCGGTGTAGACGAACCCCGGGTCGTCCGCGGGAGGCGGTGCGGCGGCGCCGGCGAGGGTGAGCAGCACGGTGGCGAACCAGCCCGCTCCCCGCATGCTCAGCGCCCGAACAGCAGGAAGGGCAGCGTGGCCACCGCCAGCATCAGCACGATGCCCAGCACCGTGGCCAGCGCGCGCACCGGGTGCTCGCGGAAGGCCGCCCAGGCGCCCGGCGCGCGGCCTTCGGCTTCCGCCAGCGCGCGTTCGGCGCGGAAGCGTTCGGCGCGCGCGAGCTGGTAGTCGGCCAGGTGCCGGCGGGCGATGCCGGCGTCTTCGTCCTGCACCAGCCAGATGCCGCCGGCCGACACGCCCCACAGGCTGGGGCGCGTCTCGTAGAACTCGATGCGGCGTTCCCCGAGCAGGGCGCGCACGTCGTCGGCCTCGTCCTCGGGCACGTCGCGCAGGTTGAGCAGCAACACGGGCATGCTGGCCTACTCCGCCGTGGCCGGCGCGCGGGCGTCGCGCAGGTGCCTGGCCAGGCCGCCAAGCTGCAGGGCCTGCACGCCGTCCACCACGGGCGCGAACTTCGACAGGTCGTCGGGCGTATAGCCGCCGACGCGGTACCAGAGCGTGATGCGGGTGCCGCCGGATTCCAGCGGTGCCAGGCGGAACTCGAGCGCGCCGTGCAGGCCCATGCCCTGCAGCGGGCCGAGGCCGCCGGTCATCCGCAGCGTGCGGCCCGGGTCGACGAAGGTGACCACCATGTGCCGGGCCTGCTGCTCGCCGTGGATCTCGCAGAAGCAGCCGCCGGCGCGCGGCTCGATCGACAGGCGGGCGGCGTCGCCCCACCAGGTGTGGTCGGCGGGCCACCACAGGCCCACGTCCTCCACCAGCGCCTTCCAGGTTTCGGCCGGCGCGGTGGGCACGTCCTCGGTGTTCTCGAGCGTGAAGCCCGAGGGGCTGCTGTCCTTCACCAGGGCGGACGCGGGCGTGGCCAGCGCGAACGCGAGCAGGGCGGTTGCAACAAGGCGCATGGTCGCCGTCTCCGTGCGGGATGGCTCCATTAAGCCGGCGCCGCGCGGCGCTGGCAAGCGCGCGGCCCGTTTCAGCGCGCGGCGCGCAGCTCCGCCAGCCGCGCCTGCTGCGCGGGGCCGAAGGCGTGTTCGGTGAGGAAACGCTTGCCGTCCGGCGTTTCCAGCGCCACCGGCAGCACCGTCGCCTGCACCGGCACCTCGGCCGCCGGCGCGCGCAGCGCCCAGTCGGTGTCGGGCTCGGGCGACAGGCGCGCGGTGGCGTCGTCGCCCGGCGCCATCACGCCGCTCACCGGGAAGTGGAATTCCTGGGCCCACCACGGCGCCGCATCGCCCTCGCGGGTGAATTCGGCGCGCACCGACAGCCGCGCCACCGTCAGCTTCGTGCCGTTGGCCAGGGCGAGCTCCACCGAAGGCGCCGGCTGGCCGGTGCGCGGGTCGGGCGCCCAGGCATAGGTGGCGCGGGTGATGTCGAAGCCGCGCACGGCCTCGCGGTCGGCGGCCACCTGCCGTTCGATCGCCTCCAGGGCCGCGCGCTCGTCGGCCTGCGCCTTCGCCGCGGCGGCCTCCGCCTCCGTGGCGGGGCCCTCGCCCCGCCCGCAGCCGCCCAGGCCCAGGACGGACAGCACCAGCAAGGTCGGCAACAGTCGGCGCATCGGCGGCACTCCCGGGGGTGTTGCCGCGAGTCTAAGGGCACGCGGCGACCCGCCACGCGCCGCCCGGCGGCCATCCCCTCCCCTTCGGCGGCCCGTGGATGCCAGAATCCTCGGCCACACCGCACCAGGATCCCCCATGGCCTCCAGCCTGCTCGCCCTCATCGACGACATCGCCACCCTGCTCGACGACGTGTCGGTGATGACCAAGGTCGCCACCAAGAAAACCGCCGGCGTGCTGGGCGACGACCTCGCGCTCAACGCCCAGCAGGTGACCGGCGTGAACCCCGACCGCGAGCTGCCGGTGGTCTGGGCGGTGGCCAAGGGTTCGCTGGTGAACAAGGCCATCCTGGTGCCGGCGGCGCTGGGCATCAGCGCGCTGGAACTTTGGCTGCACTCGCGCGGCTGGGGCGTGCCGCTGATCACGCCGCTGATGATCCTCGGCGGCGCCTTCCTGTGCTTCGAAGGCGTGGAGAAGCTGGCGCACAAGTTCCTGCACGGAAAGGCCGAGGCCGAAGCCGAGCACGCCGAACTGGTGCGCGCCGTGGCCGACGAACGCGTCGACCTGGTGCAGCACGAGAAGGACAAGATCAAGGGCGCGGTGCGCACCGACTTCATCCTCTCGGCCGAGATCATCGTGATCACGCTGGGCACGGTGGCCGCGCAGGACTTCAGCCGCCAGGTGGGCGTGCTGGTGGCGATCGCGCTGGTGATGACGGTGGGCGTCTACGGGCTGGTCGCCGGCATCGTGAAGCTCGACGACGCCGGCCTGAGCCTCAGCCGCCGCCCCGGCGCCGTGGGCGCGCTGGGACGCGGCATCCTGGTGAGCGCGCCCTGGCTGATGAAGTTCCTGTCGGTGGCCGGCACCGCCGCCATGTTCCTGGTCGGCGGCGGCATCCTCACCCACAACATCCCCGCCCTGCACCACCTGGTGGCGGCCATCACGCCCGCGGGCGGCCTGGGCATGCTGGTGTCCATGCTGGCCGACGCGGTGGTCGGCATCGCGCTGGGCATCGTGGTGGTGGCCCTGGTCACCGCCTGGGGCAAGCTGCGCGGCAAAAGCGCCGCCGCGCACTGAACGTTTTTCAGGGCAAGGCCAGGCTCTTCACCGGCGCCACGCGACCGTCGCGCCAGGCCGCCTCCGTGAGCAGGCTGCCGCTGAGCGCGAACACGCGGGCACCGATGAAGAACGTTCGCGAATTGCCGTACCAGTCCCAGCAATCCTCGCAGGCCCGGCCACCGGGCTCCTGCATGGACAGCTCGCCCGCCTTGTCCAGGCGGGCCGCCCCGATCCGCGCATAGACCAGGTCGGAAGCCAGCTCTTCGGGCCACACGTCGTGGCCAAGCGCCGCCGCCGGCCACGCCGGCACGCCCAGCAGGGTCGTGCCGTCCGGAAGCCTGCCGACGTTGACGGCGTGGCTCCGGCCCTCCGACGGGACATGGCCGGGCCAGCGGACCACGTCCAGGCGCGAGGGCTGCGGCGAGGCCACCAGCAGGCTGGCGGCGAGGCCGCCTTCGCCGGCTTGCCCGATCGCCAGCATCCGGCCCTGGACCGGCTGCAGGACTTCCACCGAGTGCCCCAGGACCATGGCATGGAACACGCCATCGCGCAGGCCGAGGACCCAGGCCCGCGCCGAGCTGGTCTCGTCCCCGCCCCACCAGGCGGGCTCGCCGAACCACACGGCGTCGGCGTCGAACCGGATCGCCGGGGCGAAGCCCGGCACTTCGACCACCGAGACCGGCGGCGGCGGTTCGCCCGCGAACCCCGAGAAGTCGCCGGGCCGGAGCCGGAACAGTACGTACCGCTCCGCCCCTTTTTCGTCGTCATGCCGGCCTGCCCGGGGCAGGACCCACAGCGTGCCGTCCGGATCCTCCCGGAACTGGAAGGCGCGGTCGACCTCGCCGTGCACGCTGGCCACCGCGGGGGGCCCCGCTTCGAACGGGACCCTCAGGATGACGCTGCGCACCAGGGGCCAGGCCTCGACGGGGACCGGCGTCTCCGCAGGGTGCATCACGGCATCCTCGTAGGCCGCCTGGGCAAGGCCGCCGATGGCGAGGTAGGCATGCCGGGGCGTGGCGTAGATTTCCGAATCGCCCGTCGCCACGAAACCGGTGCTCCGGCAGTCAAGCCGGTCGGCGTCCAGTCCGCGCAGCGGGCACTGCATGACGACGTGCAGCGCCGGGCGATTGCCCGGCATCGTCGGGTAGTAAAGGTCTTCGGCCTCGAGCAACGGCGTCCATGACGGCGAGGGCACGTCACGCCGCGACCACTCGGGCCAGACCATCCGCTCCGAGAGCTCCAGCGGCAGTTGCAGGGTGACCAGCAGGTTGTCCCCCTGCAGGCGCGCCCCGTAGTTGTCGCCATCGAAGTAGTCCCGGGACCGAAGCCAGAAGCGCCCGTCCCGCGCAAGGCTGCCATCGGCGCCCAGCGTGAACAGCTGCAGCTCGGCCACCGGCTGGACCTCGCCGTAATTGAAGCCCAGCAGCAGCACCCGCGACCCGAAGGTCAGGATCTCGTCGAACCAGATTTCGTCGTCCCCGTCGTCGGCCAGGCGAAGGCTGCTGGCGAGTTCGAGCACGGCCGCACCCTGCCGCGCGATACGCACGACATGCAGCGTCCCGCCCCTGAGCACCAGCAGGAAATCGCCCGACTTCTTGACGAAATCGCCCTCGTCGACGCCGGCTTCCTGGTTGTTGGTGATCAGGTCGCGGGGGTCGAGTCGCGAACCGGTGACCTCGATGGACTCGAGTTCTACCGACTCGTCCTCGCGCGGGTCGCCGGGGCAGCGATACCAGTCAACGCGCTCCGAGCGAGGGCGCCGGCAATTGCGGCGATGCGCCTGCGCCTCCTCCAGCGCGGAAAGCCGCTGGGCACTGGCCAAGAGCGCATCGAGCTCCGACGCCGACGCGACCTTGCGCAATTCAGGCGAAGCGGTCGCCTCCGCGGCCCGGCCGAGCTGGTGGCGCTCGATCGAAGCGCATGCCGCCAGTGAAAGCAGCGCCGGCAGCAGCCACGCCGCGAACGCCGCCCTCATCGGACCACGTGCCATTGGGTCTGGCGGCCCGCCGGGTAGCGGAGCGTTTCGCCGTCGAAATAGCCGCCCTGCTCCAGCTTCACCTGCACCCAGGTGTCGCCCCAGCCGTCCACCGGCGCGCGCACGTTGCCTTCGATGGCGTAGGCGGTGCGCGGGTGCAGCGGCCACTCGCCGCCGGGCGTGCCGCCGTCCTGGTCGTCCCACATGCCGATGGTGGGGCCGGCGGCGTGGCCGAAGAATCCGAGCGGGTGGCTGTAGGTGCTCGAGGGAATGCCCTCGGCATCGGCCGCGGCGCGGGTGGCGGCCAGGATGGCGTCGCCGCTGCGGCCCGCCACGAAGTGGCCGGTGAGCAGGTCCTGCCAGCGGTTGCCGGTGGCCAGCGCCGCCTGCAGCGAGGCCGGCACCTGCGTTTCGCCCTCGCGCAGCACGTAGCCCATTTCCTGGGTGTCGGTGCAGAGCTTGAGGTAGCAGAAGCCCACGTCGGTGTGCAGCACGTCGCCGCGTTCGATCAGGCCCTCGCTGCCGCAGAAGGTGCTGTCGCGCCCGCATTCGTCGCCGGCGCGCTGGCGGTTCACGTCGGGGTGGAACCACACCGGCAGGCCCAGGGCCTCGAAGCGGTTGCGGATGTACCACGACACGTCGTCGGTGGTGGTCTTGCCCGGGGTGATCACCTGGTTGGAGAAGGCCTCGGCCACCACCGCGCGCGCCACCGCCATGGCCTGGGCGTGGTGCGGCAGTTCGTCGGCGGTGCGGGTTTCGGTCCAGCGCACGACCAGGTCTTCGGCTGACACCAGGCGCTGTGCGTACCCCTCGGGCAACACCGCCAGCAGGCGTTCGCGCAGTCCCTGGCTCAGGCCGTCGGCGATGGCCCAGTCGCGCGAGACGTTCACGCCGATGCGCTTCGGGTCGCGTTCGGCGATGAGCTTGCCCAGCGCCTGCCACTGCTCGTCCAGGTCGCCGCCGGCCCAGGCCGCGGAATATGGCGCGCCCAGCGGGTAGCGGTTCACCGCCAGTCGTTCCACCGTGCCGTCGGGCTTGCGGTGGAACACCAGCAGCGTGGTGCGGCGCGCGGCGAAGCTGGGCTGCGGCACCAGGGTGAAATACACCGGGTCCTCGGCGTACTCGCGCGAAAGCACCAGCCACATGTCCAGGTTGGTTTCGGCCATCAGCGCGGGCAGCAGCGTTTCCAGCCGCGCTTCCAGGATCCGGTTCTCCACCGCGGGCCGCTCGCGCGGCGCCAGCAGCGTGGGCATGGCCGGCGTGGCGGCGGCCAGGGTGGGCGCCAGCAGCAGCGCTGGCAGCAACAGCTTGGTTCGGGACATGGTTTCGCCTGTGCGGAAAGTCACCCCGAGCATACCGAGCCGCGTGCGCCGGCCCAAGCCGGGTGGTCCACACTGTTGCAGCGCGGCGGGATGCGGCGACCGGCGCGCGGCCGCAGAATGCCGCCTTTCCCCCTGAAGGTCTCCCCGTGTCCACGATCCAGCGCATCTCCGCCTTCTCCGACGGCAACGTCGGCGGCAACCCGGCCGGCGTGCTCATCGCCGAGGAACTGCCCGACGCCGCCACCATGCAGCGCATCGCCGCCGAGGTGGGGTATTCGGAAACCGCTTTCGCGGCGCCCGGCGAGCACGGCTGGCGCGTGCGCTATTTCTCGCCGCTGGCCGAGGTGCCCTTCTGCGGGCACGCCACCATCGCGCTGGGCGCGGCGCTGGCGCGGGCCAAGGGCGACGGCGTATTCCCGCTGCAGCTCAACCAGGCCCGCATCAGCGTGCAGGGCTGGCGCGACGGCGACCAGCTGCGCGCCGCCCTGCAGTCGCCGCCCACGCACAGCGAACCGGCCTCGCCGGGCCTGCTGGCCAGCGCGCTGGAACTGTTCGGGCTGGTACCGGACGACCTCGACCCGCGCCTGCCGCCCGCGCGCATCCACGCCGGCGCCGACCACCTGCTGCTGGCGCTGCGCGACCCGGCGAAGCTCTCCGCCATGGCCTACGACCTCGACGCCGGCCGGCAACTGATGGAAGACGCGGCGCTGCTGACCATCGCCCTGGTGGTGGCGGAAACGCCGCGTCGCTTCCACGCCCGCAACGCCTTCGCGGTGGGCGGCGTGTTCGAGGACCCGGCCACCGGCGCCGCGGCCGCGGCGCTGGGCGGCTACCTGCGCGACCTCGGCTGGCCGCATGGCGGCGCGGTGGAGATCGTGCAGGGCGTGGACATGGGCCTGCCTTCACGCCTGCACGTGGAAATCGGCCCCGAGACGGGCGCTTCGATCCGCGTCAGCGGCGCCACCCGGCCGCTGGTGGCCTGAGCCCTATTTCTGCAGGAACTGGATCAGCTGCGCGCGCTGGTTCGGGCCCAGCAGGCGCAGCAGCGGCAGCAGGCGGCCGATGACGGCGGGCAGCTTGGGCAGCGCTTCCTGGGCGCGGCCCTCGCGCAGCAGGTCCAGCACCGCGTCCACCGACACGGGCGCCGCGGCGGGCGCGGGTGACGCGGCCGGCGCGGGG
>NZ_AVCH01000015.1 GCF_000747075.1 Arenimonas malthae CC-JY-1
ACGGCACGCGCGCCTGGCTGGCCGAACGCCAGACCGCCGGCCGCGGCCGCCGCGGCCGGGCCTGGGCTTCGCCGCTGGCCGCGCATGTCTACCTGAGCCTGTCGCGCCGCTTCGACGGTGGCATCGCCGCGTTGCAGGGGCTCAGCCTGGCCGTCGGCGTGGCGGCGGTGCAGGCGCTGCACGGGCTGGGTTATCGCGATGTCGGGCTGAAGTGGCCGAACGACCTGATGGTGGGCTCGCGCAAGCTGGGCGGCATCCTCGTCGAACTGCGCGGCGACGCCGCCGGCCCGCTGCACGTGGTCGTCGGCCTGGGCCTGAACGTGGCGATGCCGCCCTCCGCCGCGGAAACGATCGACCAGCCCTGGTGCGACCTCGCCGGCCTCTCGCCCCGGCCGCCCTCGCGCCAGGCCGTGGCCACGGCGCTCCTGGACGCGCTGCTGCCAATGCTCGCGCGCTTCGAACGCGAGGGCCTGGCGCCCTGGCGCGAGGCCTGGGCGCGCCACGACCTGCTCGCCGGCAAGGCCGTGCGCGTGCAGGAAGGCCCGCGCGTGGTCGAAGGCGTCGCCCTGGGCCTGGCCGAAGACGGCGCGCTGCGCCTGCGCACCGCGTCGGGCGAACACCTGTGCCACGCAGGCGAAGCGAGCCTGCGCGCCGCATGAACTGGCTGCTCGACCTCGGCAACACCCGCCTGAAGGTGGCCCCGTGGTCGCCGGGCGGCCCGGTGGGCGAGGTGCAGGCCTGGGCCCACGGCGCCGCCGATTTCGCGCCGTCGCTGCAGCGCTGGCTGTCGCAGCTGGCCGCGGGCGACCGCTGCTGGCTGGCCTCGGTGGCCGGCTCCGAACTCACCGCCACCGTGGCCGAGGCGCTGGCGCGCAGCGGCCACCCGGCCACGCGCGTGCGCACCCTGCCCGGGTGCGCCGGCGTGCGCATCGCCTATGCCGAGCCGTCGCGCCTGGGCGTGGATCGTTTCCTCGCGCTGCTGGCGGCGCATGCGCGCGGCCCCGGCCCGTGGCTGCTGGTGTCGGCGGGCAGCGCGCTCACGGTGGACCTGCTCGACGCCACCGGCCAGCACCGCGGGGGCGTCATCGCGCCCAGCCCGGAGCACATGCGCTCGGCGCTGGCCGCGCGTTTCCCCGCCCTGGCCTATGCCGGCGGCGAAGCGCATGCCTTCGCCACCGACACCGCCGATGCGCTGGCCGGGGGCAGCCTGGGCGCGGCGCTGGGCCTCATCGAACGCAGCCACCGCGAAGCCACGCGCCTGCTCGGCAACCCGCCGACGTTGCTGCTCGGCGGCGGGGGAGCAGCCCGGCTGGCGCAATCGCTGGGCATCGAACACGAACTGGCGCCCGCGCTGGTGCTGGAAGGCCTGGCGGTCTACGCCGCGCAGGCGGGGAGCGAAACGCAATGATGGTGCGGGGACTGGTGGTGCTGCTGGCGTGCATGAACCTCGCCGTCGGCCTGTGGTGGTGGCTGCACGTGCCGGCGGTGGCCGCGCCGCCGCCGCCGATGGAGAGCGGCGTGGGCGGCCTGGTGCTGCTCGGGGAGGCCGAAGCGCCGGCGCCGCCGGACGCGGTCGAGCTGGCCGCGGTGCCGATGCCGCTTCCCGACGCGCCCCTGTGCCTGAGCATCGGGCCCTTCGCCACGCCCGCCCAGCTGCGTTCGGCCATGAACGCGCTGACGCCGCTGGCCGCGCGCATCCAGTTCCGCGAACTGCCGGCCACCGAGCTGCGCGGTTACCGCGTATTCCTGCCCGCGTCCGGCAGCCGCGAGCAGGCGCTGGCCACCGCGCGCCAGCTGGCCGCGCGCGGCGTGCGCGACTACTACGTGGTCACTGCCGGCGAGGAAGAGAACACCATTTCCCTGGGCCTGTTCCGCGAGCTCGCCAACGCCGAGAAGCGTCGCGACGAGGTCGCCAGCCAGGGCTTCCAGCCTTCGCTCGAGCCGCGCACCGAGCAGGCCGCGCAGTGGTGGATCGACCTGGCCGCCGAACCCGGCCTGGACTGGGCCGCCGCGATCGGCGAGGCCGAGGGCCTGGAGGCGCGCCCCGCGCCCTGCCAGTAAGACCGCCGCGGCAGGCTAGAATCCGCGCCATGCCGGCTTAGCTCAGTTGGTAGAGCAACCGCCTTGTAAGCGGTAGGTCCCCGGTTCGATTCCGGGAGCCGGCACCAAAGTCCTCACCATCCCGCCCCAGCCTCCTACCGAACCGCCTCTGAAAGCCTGCAGTTAAGCCAGAAGGCGCGCCATCCTGCCCCGACCCACCCCATTGTATCCCCGCCCGGCTGGGGGTACCTTAGGGGGAACTTCTACCCCTTGGGGGTACGGGAGGCCGGAATGGCAGGGGATGCGGGCAAGCTCACGGCGGTAAAGGTCCGGAGCGCCGGGCCGGGCAAGCACTTCGACGGCGGCGGGCTCTATCTGCACGTGAAGGAGCAGGGCCGCTACTGGCGCCTGAAGTACCGCGTCGCCGGCCGCGAGAAGCTGCTGGCGCTGGGCGTGTTCCCCGAGGTCTCGCTGGCCGAAGCTCGCCAGCGCCGGGAGGAGGCGCGGAGCGTCATCCGCAATGGAGGCGACCCCGCCGCGAACCGCAGGGCGCAGAAGGCCGCTGCGCTGGAATCCGCAGCCAACAGCTTTGAGGCCCTAGCGGCGGAGTGGCTTGGCCGGCAGGCGCGGGACATGGCCCCGAAGACTTACGCGAAGGCCGAGCGGGTCTTCTCGCAGATGCTTAATCCCTGGGTCGGACAGATCCCGGTGGATCAGGTCACCCCCCAAGAAATGCTCAAGGCCCTGCGCCGCATCGAGAGCGAGGGTAAGCACGAGACCGCCGCCCGAGCCAAGCAAAGGGCCAGCCAGGTCTTCCGCTACGCCATCGCGACCGGCCGCGCCACCAGCGACCCCACTCAACCCCTCCGGGGCGCCCTCATCCCCGCCAAGGTCACCAACCGCGCCGCCATCACCGACGAGCGCCTGATGGGCCAGCTCATGCGGGCGATTGATGGCTATGAGGGCGACATGGTGACCCGCTGCGCCCTCCAGTTCATTGCCCTGACCTTCGCGCGCCCGGGCGAGGTACGCGGCGCCGAGTGGACTGAAATCGACCTGGACCGCGCCGAATGGCTGATACCCGCCGACCGCATGAAGATGAAGCGTGAACACGTGGTGCCGCTCTCAGAACAAGCGGTATCAGTGCTGCGCGAACTGGAGCCGCTTACCGGCCGGGGCCGCTACGTTTTCCCCGGTCGCGCGGGCAACCGCCCCCTAAGTGATGTGACGTTGAATGCCGCCTTGCGCCGCATGGGCTTCGACAAACACACCATGACGGCCCACGGCTTCCGGGGCATGGCCTCCACGCGGCTCAATGAAATGGCGTGGCCTGCTGACGTGATCGAGCGCCAGCTAGCCCACGTGCCGAAAGACAAGATCAGAGGTGCCTACAACAAGGCCCAACACCTGCCCGAGCGTGTGCGGATGATGCAGGCATGGGCCGACTACCTGGACGCGATCCGTTCAACTGGAAAGGTGGTGCCCATCCACCGGGAGCGCGCCGGCTAGGCCAAAGAATCCCGGGAAACCGGGTAGCGGCCGACCCGGGCGATTGCGCCGCCCGGGCGGCCTTCCACAACCGTTCCTATGGAGAACGAATCATGGCAACTGAAAGTGTAGTTGAAACCCCCAATGAGAAGTTCGGGCCGAGGGCCTTCGCCGGCTACGACTCCAGCGTCTACCTGGCTTGGATACAGTCAATAGGCGACCTCATGCTCAATGCAGCTCAAGACGATCTGCCTGGGAGGGCAACTTCCAACCTCGGCGGGCTAATCCTGGCGTTGTCATGTTCCGCTTCGGAGTTGGACGAGCGTGATCGTGCGCGTCGTCGGGCGGAGGCCGAAGCATGAACCTTTCCGCGAGAGAAGCCGCCATGCTTGAGCCGCTCAGCATCACGGACGATCAGGCCTTCACGCTGCGCCAACTGCTTGCAGAGGCCGAAGCCATTCAAGAGATGGCAACGCGAATCAGCGGCGACAACGCAGAAGACTTCGACATGCTTCAGAACGCCAACCGCGTGACCTTCCGCTTGCTCATGGAAGCCCGTGAGTTGGTGGGGCCGAAGAAATGAGCGCCAAGGTAATCCAGTTCCCGCGACTCAAGTCTGCCCCGCCTGACGCGGTGCCAAGCCCAAGAAAGAGGCGGGCCAAGCAAGCCGAGCCCCCGGACCGGACTAAGGACCCCGAGGGCTGGCTTAGCCATTTAGCCGACCTGTTGATGCCTGGCCCGGAGGAACTGGCGGAGATGGCCGCAAGGAAGGCAGCGAAGGCGAGGGGGGAGCCTGTATGCCCTCGCTGCGGTTGCATCGTCAACGACCAGGGCAATTAGCAGTCAAGCCGCGCCTAGGCTGATCCCCGAATACCGGGCACCTTCCCCGGCTGGCGCGGCCCTCTTTGAAGGGCGCAGAGGTGTGCGTGATGTCATACACGGAGCGGGATGCTTGGCTCGATGAAAAGGCGAGTGGGGGCTGGCCATTCGAGAGATGGGGAGTCGGCTCGCTACCGCTGCGACCCGGGTTCAACTACCTTGCCCATCCGTTTGGAGTGTCGGGCGTAGGCTCGATTCACCATCGGTTGCTCAATGCCCTTGGTTGGCCTTATCCCACGGTCACTCGATTTGAAGAGCTTCTTGCCGAGGTGGTGGCCGTAGTCGAAACCGCGATTGAACACTCAGACGTAGACGCCTACGAAAGCTGGTTGAGGCATGAGGTTTGGCTTCCTGTGCTAGACGATAGCCTCTACGGGGCCGATTCGCCCGCTGACATGCTGTCGCAATCCATTGATTACGTAGGCGTTCGAGATGAGTGGTCCGAGCGGGAGCTTTCAGCGGCGCTTGGGCTTTGGCTGCTAGGTGAGTTGGCGAGCCTTCCTGATTCCAAAGATTGGCGTTATCCAGAGATGCTTATTCAGATCGGTATTGCGCTAGCTGAGGCCGAATACTACCGGGGGCGGGACGAGCACCAAGTGGAAATCGCGAAGCGAGCCACGAATCGGTCTCGCGCAGCAACGGACGCGCGGCACGCCGCCAACCGTGCACGCACAAAAGAGGCGAGAGACTGGTGGTTAGCTGAGGGCG
>NZ_AVCH01000016.1 GCF_000747075.1 Arenimonas malthae CC-JY-1
AGGCAGCAAGAGAGATATCCAAGCGGTTTCATGTGGTGGAAGACGTTGCGAAAAGGTGGGTAAGGCAGTTCCGCAGATTGGAGGAGACTAGGGACTCTGCGAAGGAGGGTCGTGACTCTCCGAAGTAGGGAGACTGCCGCTAGCTGAAGCGCTCGGCAATTCTCTTCGTCACCGGCCAGCAATGGTCATGACGGAGCAAGCCCAAGTGATTCGAGACCTGCACACTGTCTCGCAGTTTGCGAACAAGACCAGTTTCACCGAGCCCCAACTTCGCTGGTGGATTCACAACGCGGAGACCAACGGCCTGGCCTCTCATAGCGCCATCGTCCGGGTGGGCGGCCGGCGCGTCTATATCGACCCCGCAGGCTTTGACGCCTGGATTCGCAGTCAGAACGCTCGCCAGGGGAACGCGGCATGAGCGCCGCTCCCTCAATGCCAGAGCCCTCTCTCCCGCGCCTGGTCCGCATGCCCACCGTGCTTCAGATGGTCGGGCTGAGCCGTTCCGAGGTCTGGCGCAGGATCGCGGCGGGAACCTTCCCAAAGCCCCTCAAGTTGGGACCGAACACCTCCGCTTTCGTGGAGGCAGAAGTGGCCGCCTGGGTGGCTCGCCAGATCGCTGCCAATCCTCCGGAGGTCCGCTGATGACCGCCGCCGAAGAAGCGGGGCCGGGCGGCAGCAAGACGAGAGCCCATGAACCGCTAACCCAATGCCTGCTGCTAGCTGCCGCCGTCGATGGCGTCCGGGAAATGGTGGCCCGCTCGGCCCTGTTTGAGACTCACCCCGGCATCGGGATTGAAGAAGCTTCCCATCACCTCAACTTGGCGGCGGCGTACCTCGCCAACGCCCTTCAGGTGGGGGACTTCTGATGGCCAGGAATCGCCTCACGGGCTGTCGGTGCGAGTGTCCGACGTGCTTGGAGCAGTTCGGCAGTGTCCAAGCCTTCGACCGGCATCGGGTGGGCTCATTTGCCAGCCCCGACAGTCCCCAGCACTCGCGGCGCTGCCTTTCGGTGTCAGAAATGGACGGGGCCGGCTGGACACGCAACCCCAAAGGGCAATGGCTCAGGCCGGATAGCAGGCGGCCGGCGTCGCAGGCCTCAGAAGGCCGGGAAAGGGTCGGGGCTACTACCACCGCCCCGGAGCCGAGAAACGCGCTCCTGAGCCCGCCCCGCCACGCCAGCGGGCCATCCGGGGGCGCCTAGCGCCAACAAGTCGCCGGGGGGCGAATGGAAATTGATACCGCCATGACGGCGCGGTTCCTTGCCGCGCTGACGGGGGATGCTGTCTTCACGTTCCAGACCTTTGCGGAGGCCGAGGGGGCGGGGAAGAAGCTAAACCGCGTCCTGCAAGGCTCGCTAAGCAAGCTGGCGCGCCAACTCGTGTCCCTTAACCAACAGGGGGCGGGCGTCTTCGTCATGGTCAACCGTGGCGATGGATTCGGCCGGAAGGCAGCCAACGTTGTCGCGGCCCGCGCCCTGTTCCTGGATCTGGATGGGGCGCCCGTTGAACCCGTGCTTTCCTACCCCCTACCTCCCCGCATCGTCGTGGAGTCCTCTCCGGGCAAGTGGCATTGCTACTGGCCGGTTGCCGACCTTCCGCTCGATCAATTCTCCCGCGCTCAAAAGGCGCTCGCGGCTCAATTCGGCGGCGACCCCAAAGTATGTGACGCGCCAAGGGTTATGCGGCTTCCCGGCTTCTTGCACTGCAAGGCCGAGCCCCAGCTCACGCGACTGGCAAGCGCCGACCCCACGCCCTACACCTGGGACGAAATGACCCAGGCCTTCGACCTGGCGCCAGTGATGCGGCTGCCTGATCGAATCCACGAAGGCCAGAGAAACGCGACGATCTACAAGCTGGCACGGTCCGCTTGCCAGAAGGGCGTGCCGGAGGCCGCGCAGCTTGCGAAGGCGCTCAAGGTTAATGAGCGGTGCACCCCGCCACTCTCAATCGCAGAGGTAGAGGCAGCCGTTCGCAGTGCATACAAGGCTCCCGCAACGGCAATGGCCTCTCTGCCTGTCGCCGTCATGGATTCCGAGCCGTTCCTCGCGCTCGATGACTCCGGCCGAATGCTCGTGCTGGCTGCATATCGCCGGGCCGATTCTTTCAACACCCAGCGCCTAACGCTGCCTTGGTCGGAGCTACGGCAATGGTTCCCCCGGGAGCAGACCTTCTACCGCGTCCGAAGCCGGGTCATGGCATCGGGCCTGCTCCAAGTCGTGGAGGAAGCCAAGGCGGCGGCTCCCAACAAAGGGAAGGGGCCCAAGCCCACCTTCTACCGGCTTGCAATACCCAACACCAATGCACCCTATTCCACGGCTCCAATACCCCCTATAGGTGTGGGGCCTGAAGCTTTACAGGCTGTTGCTGATAATGGCTCTTGAGGTCACGGGCCATTTCAAGGGCGCTTGCGTCAGGCCAAAGCGAGACGGCGCCCCCGATCCCGACTCCCGGCCGCCCTTGAGCAATACGCTTTGCGCGGGTGCCCGAGCCTTCGCCCGCCACGGCACACCGGAAGGCGACTCGCTGCTTGTCTGGTATCGCTCTCACGGACGCGAACAAGCCAACGCGGTGGAGATGTACCTGGCGCGGCGGGCATTCGTGTCCTGCTGGCCTCTCAACGCGGAGCAGGCAAGCGCCGTGATCCGCTGGGCGATGGCCCACGTTCTGGCCGGCAGATGCCGAACCGAACCGCTACCGATTCGCTTGCGAGACGAAACGGCACAAGCCCTTCGGGCCGATGCAGCCGCCTGGCTGCGGGCCGGAATCATGGAGGCGCAGTGGCGCTACGGGCTGGCGCGCGGATAGCGGGAATTCCAAATACCCACGGATAGGCAAACTGACGATAGACCTTCGACGCTCCCCCGGCGCCGACCTCGGGCGCTGCCCCCGTCAACGGCAGCAACACTTTTTGGACGCCTAAAAAAGGCGCATCTACGGTGGGCCAAGGATGGCCCGAGCGGCGGCTAAACAGGCTGCCCAAGCAAAGGAACGAGGACATGCGAATTACTGCCCAAGCGGGTGACCGCCGATGAGCCAGCGAACCGAACTTCTGTTGGAGGCCGAGCGCCGTGGTCTCTTGCCACCTGACAAGGCGGGGCTACTCAATGAAGCCCGGCGCCGGGGCATGGTTCCCGAGCAGGCCGGCGCTGGCACCCTGGGCGAACCGGGTGGGATGGATCGTGAGAAGCGGCTTGAGCAGGCGCTACGCAATGCGGCGGCGCTGGCCCGCCAGGGCGATAGCAACGCTGACTATGCCGCGCGGCGCTTCGCTCGTGAACTCAAGCAGATTCGTTCGGCACGCGAGGCTGAGGGAGCGTCTTCGTCTGACAAGTACCGCGTTACCGCTCCAGACGGGACCGCGTACGAAGTCACTGCCCCGGCGGGTGCCACTGAGGACCAAGTGCTCGCGTACGCTCAAGAGCGCCATAGCAACGGCGCCGCGCAATCCGCGTCAGCCACCAGCGGCCCGTGGGAGCGCTACCAGAGGCCCCAGGACAAGCAGGGGCCATGGACCCGATACCAGCAGACCAGCGGCGGGTCGGCCATCCGCGAGGCCGAGTTGGCCGATGGCACCATCCTCGAATTCCCCGCCAACACGTCGGATGAGGTGATCGATCGGACGGTAAAGACCTACCTTCAGCAGGGCTCGGAAACCCGGGCGCAGCCGCGCGGCCTCGCGCAGGAAACAGGCCGCCAACTCGGGCTTACGGCCCGCCACGGCCTGGAGGGCATCGGCAACTTCCTGGGCATCTTCTCGGACCCGATAGCGGAAGCCGGTAACGCGGCTCTGGGCACCGAGGGACAGCCCAGGCCCTTTATGCGGGCCGGAGAGCTGGCAACGTGGGCGGCCGACTCAATGGGGCTGCCCCAGCCCGATAACGGCTTTGAGCGCGTTGTGGGCGGCGCTAGCCGTGCCCTTGTGGGTGCAGCGCCTACCTTGGGCGCTGGCGGTCTCGCGTCCCAGGCGCCCGGCCTCACGGGCCAGTTTGGCAAGGCGCTGGCGGCCTCACCGGGTTACCAGCTCAGTGCCTCCGCATCCGGTGGCGGCGCTAGCGAGATTGCGCGCGAAAGTGGAGCCGGTCCGACCGGGCAGATGCTTGCCGGCCTTGCAGGTGCCACGGCTCCCGCCAACACGTCCGCACTGGCGAGACTTGCCACGCGAGGCGGCGAAGCGGGCCGCCAGAGCATGCTCGCCAATCTGGTTACCTTCGGCAAATCCGGTGCGGGTTCGCCCAGCTTGGGGCAAGCAACTGAGGGCAGGGTGACGCGCGGCCTAGAGGCTCTGCTGGCCCGCACCCCGGGCGGCTCCGGCGTGATGGCGCGGAGCGGTGACGCGCAGCAGAGCGGCATGGGTCGGCAGGTTCGACAGATTGCGGACTCGCTCTCCACGCGCGCTGACCCCGCCCAAGCGGGCCGGGCCATCGAACGCGGCGTGCTGGGCCCCAACGGCTTCTCTGCCAACTTCCGGCGAACGGCCAACTCCCTCTACTCCGAGGTAGATCAGTACCTGCCGGGCAACTCCGGCGTTGACGTGTCGAAGACGAAAGCGGCGCTGGACTCCCTTGCCAGCCCGACGCCTGGAGCGGTCAACACTTCGCGCGCGTTGGCGAGTTCGCGGGTGGGTGCCATCCGGGATGCGCTGGAAGCGGACCTCACGGCATCTTCGGCCAGTGGCCCCTTTGCTGGCCTTGGCGTGTCCAGTCGCCCGACGCTCCCGTACCAGGCGCTCAAGAACCTGCGGACCCGGATGGGTGACCTCATCGCGGATTCGACCTTTGCCACCGACGTTCCCACGAAGCAGCTCCGCCAGGTGTATGCGGCGCTTACGGAAGACATGGATGCAGCGGCGCGGGCCACCGGCAATCCCCGGGCCGTGCAGGCGGCCAGCAGGGCGAATGCCTACTACCGCGCAGGCATGAACCGGATGGAAGTGCTGGAGCGGGTCATCGACCGCAACGGCGGCCCCGAAAAGGTCTTTAGTGCAGCGACCAGCGGAACCCGCGAAGGCGCGACTACGCTGAGGGCGGTTCTCCAGTCGCTACCCGAGGACGGCCAAAAGCAGCTCGCGGCTGCGGTGATCCGACGCATGGGGCGTGCAAACCCCAGTGCGCAGGACGATATCGGAGAGCAGTTCAGCTCCGAGCGTTTCCTGACCATGTGGAACAGCATGGCGCCGGAAGCCAAGTCGGCTCTCTTTGGGCGCTTGGGACCGGACTACGTGCGGGCAATGGAGACGGTGGCCAAGGCGGCAGCGAACCAGCGCCAGGGCGCCCAGGTGTTCCGCAATCCCTCGCAGACCACTGATGCCGCAATTCAGGCGGGCACGGTGTTCTCCTTCCTGACCACGCTCGGCACCGGCAACGTGGGCACGGCGGCGCTGATCGGTGGCGGCGTTGGACTGGCGAACCTGACGGCACGCGGGCTGACCAGCCCAACCGTCGTCAAATGGCTGGCCCGACAGACTCAGGTGCCCTTTGCGGCCCTCCCTGTCCAAATCGCCCAGCTCAAAGTGGAGGCGCGGGCCAGTGGCGATGAGGAAGCTATCGAATTCGCCCGGGAGCTGGAGCAGACGGTGGAGCGCCAGCGATGAGCAAACGAGCATCCAAGGCCGTAGCGCCCAAGTCCAAGGCGCCCGCGTCCCGCAACCTGGAGGTCGAGAGAGACCCCGAGGAAACACCTGGCAGGGCCGTGGCCCGATCCATCTTGAATCGCCCCGCCTTTCC
>NZ_AVCH01000017.1 GCF_000747075.1 Arenimonas malthae CC-JY-1
CGACCTGGCGGGCCTGCCGCTGCCCCCCTGGGACCAGCTGCGCGCCGACGCCGCGGCCAAGCGCGCGCTCTGGACGCGCCTGCGGGCGCTGCGCCGCGCCCGCTGAGCCGCGATGAACGCACGTCCCGCCGACGCCGCGCAGATGCGGCCGATGAAGCAGGCGGACGTGGACGCGGTGTCCGAGATCGAGAAGCGCGCCTATCCCTTCCCCTGGACGCCGGGCATCTTCCGTGACTGCCTGCGCGCCGGGCACCAGTGCTGGGTGCTGGAGGCGGGCACCCGGTTGCTGGGTTACGGCGTGCTCAGCGCCGCGGCCGGCGAGGCGCACATCCTGAACGTGTGCATCGCGCCCGAGTACCAGGGCCGCGGCCATGGCCGCCGCCTGTTGGCGCGGCTGGTCGACCTGGCGCGCTGGCACCACGCGCACCAGGTGTTCCTGGAGGTGCGGCCGTCGAACCCGCGCGCCATCAACCTCTACCGCGACTTCGGCTTCAACGAGATCGGCCTGCGGCCGAACTACTACCCGGCCGAAAAGGGCCGCGAGGACGCCATCGTGATGGCGATGGAGCTCCTGCCCCCCGGTCGCGACTGGCCGCCCTAGGCGCCTAGCTTGGCGCGCTGGGCCTGCAGGGCGGCGTGCTGGTTCGCCCAGTCGGCCAGGCGGGCGCGCTCCTGCTCCACCACGGCGGCGGGGGCGTTGGCCACGAAGGTTTCATTGCCCAGCTTGGCCTCGCACTTGGCCAGTTCGCCGGCGATGCGCTTGAGCTCCTTGTCCAGGCGCGCCTTCTCGGCGCCCAGGTCGATCAGGCCCTCGAGCGGGATCAGCAGCTTCAGCGAACCCAGCACCGCGGCGGCCGCGGCCGGCGCTTCGCCGGCGATCCATTCGATAGACTCGACGCGGGCCAGGAACTTCAGCGCCGGCGCATGGCGCTCGATGCGCGCGCGGTCGGCGGCCTCGCCGTCCTGCAGCAGCAGCGGCACGGCCTTCGAGGGCGCGATGTTCATCTGGCTGCGGATGGAGCGCAGCTGGGTGACGGCGGCCTTGAGCCACTCGATGTCGGCAGCGGCGGCCGGGTTGCGCTGGGCCTCGTCCATGGCCGGCCAGGGCTGGGTGCTGACGCTGTCGCCGGCGATGCCCAGCTTGGGCGCCACGGCCTGCCAGATTTCCTCGGTGACGAAGGGCACCAGCGGGTGCAGCGCGCGCAGCAGCGACTCGAGCACGAACAGCAGGGTGTGGCGGGTGCTGTCGGCCGCGGCGGCGTCGTCGCCGGTGAGCGCGGGCTTGGCCAGCTCCAGGAACCAGTCGCAGAACTCGTTCCAGGCGAACTCGTACAGCGCCTGCGAGACCAGGTCGAAGCGGTAGCCGGCGTAACCTTCCTCGACCTCGCGCAGGGTGTGCTGCAGGCGGTCGAGGATCCAGCGCTCGGCGTCGGTGCGCGGCTGCGGCGCGCCGCTGGCGCTGAAGCCCTCGCAGTTCATCAGCGCGAAGCGGGCGGCGTTCCAGAGCTTGTTGCAGAAGTTCTTGTAGCCCTCGCAGCGGGCCAGGTCGAACTTGATGTCGCGGCCGTGGGTGGCCAGCGAGGCGAAGGTGAAGCGCAGGGCGTCGGCACCGAACGCGGGAATGCCCTCGGGGTATTCCTTGCGCGTGGCCTTCTCGATCTTGGGCGCGTCGGTGGGTTTCATCAGGCCGGTGGTGCGCTTGGCCACCAGGGCGTCGGCGCTGATGCCGTCGATGATGTCGATGGGGTCGAGCACGTTGCCCTTGGACTTCGACATCTTCTGGCCGTCGCGGTCGCGCACCAGGCCGGTGATGTAGACGTCCTTGAAGGGCACGTGGCCGGTGAAGTGGTCGGTCATCATGATCATCCGGGCGACCCAGAAGAAGATGATGTCGAAGCCGGTGACCAGCACCGAGGTGGGCAGGCGCGTGTGGAAACCGCGTTCGCCCATGGCCTGCGGGTCGGGCCAGCCGAGCGTGCTGTGCGACCACAGGGCCGAGGAGAACCAGGTTTCGAGCACGTCGCTGTCGCGGGTGAGCGCGACGTCGGCGCCCAGCGCGTGCGCGGCGCGCACTTCCTCCTCGCTGCGGCCGACGTAGGCCTTGCCGGCGGCGTCGTACCAGGCCGGGATGCGGTGGCCCCACCAGAGCTGGCGGCTGATGCACCAGTCCTGGATGTTGCCCATCCAGTGCCGGTAGGTGTTGATCCAGTTCTCGGGCACGAAGCGCACCGAGCCGTTCTCGACCAGCTCGAGGCCGCGCTCGGCGAGCTTTTCCATGCGCACGAACCACTGGTCGGTGAGGTAGGGCTCGATCACCTGGCCGGTGCGGTCGCCGCGCGGCACCTGCAGCTTGTGCTTCTTCTCCTCGACCAGCAGCCCCAGGGCCTCGAGGTCGGCGAGCACGGCCTTGCGCGCGGCGTAGCGGTCGAGGCCGCGGTACTTTTCCGGCGCGTTGCCGTTGATGGCGGCTTCGGGCGTGAGGATGTTGATGAGCGGCAGTTCGTGGCGCTGGCCGACGGCGTAGTCGTTGAAGTCGTGCGCGGGGGTGACCTTGACCACGCCGGTGCCGAACTCGCGGTCGACGTAGTCGTCGGCGATGATGGGGATCTCGCGGTCGGTGAGCGGCAGGCGGACCTTCCTGCCGACGAGGTGGGTGTAGCGCTCGTCCTCGGGGTGCACCATGACGGCGGTGTCGCCGAGCATGGTTTCGGGGCGGGTGGTGGCGACCACGAGCGCGCCGCTGCCGTCGGCGAGCGGGTAGGAGATGGACCAGAGCTTGCCGTCTTCCTCCTCGCTCACCACTTCCAGGTCGGAAATGGCGGTCTTGAGCACGGGATCCCAGTTGACCAGGCGCTGGCCGCGGTAGATCAGGCCTTCCTCGAACAGGCGCACGAAGGTTTCGACGACGGCCTGGCTGGGGCCTTCGTCCATGGTGAAGGTCTCGCGGCTCCAGTCGCCGGAAGCGCCCATGCGGCGCATCTGCCGGGTGATGGTGTCGCCGGAGTGCTGCTTCCACTCCCAGACCTTCTCGATGAACTTGTCGCGGCCGAGCGAATCGCGGGTTTCACCCTTGCCCTCGAGCGCGAGGTTGCGCGAGACGACCATCTCGGTGGCGATGCCGGCGTGGTCGGTGCCGACCTGCCAGAGGGTGTCGTAGCCCTTCATGCGGTGGTAGCGCACGAGCGCGTCCATCAGGGTGTGCTGGAACGCGTGGCCCATGTGCAGGGTACCGGTGACGTTCGGGGGCGGCAGCATGATGGTGTAGGGCTGGCCCTTGCCGCTGGGGCGGAAGCAGCCGCTGGCTTCCCAATGGGCGTACCACTTGGTTTCGAAGGTCTGGGGTTCGAAGCTCTTTTCCATGGGGCTCAATGGGTTGCGCCCGACTTTCGGTCGGGCTGGCGTGGGCTGGGGAGGCTTCAAATGCTATCAAACCGCGGGTTTTCGTGCCTGCGCGGTGCCGGGATCGGTCCCGGCGAAGGGCCGCCGTGCGTGGGTTCCTTTCCCGGGGACGCCGTGGATCCGTCCATGGAGGCTTTTCGAAAACGTCCTTGTTTTCGAAACCCCGGGAAAGGAACCCACGCACGACGGCCCCTCCGGGCCTTTCGGGCCGGAGGGGCGTGTTTGGCCAGTTTGGCTGGGTGGAGTGCTGGTGGCGCTTACGCGACTTCGGCGAAGGCGTCGCGAGTGAGGTTTTCGGGTTCGGAATCGGTGCAGTGGACTTCGTCCTCGATGCGCACGCCGCCGAAGGGCAGCAGGGCTTCGACCTGGTTCCAGTCCACGGCCTTGGCCTGGGGCGTGGCCTTGAGCTTGGCGAGCAGGGTGGGGATGAAGTACAGGCCGGGTTCGATGGTGACGACCATGCCGGGGGCGAGCGTGCGGGTCATGCGCAGGTAGGGGTGGCCGGCGGGGCGGGGGATGAGCTGGCCGTCCTCGTCGCTGAAGCCGGCCACGTCGTGCACCTGCAGGCCGATGGGGTGGCCCAGGCCGTGCGGGAAGAAGGTGGAGGTGAGGCCGGTGGCGAGCATGTCGCCGGGGTCCATGTCGACGATGCCGAGGCTGCGCAGCACGCCGCCGAGGCGCAGGTGGCATTCGAGGTGCAGGTCGCGGTAGTCGGTGCCGGCGCGGACGCGGCTGCACAGGGCCTGCTGCTCGGCCTCCACGGCGGCCACGAGGTCGGCGAAGGCGCCGTCGCGGCGGGCCCAGGTGCGCGTGATGTCGGAGGCGTAGCCGTCGACTTCGGCGCCGGCGTCGATGAGCAGGGAGCGCGATTCGGCGGGCGCCTGCAGCTCCTTGAACTGGTAGTGCAGGGTGGCGCCGTTCTGGTTGAGGCAGACGATGTTGGTGTAGGGCAGGTCGAGGTCGGTGTGGCCGGCGGCGGCGAGGTAGGCGGCGTGCACCCCGGCTTCGGAGGCGCCGTCCAGGAAGGCCTGGCGGGCGGCCAGGTGGCCGGGCACGGCGCGGCGCTGGGCGGCGCGCATGCGATCGAGTTCGTAGGGCGTCTTGAAGGCGCGGTGGAAGTGCAGGTAGTCGAGCACGACCTTGGGGTTGTTGGGCTCGAAGCCCGGGAGGGCGGCGTCGGCTTCGCCCAGGATGGCGACGCGGCCGCTGGCGGGCAGGTGGCGGGCGGCTTCGGCGGGGTCGGAGATGACGCGGATGTCGAATTCATCGACCCAGGCGCCTTCGGGCGCGGCCGGCGGGACGTGCCAGTAATCGTCGGGCTGGTAGTAGGCGAGCACCGGCTTGCGGCCGGGGGTGTAGGCGATCCAGCAGTGCGGGTGCCGGGTCAGCGGCAGCCAGGCCTTGAACTGCGCGTTGGGCTTGAACGGGTAGGGGCGGTCGTCGAGGAATTCGTACTTCTCCACGCCCGACGCGACCACCAGGTGGTCGAAGCCGGCCTTCGCCAGCGCCTGGTCCGCGCGCGCCTTGATTGTGGACAGGTGCGCACGATATAGATGGACGGCATCGGTGGGGGTCATGGGGGCTTCCGGTCGCGGGGTCGAAACCCGGATTCTGCCGCAAATGGCGGCAGGGGCGCAGGAGAGGCGATTGCTGAAGCAGCGCAAAGACGGGGGGTTCCTGGGCCAGCCGACCTGGCTGTGGAGCCTCGGTGCCCTGCTGGTGGGCCTGGCCCTGAGCGTGCTCGCCGCCGCCTTGCACCACGACGCGCTCTCGCGCGCCGACCGGGTGCGGCTCGACCGCCTGGCCGAGCGCAGTTTCGATTCGGTGGAATCGCAGCTGCAGACCTGCGGCCTGCTGGTGCGTTCGGTGCAGGCGCTGTTCCTGTCGTCCGATGAAGTGACGCCGGCGGAATTCGAGGCCATCTACGCCAACCTGCGGCCGCGGGAGCAGTTCCCCAGCCTGCAGGCCATGGCGTTCTCGCTGCGCACGGACCGGCCGGCGCCGGACGCCGCGCCGGACGGGCGCGAGCACTACATCACCACCCTGGCCGCGCCGCGCGCCGGCAACGACATGCTGTTCGGGCTCGACATCGCCACCCAGCCGGCCAACCTGGCCGCGGCGCGCTTCGCCCGCGACGCCGACCGGCCGGTGATGTCGGCGCCCTTCCAGCTGGTCCAGCGCGCCGGCATGCCCGGCCCCAGCGACGGCGTGACGATCCGCCTGCCGGTGTTCAGCAGCGGCCCGCCGCCGCGCGACCTCAACGAGCGGCGCCGCCGCGAGGTGGGTTCGCTGGCGGCCTCGTTCCGCGTCAGCCGGCTGATCTCGGACGCGCTGCCGGCGGAAACGCGCGAGCGCTTCTCGGTGGAGGTGCTGGACGTCACCGATGGCGCCCGCCACCTGTTGTTCGTCGACGACGAGGACGGCCAGGAGCCTGCGCCCGAAGCCGCCGCGGCAGCGACCTACACGCACGAGCTGGCCTTCGGTGGTCGCACCTGGCGCATCGAGGCGCATCCGCGGGCGGTGGCCGACCCGTCGGCCTGGCTGCCCGCGCTCACCTTCGGCATCGGCGTGCTGGCGAGCCTGTTGCTGGCCACCCTGGCCTGGTCCATCGCCGGCACCCGCGCCCGCGCGCTGGCGCTGGCGGGCGACATGGCGGCGCAGTTCCGGCAGAGCGAGGAACGCTTCCGCGCGCTCAACGAACTGCTGCCGGCGCTGGTGATGCTGGCCCGCGCCGACGACAACGTGCTGGTCTACGCCAACCAAGCCTGCCGCGACCGCTTCGGCATCGCCGACGACCTGGCCGGGGTGCGGCTGGCCGACCTGATCGAGGAGCCCACGCTGCGCGCGCGCGTGGCCAGCCTGGCCGGCTCGCCGGACGGCATCATCAACGAATCGGCGCGCCTGCATGGCCCGAACCAGGCCTCGTTCTGGGCGACGCTGTCGGTGTCGAGCATCACGCTCGGCGAATTGCCGCACCTGCTCGCGGTGGCCAATGACATCACCGAACTGCGCGTGCTGAGCGAGGAGCTGAGCTACCAGGCCAGCCACGATTCGCTCACCAGCCTGTACAACCGGCGCGAGTTCGAACGCCGCATCGACGCCGCCATCGCCGCGCTCGACGCCGGCGGCCCGGCCTGGGCGCTGCTGTACATGGACCTGGACCAGTTCAAGCTGATCAACGACACCTCCGGCCACTACGCCGGCGACCAGCTGCTGGCCCAGCTGGCCACGCTGCTGGCCGGCCTGCTGCCGGAAGAGGCGGTGGTGGGCCGCCTGGGTGGCGACGAGTTCGCCATCCTGCTCGAGAACAGCGACGAAACCCGCGCCATGGCGCTGGCAGAGCGCATCCGGCTGGAGATCGACGGCTACGTGTTCGGCTGGGAGCAGCGCAACTACACCATCAGCGCCAGCATCGGCGTGGTGATGATGAAGGGGCCGGGCCTGAGCCAGCGCACGCTGCTGGCGCACGCCGACACCGCCTGCTACATGGCCAAGGAGCGTGGCCGCAACCGCGTGCACCTGTTTTCCGAGGACGATTCCGCCACCGCCCAGCGCCGCAGCGAGATGGAGTGGGCCGGGCGCATCCGCCAGGCCCTGTCGGACGGGCGCTTCCTGCTGCACTTCCAGGAACTGGCGCCGCTGTGGCACGGCGAGCGCACCGAGGGCGTGCACGTGGAAATGCTGGTGCGCCTGCGCGATGAAAGCGGCGCGCTGGTGCCGCCGGGCGCGTTCATCCCGGCGGCCGAGCGTTTCGGCCTGATGCCGCAGCTCGACCGCTGGGTGGTGCAAACCACGCTGGCGAACTTCAACCGCCTGCACCCCTCGGGGAAGGCGATCAAGCTCTGTGCCATCAACCTTTCGGGCCCGACCTTCGAGGACAACGCCTTCGCCGACTTCGTGCTTGAGGCGCTGGAGGCGCACGGCGTGTCGCCGCAGCGCATCTGCTTCGAGATCACCGAAACGGCGGCGGTGAGCAACATGGCGCGGGCGGTGGAGTTCATGCAGCGGCTGCGTGCGGCGGGCTGCAAGTTCTCGCTCGACGACTTCGGTTCGGGCATGGCCTCGTTCGGCTACCTGAAGAACCTGCCGGTGGATTTCATCAAGATCGACGGCAGCTTCATCCGCCACATCGAAACCGACCCGGTGAGTTATTCGATCGTGCGCGCGGTGACCGACATCGGCCACCAGCTGGGCCTGCAGGTGATCGGCGAATGGGTGGCCGACGAGCGCGCGCGCGACCTGCTGCGCGGGCTCAGCGTGGACTACGCCCAGGGGTTCGCGATCCACCGGCCGGAAGCCGCGCTGTGCTTCCGGGACCCGCCCAAGGCCTGATCAGCGG
This sequence comes from Arenimonas malthae CC-JY-1, assembly GCF_000747075.1. Lineage (GTDB taxonomy): Bacteria > Pseudomonadota > Gammaproteobacteria > Xanthomonadales > Xanthomonadaceae > Arenimonas > Arenimonas malthae. The sequence goes on from NZ_AVCH01000017.1 coordinate 7,739, forward strand.
CCGGCGCAGCCTTCGCCCAGGTCGAGCGGCGGGCCCAGCGGCACCGGGTCGCGCAGCAGGGTGGCGCGGGCCGCCATGGCGGTGGTCACCAGCAGCTCGTTCTCGTCGGTGAGCATCATCGCGCAGCCCAGGCGCAGCCGGCGCGCCAGCCGTTCGAAGCCCGAGGGGCCGGCCACGAACAGCGCCGAGGCGGCCACGTCGGCCAGCACCGGGTCCGGGTGCAGCACCACCACCGAGGCCGCGCCGCGCGCGGGCTGGGCGGTGCGCGGGTCGAGGATGTGGCCCAGGCGCGCGCCGGCCTGCGACTGGCGGAAGCGGTTGTAGTTGCCGGTGCTGAAGAGCGCCTCGCCGTCGCGCAGTTCGACGCCGCCGAGCCGGCCACCGAACGGGTCGCGCAGCTCCACCCGCCAGGGGCGGCCGCCGTCGCCGACCAGCGCGGTGACGTCGCCGCCCATGTTCACCAGCGCGTCGCGCACGCCGTGTCGGCGCAGGGTGGCGAGCACCATTTCGCTGGCCACGCCCTCGGCCATGGCGCCGAAATCGAGCTGGGTGCGCGGGTTGTCGGCGGACAGGCGGTGGCCGTCCACGCGCACGCCGGTGATGCGCGGGCGCTGTTCGCGCCAGGCGCGCAGCTGGTCGGCGGTTGGGGCCGGCGATTGGATGGGGAAGGTGGAGGTGTGGAAACCCCAGGCCGCCACCAGGCCGCCGACCGCCGGGTCGAACAGGCCCTCGGTGGCTTCCGACAGCGGCTTGGCGCGTTCGACCAGCGCGACCACCGACTCGGGGGCCTCCACCGCCTGGCCGGCGGCGAAGGCGGCGTTGATTCGGGTGACGTCGGACGGCTCCCAGGCATGCCACTCGCGGTGGCGCTGGTTGAGCTGGGCCGAAACCTCGGCCAGGGCGGCCTGCGCCGCGTCCGGGTCGGCGCCGCGCAGGCGCAGTTCGGTGATCGTGCCGAATACGTGCAGCTGCTCCACCCGCTCCGGCGGCGCGCCGCAGGCCGCGACCAGGAGCGCGGCGGCCAGGGCGGTTGCAGCGCGGCGGACTTCAGACGTACTGGCTGCCCGGCGCATCCACCCACCCGCGGATGAAGGCCACGTCCTCGGGCGCCACGTCGATGAAGCGGAAGCCGGTCCAGACCTGGCCGGGCGCGGCCGCTTCATCGGACCACAGCTCGTGCGCGCCGACCTCGACCATGCGCGTGTGGCCGGCATCGTCGGGCAGGGAGAAACGCAGCTGGAACAGCGCGTCGCTGGTGAGCGGCTGCCCCAGGATGAGCAGCATGCCGGTTTCGGAGAGATTGCTCAGCTTGCCGATGACCTGGCCGGTCATGGTGTCGAGCACCTCGATGTTGTAGCCGACCTTGCGGCGCTTGGCGCGGCGGTACTCGGTATTCATCGGGCGGGGGCCTCGCCGGTGCTGGGCGACTGGCCGGCGAAGGAACGCAGGGCGTTCATCACCGTGCTCCAGGCGCGGTCGATCAGCGTGCCTTTCTCCTCTTCCACGACTTTCACCTGGCCCTGGGCCATGGCCTTGGCCAGGCCCTCGAGCGTGTGCTCGCCGATCTTCTGGCCGCGGTGGTTCACGAACAGCACGTGGCCGGTGACGGTGGAGAACCAGGACAGGCGGCGGCGCACCTTCTCACCCTGCTGGTTGAGCGTGAACTCGAACCAGGTGCCGAAGGGCAGGTGCTTGATCTGGTCGAGCCGCGCCTGTTCTTCCGGCGTCAGCACGACCTTCTTCTTCTTGGCCTGCTGCAGGTCCTCGCCCAGGCGCGCGCGGGCCTTGAGGCGCATGGTGAGTTCGGTGCGGCTGGCCACCGAGTCGTCGTCGGCGCCGCCGCCCTGCGGGTCGACCAGGCGCTGGGCGATGGCCGCCGCTTCCTCGGCGTGGTAGCCGACCTGGGTGAGCGAGGACTGGATGTCCTGCTGCAGCGCCGTGGCTTCGCTGGCGGGAATGCCGGCCGCGCCGGGCCCGGCCTTGGCCACGCCGACCAGGCGCTCGGCGATCTCGAGCTGCTGCTTCCAGGCGTCGGAGTCCTCGCCCTGGCGCAGCGCGGTGAGCGCCATCACGTCGGTCCAGGCCTGGCTGAGCAGGGTGTGGGTGAAGCGCGGCAGGTTCTGCTTCTTGAGCATGCCCTCGACCACGCTCGCCGCGCGCTCGCGGGCCATGGCCAGGCGCTCCTTGCCGCGGGCAGCCTCGACGTGGCGCTTTTCCGCCACCTCGGCCTTGCGCGACACGGTCTGCAGGTGCGAGCTGAGGTCCTCGAGCAGGTTGCTGAAAATGCCCAGGTCGCCGTCGAACTCGCGCACTGTGCGGTCCACGACCGACTGCATCTTGCCGACCAGCTGCTGGTCGGCGTCGTCCTCGCCCAGCCAGTAGGCGCCGGTTTCGGCGATGGCGTTGAGCATCTGCCGCGCCGGGTGCTGCTGGCGGGTGAAGAACCCCTTGTCCTGCAGCGCCACGCGCAGCAGCGGCACCTGCAGCTTGGTCAGCAGGTTGGACGCGGGGCTGTTGGGCCGCACGTCCTTCATCAGGTGGTCGAACAGCATGCCGACCAGGTCGATGGCGTCGCTGTCCTCCTCGGGCAGCGCCGGCGGCTTGCCGTCGGGCGTGGCCTGGCGGAGCTGCGCCAGCAGGTCCTGCTTGAGGTGGTTGATGGTGCGCGCGGCGGGTTTGCCGTTGACCATCACCGTGCCGACCGGCTTGTGCTGCAGTTCGCCCAGCGCGTCCTGCACCAGCGCCGGTTCCACCTGCACGGCGTTGCCGGGCGTGCCGCGGGGCTGGCCGCCGACGAGCTTGCCCAGCAACTGGCGGCGCCCGGCGAGCAGGTGGCGCATCTGCTGGAAGCTGTCTTCAGTGGCCGCGGCCGCGTAAGCGCCGCCGGCGGCGACGCCCCCGCCACCCGGGCCGGTGGCTGCCGCCGTGCCGCCTGCGGTGCCGGGGGCTCCGGTC
>NZ_AVCH01000018.1 GCF_000747075.1 Arenimonas malthae CC-JY-1
CCGGCCGCCGGCAAGCTGGGCCCGGGCTTCGGCCACGCGCGCTTCGCTGGCCTGGCCGCGGCGCAGTCCCAGCACGCCCGCCAGCGGGAAGGCCCAGCCGGGGCGCAGCGCCAGCGCGCGGTCGTAGGCGGCTTCGGCTTCGTCGCGGCGGCCGGCGATTTCCTCGGCCTGGGCCAGCGCCATCCACAGGCCCGCCGAGCCCGGCGCACGCGCCAGTGCGTCGCGATAAAGCGCGCAGGCGGCGTCGGCGTCGTCGAGCCGGCTCAGGGTTTCGCCCAGTTTCAGCAGCACCGCCTCGTCGCCGGGGCGAAGCGCGTGCAGTTCGCGCCACAGCGGCAAGGCGTCGGCCGGGTCGCCCGCGTCGAACTCGGCCTGGGCCAGCAGCTCCAGCGTGCGCAGGTGGCCCGGCGCCAGCGCGCGGGCGCGGCGCAGCGGGGCCAGCGCTTCGCCGGTGCGGCCCAGGCGCAGTTGGGTGAGGCCGAGGAAATGCCAGCCCTCGGCCAGGCCGGGCTGCAGCGCGACGGATTCGTTGAAGGCCGCCAGTGCCTCGGCGTTGCGCCCCGAGGCCGCCAGCAGGCAGCCGTATTCGCAGCGCAGCGCGGCCGAGCCGGGTTCCAGCGCGCAGGCCTGGCGCATGTGGTCCAGCGCGGCGGCGCCATGCCCGGCCTGCAGCGCGGCCTGGGCCAGGCGCTTGTGTTCGGCGGCGGTGGGCGGGGCAGGCGGGGCCATGGGCAGGTTCGCGGAATACCGGCGCACAGTCTAACCGCGGCCGCCGGCGCGCCAGCCGCCCGCCGGCTTAGAATGCGGGCAACCCCGTCGTCGCGCCGCCCATGATCAACAACGACCTCGACATCACCCGCTACCGCAAGCGCCTGGCCGAGGTTGGCCGCGTCCAGATCCCCGGTTTCCTCCAGGCCGACGCCGCCGAAAGGCTGGCCGACTGCCTTCGGCGCGAAGTGCCCTGGTCCACCGCCGAGCGCGGCCTGCCCGACAGCCCGGCCTTCACGCCCGAGGTGGCGCGCCAGCGCATGCCCGAGGCCTACCGCCGCGCGGCGCAGGGTTTCCACTTCGTGTACGACCGCTACCTGCTGGTGGACGCGCTGAAGGAAGGCCGCGACCCCCACCTGCTGCTGCACGTGGTGCTGCCCTTCTTCAACAGCGAACCCTACCTGCAGTTCATCCGCGAGCTCACCGGCGACCCCGAGCTCAAGGCCGTGGGCGCGCAGGCCACGCGCTACCTGCCGGGGCAGTTCCTGCGCGTGCACGACGATGGCCACCACGACGAGGCGCGCCGCTACGCCTACGTGCTCAACCTCTCGCGCCGCTGGGAAGTGGACTGGGGCGGGCTGCTGCACTTCGTGGACGAGGACGGCGGCCACCTGGACGCGTTCCTGCCGCGCTTCAATTCACTGAGCCTGTTCAAGGTGCCGGCGAAGCACTTCGTCGGCACCGTGGCGCCGTTCGCGCTGGAGCCGCGCCTGGCGATCACCGGCTGGTGGCACTCGCAGCCGCCGGCCTGAGGCCTAGAGTTCGCCGAGCGGGGCGTCCTGGCCGTAGAAGGCCATGATGCCCTCCAGCGATTCCTTCACCAGCTGCCGTTCGGTGGCGGTGAGCATGGGGTGCCAGACATCGAAGATCAGCACCACGCGCAGGTGGTCGCTGTCGTTCCAGGCGGCGTGTTCGATGGTGTCGTCGAACAGCAACAGTTCGCCCGGGGTCCAGGTGCGCACGTGGTTGCCGACGCGGATGCCGCAGTCGGGCGGGATGACCAGCGGCAGGTGCACGGTGAGCCGGCAGTTGGTCGCGCCGTTGTGCGGCGGGATGCGCGTGCGCGGCTTGAGCGCCGAGAAGAACGCCGCCGGCGCGCGCTGCGCCACTTCCACCTGCGGCACCCCTTCGAGCATGGCCATGGTGGCCGGGCAGCGCGCGATGTGGTCTTCGATGCGCCGGCCGTGGTGCCAGAGGAAATAGGCGCTCCAGTCCGGGTTGCGGTCGAGCGGCGCGAACTGGCCCACGGGTTCGTCGGGGCGGGTCTGCACGTAGGGCACGAAACCAGCCTGGTCGCCGGCCAGCACCTGTTCGAGCTCGGCGCGGATGGCGGCGGTGCAGGCTTCGGCCGCCGGCGCCCAGGCGAAGTCCTCGCGCTCGAAGAAGGCGATCGAGGGCAGTCCGGTGATGCGGAACATGGCCGGCCGCGACAGGTACACGGGCTTGCGGCCCAGCGACACGTCCAGGCTTTCCTCGAAGCGCGCCAGCGAACGGCTGCCCAGGCCGCTGCGCAGCGGGTCCAGGCGGGCATCGAGGAAGGCGCCGAGCTCGCGCTTGTTGCGCTGCACGGCGGCCTGCGCGCGTTCGAACACCGGCGCCAGCTCAGGCAGCTGGAGCACCTGCGGCGGAGCCAGGTGCAGGGCGCTTTCGTAGGCCAGGGCCTGGTCGCGTTCGCGGCCGAGCTGGCCGTAGATCCTGGCTTTTTCCAGGTGCGCCGCATAGGCGCCGGGCTCGAGCCGCAGCGCGCGGTCGAGTTCGGCCAACGCGCCCGGCATGTCGCCTTCGGCCTGCAGCACGCGGGCGAAGTTGGCGTGGGCGATGGCCATGGGCGGCTGGCCGCGCACGGCCTGCGACAGCAGGCGGCGGGCTTCGGCGACGTCGCCGCGCGCCAGCGCCGCGGCGCCGTGGAAGTTCAGCGCGCCCGGGTGGCCGGGCGCCTTTGCCAGCACCTGGTCCCAGAGCCGCGCCGCCGCGTTCGCCTGCCCGTGGCGGGCCAGCCGGTCGGCCTCGGCCGCCAGGGCGGCGAGGCGGGCCTCGTTCGGATCGGCGGGCAGGGACATGGCGCGGGGCTCAGCAGCAGCCGTGGTCGCCGAACTGCGCGTGGCCGGCCTGCGCCGCCACGCCGCGGGTGAGGCCCTTCTCGCTGGCCTGGTAGTGCTCGGCGATCACCTTCGCCACGGCGGACGTGACGCGCTTGCCGGTGGGGATGTGCAGGAACTCGTTCGGGCCGTGCGCGTTGCTGTGCGGGCCGAGCACGCCGGTGATCATGAACTGCGCGCCCGGGAACTTCTCGCCCAGCATGCCCATGAACGGGATGGTGCCGCCCTCGCCCATGTACATGGCCGGCGCGCCGAAGAATTCGCGGCTGGCATGGTCGATGGCGTGTTCCAGCCACGGCGCCAGCGCGGGTGCGTTCCAGCCGGTGCTGGCCTTCTCCAGCTCGACCTCGACCTTGCAGCCGTTGGGCGGGTTGGCCTCGAGCACGCGCTTGAGCACTTCGCCGGCCTTCTTCGGCTCCAGCGTCGGCGGCAGGCGCAGGCTGAGCTTCACGGCGGTGTGCGGGCGCAGCACGTTGCCGGCGCTCGACAGCGGCGGCATGCCGTCCACGCCGGTGATCGACAGGGCCGGGCGCCAGGTGCGGTTGAGCACGAGTTCGGTGAGGTCCGGGTTCATCGGCGTCATGCCCGGCAGGAACGGGAACTTGTCCCAGATCTCGCTGCCCAGCACCTCCGCGGCGCGGTGGGCCTGGGCGATGCGCTGCTCGGGGATTTCGACGTACAGGTCGTCCACCAGGATCTTGCCGGTGGCCTCGTCCTCCAGGCGCGAGAGCAACTGGCGCAGGATGCGGAAGCTCGACGGCACCACGCCGCTGGCGTCGCCGCTGTGCACGCCTTCGCTGAGCACGCTGACCTTGAGGTTGCCGCCGGCCAGGCCGCGCAGCGAGGTGGTGCACCAGAGCTGGTCGTAGTTGGCGCAGCCCGAGTCCAGGCACACCACCAGCGAGGGCTTGCCGATGCGTTCGGCCAGGTGGTCGACGTAGTAGGGCAGGTCGTAGCTGCCCGATTCCTCGCAGGCTTCGATCAGGATGACGCAGCGGCTGTGCGGCAGGCCCTGTTCCTGCAGCGCGCGGATCGCGGTGAGCGAACCGTACAGCGCGTAGCCGTCGTCGGCGCCGCCGCGGCCGTAGAGCTTGTCGTCCTTGACCACCGGCTTCCAGGGGCCGAGGTCGTCGGCCCAGCCGGTCATTTCCGGCTGCTTGTCGAGGTGGCCGTAGAGCAGCACGCAGTCGTCGCCCTGGCCGGGGATCTCGATGTAGATCAGCGGCGTGCGGCCTTCGAGTTCGACCACTTCGACGGACATGCCCTTGATGGGCTGCGCCTTCGCCCAGCCGGCCATCAGCTTCACCGCGTCGGCCATGTAGCCGTTCTCGCGCCACTGCGCGTCGAACATCGGCGACTTGTTCGGGATGCGGATGTACTCGATGAGCTGCGGGACGATGTCGCCGTCCCAGGCGTCGGCGACGAAGCGGTCGGTCTTGGCGGTATCCATGGCGGGTCCTTCGTGAGTCAGGACGAGGATTTTA
>NZ_AVCH01000019.1 GCF_000747075.1 Arenimonas malthae CC-JY-1
GCCCCGGGGTAGGAAGCGGACCACGCCGGCGCCGGCGGAGCTCCGGCGCCACGCCGGGCGGAACGGCGATGGGTCCGGCGCGGGCGGCTGGCGAGACTGGTCCTGCCGTCGCCATCCGGCCCGGCGCCAAGCCAACCAAGGACCCGCCATGACCAAGACCACGACCCTGATCACTTCGCTGCTGCTGTCGGCCTTCCTGGCTGGCGGCGCCTTCGCCGCCGAGAAGGTGGACATCAACCAGGCCGACGCGGCCACCCTCGACCGCGTGCTCGACGGCGTCGGTCCCGCCAAGGCCGAAGCCATCGTCGCCCACCGCAAGCAGCACGGCGCCTTCCGCAGCGCCGACGAACTGGCCGAGGTGAAGGGCATCGGCCTGTCGCTGGTGGAGCTCAACCGCGACCGCATCAGCGTGGGTGCCGGCGCCGCCAAGTCGCGCGCCCCGGCCGTTGCGCCCGCGCCCGCCGCGGGGCCCGCCGGCGGCGAGTGAGCCCGGTTCTCCCGGATCCCCCTTGGCCCGGCCTCGGCCGGGCCCTTTTTCCCCGCGAGGAGTTCCCATGCCCCCGCCGATGCCGGTGCACGACCGGCCCGACCGCGGACTGCGCAGCATCCGCCTGGAGCGGCGTTCGGTGCCCGGCAGCACCTACCTGCTCACGGTGGCCACCCTGTACCGGCGGCCGGTGTTCCTGGACGACGAGGCCGCGCGCGCCGTCTGCCGCGTCCACACCGCCCAGTGGCCCTGGCGCGACAGTGCGGTGCTGGCCTGGGTTCTGATGCCCGACTACTGGCAGGGCCTGGTGACGCTGGGCGAGCGCGACAGCCTGTCCACGCTGGTCGGGCGCTTCAAGGCGCTCACGTCGCGGGCCGTGCAGGGCCACCATCGCGTCAACGGCTGGCTCTGGGGGCGCGGCTTCAACGACCGCGTGCTCGGCCCCGACGAAGACGCCATGGCGGCGGCCCGGCATCTCGTCGGTTTGCCGCTGCGTGCGGGGCTGGTGGTGCGGCTGGGAGACTACGCCTACTGGAATACCGCCTGGCTGTTTCCCGGCGAGGCCTGAAGCCGCTGCGCTAGACTGCGCGGCATGATCCTGCCGCGTTACCGCATCGCCCCCTCGCGCATCCCCGGCGCCGGCCAGGGCCTCTACCTGGAAGAACCGGTGGCCCGCGGCCGCATCGTCGTCGCGCCCGACGCCATCCCCGCCACCTTCGGCTGGGACGAGGTGCGCGCGCAGCCCGATCCGTCGGCGGCCATGGCGGCGGCAGTGCGCTGGTTCGAGGACCGCTACACCATCAGCCTCGACTGGCCGGACGAGTGTTACCTCAACCACAGCTTCGAGCCCAACGGCCTGTGGCACCTGGGCTTCGTATTCGCCGCGCGCGACCTGGAGGCCGGCGAGGAGCTGACGGTGGACTACCGCCACCTGCTGCCCGAGGGCGAACCCGAGGCCTTCCGCGATGCCGCCACCGGCCGCGAGATCATCGGCTTTTCCTGGGCCGAGTCGCTGGCCAGCTCCACCCGCGCCCTCGCGGCGCTGCAGGCGGCCTGATGCGCCTGCTGCACCTGCCCGCGCACGAGTACCGCCGCGAGCGCTGGCGCAACGAGCGCGGCTGGACGCGGGAAATCCACCGCCATCCCGAAGGCGCCGCCGACTGGCTCTGGCGCGCCTCGATCGCCGAGATCGACCAGGACGCGCCGTTTTCCGCCTTCCCCGGCTGCGACCGCGAACTGGTGCTGCTGGCGGGCGAGGGCATGCACCTGCATTTCGACGACGGCGAAACGCACACCCTGCTGCCGCCGCACGACCGGCTGCGTTTCGCCGGCGAACGCCCGCTGCGCGCCGAGCTGCTGTCCGGCCCCACCCACGACTTCAACCTCATGTGGCGCCGCGACGCGGTCGAGGCCACGCTGCTGCACCGGCCGCTGGTGGGGCCCATGGTGTTCTTCGCCGAGCCGGGCGTGACCTGGCTGGCGCACCTGATCCGCGGCCAGGCCTGGTTCAAGGACCTGGCCCGGCCGCTGCGGCTGGAGCAGGGCGACAGCGTGCTGCTGCTGCCCGACCCCGACGGGCCCTCGCGCCTGATCCTCGAGGGCGGCGGCGAACTCCTGCTTGCAAAACTGCGTCCCGGCGCCGCGACGACGGCGATTTGAGTTCGGTCAAGCCGGTTTCGCCCGCGAGGCCTTAGCCTGCACGCCTTCCCTGGATTCGAGGCGGAAAGGCCCCATGCCAACGGTGCTGTTCGAGCGCGACGACCATCGCGTGGTGGTGTTCAACGACCTGGTGCGCGGCGACGACGGCGTGCAGGCCAACCAGTTCCTCGTCCAGCACGGCAACCAGTCGGCGCTGGTCGACCCGGGCGGCGCCCTGCTGTACACGCCGCTCACCCTCGCCCTGAGCCGCTACCTGCAGCCCAAGGACCTGACCTACATCCTGGCCTCGCACCAGGACCCGGACATCATCGGCGCGGTCGACCGCTGGCTGATGTACACGGGCGCCACGGTGGTGTGTTCGAAGCTGTGGGGCCGCTTCGTCCCGCATTCCGTGCCGCATTACCAGAAGAACGCCGGCGTGGACCGCTACCTGCTGCTGGACGACGACGGCGGCCTGGTCCCGATGGGCGGCACCGACCTGCTGGCCCTGCCGGCGCACTTCCTGCACTCGGTCGGCAATTTCAGCTTCTACGACCCGACCAGCCGCATCCTGCTCTCGGGCGACGTGGGTTCTTCGCTGGTGCCCTCGGGCGCGCCCTACGAGCCGGTGGAGAACTTCGGCCCGCATTCGAAGACCATGCTCGGCTTCCACCGCCGCTACATGGCCTCGCGCCGCGTCGCGCGGCTGTGGGTGGCGATGGTGCGCGAACTCGACCCCGAGTGGATCGTGCCGCAGCACGGCCTGCCGATGCGCGGCGCGGCGATCGGCGACTTCCTGTCGTGGCTGGAGAACCTGGACTGCGGCACCGACCTGCTCGGCCCCGCCGACTACCGCATCCCGCGCCGTTCGGCCGCCTGAGCGGCGCTCAGCGGTCGTCGCGGGTCCAGACCGCGCCGTCTTCCACCTTCACCGGGAACTTCGCCACCGGCGAGTAGGCCGGGGCGCAGAGCGCTTCGCCCGTGCGCAGGTCGAAGCGCGCGCCGTGCAGGGTGCACTCGACCTGGCCGTCGCTGAAGACGCCGGCGCTGAGTTCGAAGTCCTCGTGCGTGCACTGGTCCTCCACGGCGTAGAAATCGCCGTCGAGGTTCACCACCAGGATCGGCGTGTCGCCGTCCCAGGCCACCTTCGACTCGCCCGGCAGCAGCTCGGACGTGGCGCAGACGCGCACCCAGCCGCTCACAGCGCCTTCTCCAGCACCTCGAAGCGCAGGTCCGGGCGCAGCGGGATGCCGAAGCGTTCGTCGCCGTAGGGGAAGGGCTTGGTGACGCCGGTGCGGCGGTAGCCGCGGCGTTCGTACCAGGCGATGAGCTCGTCGCGCACGTCGATCACCGTCATGCGCATCAGCGCCATGCCGTAGTCCTGGCGGGCGATGCGCTCGGCTTCGGCCATCATCGCCTTGCCCAGGCCGCTGCGCTGGAGCGTGGGCGCCACCGAGAACATGCCGAAATAACCCGCGCCGTCTTCCACGGCCACGTGGGCGCAGGCCACCAGCGCGTCGCCCCGGAAGGCCAGCAGCACCTGGCTCTGCGGCCGGAGGATGTTGGCCAGCACGTCGTCGGCATTGGTGCGGCGGCCGTCGAGCAGGTCGGCTTCGGTGGTCCAGCCGGCGCGGCTGGCATGGCCCCGGTAGGCCGACTCGACCAGCGCGACGACGGCGTCCACGTCGGCCGGCGTGGCGGCGCGGAACGCCAGCGGCGGCAGCCAGTTCGTGCCGGGTTCGGAAGGGGCCTGCCAGTTCATGCGGGTGGTCCGGGGGTCAGAGGAGGAGCTTGCGCACCTTTTCGATGCCGGCGGCCAGCTGCTCGACCTCGACGTGCGTGTTGTAGAAGGCCAGCGAGGCCCGGCAGGTGGCCGGGATGCCGAAGTGGGCCATCAGCGGGTGCGCGCAGTGGTGGCCGGAGCGCACCGCGATGCCCTCCAGGTCGAGCAGGGTGGCCAGGTCGTGCGCGTGCGCGCCTTCGACCAGGAAGCTGATCACCGCGGCCTTGCCCGGCGCCGTGCCGAAGATGCGCAGGCCGGGAATGGCCGACAGGCGCTCCGTGGCCATGGCCAGCAGCGCCTGTTCGCGCGCCTCCACCTCGGCCATGCCGATCGCCTGCAGGTAATCCACCGCCGTGCCCAGCCCGACCACGCCGGCGATGTTGGGCGTGCCCGCCTCGAACTTGTGCGGCGGGTCGTTGAACACCGTGCCCTCGAAGCGCACTTCCTTGATCATCTCGCCGCCGCCCAGGAAGGGCGGCATCTCGCGCAGGTGCTGGCGGCGCGCCCAGAGCGCGCCGGTGCCGGTGGGGCCGAGCATCTTGTGGCCGGTGAAGGCGTAGAAGTCGCAGCCCAGCGTCGGGATGTCCACGGCCCGGTGCGGCAGCGCCTGCGAGCCGTCCACCAGGGTGGGAATGCCGCGCTTGCGCGCCTCGCGGCAGATCTCCGCCACCGGATTCACCGTGCCCAGCACGTTCGACACGTGCGTGAAGGCCAGCAGCTTCACCTCGGGCGTCAGCTTGGCGCGCAGGTCGTCCAGGTCGAGCGCGCCCTCGGGCGTCAGCTCGACCACCTTGATCGCGGCGCCGGTGCGCTGGGCCACCAGCTGCCAGGGCACGATGTTGGCGTGGTGCTCCATGCGCGTGAGCAGGATCGCGTCGCCTTCCTTCAGTCGCGGCAGCGCCCAGCTGTAGGCCACCAGGTTGATGGCGAAGGTGGTGCCCGATGTGAGCACCAGTTCGTCGCGCGGCACGTTCACGAACGCCGCCAGCTTCGTGCGCGCGCCTTCGTAGGCCTCGGTGGCCTCGCTGCCCAGCGCATGCACGGCGCGCGACACGTTGGCGTTGTGCTCGCGGTAGAACTCGTCCACCGCGTTGATCACCTGCTGCGGCTTTTGCGAGGTGTTGGCCGAATCCAGGTACACCAGCGGCTTGCCATGCACCTGGCGGGTGAGCACCGGGAAATCGGCGCGGATGCGCAGCCAGTCGGGGCGGGGGCTCATGCGGCGTCCTTGCGTTCGAGGCGGGCGGCGACGGCGGCGCCCAGGCTTTCGGCCAGCGCGGCGTCCTGCAGCATCGCCAGCGGCTCGCGCAGGAAGGCCTGCACCAGCAGTGCGCGCGCCTGTCCACCGGGGATGCCGCGGCTGCGCAGGTAGAACAGCGCGGTCTCGTCCAGCCGGCCCACGGTGGCGCCGTGCGCGGCCTTCACTTCGTCGGCGTGGATGACCAGCACCGGCTGGGTGTCGATCTCGGCGGCGTCGGAGAGCAGCAGGTTCTTGTTCGACAGCTCGGCCTCGCTGCCGTCGGCGCCGGCGCGGATCTCGATGCCGCCGTGGAAGGCGGCGCGGCCGCGCTGGTCGGCCAGGCCGCGCCAGGGCAGCTCGCAGCGGGTGTCGCGGGCCTGGTGGGTGATGCCCAGGCGGGTGTCGAGCTGGCGGCGGCCGTCGGCGAGCAGCACGCCGCCGGCGTGCACCGCGGCGCCTTCGCCCTGCAGGGCCACGTTGAGTTCATGGCGCGACAGGCCGGCGCCCAGTTCAAGGTCGGCGCGGCGGTACGTGGCGTGCGAGGCCAGCACCGCGTCGGTGCGCGCGAACAGCGTGGCGCCCGCGTCCTCGTCCTGCAGCCGCGCGTGCACCAGCCGGGCGCCGCCGGCGAGGTGGGCGTGCAGCACGTGGTTGGCCAGGTGCCGGTGCGCGCCCAGGCCCAGGTGGTGTTCCACCAGCGTGAGCGAGGCGCCCTTGCGCAGTTCCACCAGGTGGCGCAGGTGCGGCGCCAGGTCGGCGCCCGCGGGCGTGCCCACGAACACCAGGTGCAGCGGTACGGACACGGCGGTATCGGCCTGGATGCGCAGCAGCGCGCCTTCGGTGGCCAGCGCCGCGTTCAGGCGCGCGAACACTTCGTCGGCGCGCTCGAAGCGGCGGCCCAGCACCGACACCGCGCGCGGGTCGTCGCCGGCCAGCGCCTGCGACAGCGGCCGCAGCTCCACGCCCGGCGGCAGGCCGGTGGCATCGGACAGCGTGGCGTCGAAGGCGCCGTTGACGAACACCAGCCGCGGCGCGGGAATGTGCGCCAGCGCGGCGGCGTCCACGCTGGCGGGCGCAGCGGCGGCGGCGAAACCACGCGCCGACAGCGCGCGCAG
>NZ_AVCH01000020.1 GCF_000747075.1 Arenimonas malthae CC-JY-1
CGAGGGCGCGGCGGCGGCGCCGCGGCGGCGCGGCGGCGCGGCCATGATTCAGCCGGTGACCAGCACGGCGTCGACCTCGACGCGCGCGCCGCGCGGCAGGCCCGAAACCTGGATCGTGGAACGCGCCGGGTACGGCGCCTGGAAATAGTCCGCCATGACGGCGTTGACCTGGGCGAAGTCGGACAGGTCGGTGAGGTAGATGCCGACGCGCGCGACGTCGTCCATCGAGCCACCCGCGGCTTCGCACACGGCCTTGAGGTTGTCGAACACGCGCCGCGCCTCGGTGGCGATGTCGGCCTGCACCAGTTCGCCGGTGGCCGGGTCGAGCGGGATCTGGCCCGAAAGGTAAACCGTGCCGCCGGCGCGCACGGCCTGCGAATACGGGCCGATGGCGGCGGGGGCGTTCGGGGTGCTGATGGCGTGGCGGGGCATGGCGGACCTCGGCGTTCGGCGTGGACGGCCATTGTAGGAGCGGCGCGCGACCGCCCGCCAGCCGCGCTCAGACGCGCTGCACCCCGTGCACCACGCCCAGGCGGCGGATGCGCCGGATGACGTCGGCCAGGTGCTTGCGGTGGCGGACTTCGATCGAGAACTCCATCACCGACACCGTCAGGTCGCGCTCGCGGTATTCGACCGCGTCGATGTTGGAATTGCTCTCGGCCACCGCCGCCGCCACCTGGGCCAGCACGCCGGGCTTGTTCTCGACCTCGATGCGCAGCATGACGCGGTAGTCGCCCTCGACGTTGCGGTCCCAGGCCATGGGCACGCAGCGCTCCGGGAACTTGCGGTATTCGGCCACGTTCGGGCAGTCGGCGCGGTGCACCACCACGCCCTTGCCGGCGCTGAGGTAACCCATGATCTCGTCGCCGGGGATCGGGTGGCAGCAGGCGGCGAAGCTGAGCACGCCGCGCTCGCTGCCGCTGATCATGATGCGTTCGGTGGGCACCGGCGGCAGCGGCGCCGACGGCAACGGCAGTTCGTCTTGGCCGTGCACCATGATGCGCGCCACCTGCGCCGGCATGCGGTTGCCCAGCGCGATGTCGGCCAGCAGCTCTTCGAGGCGGCGGTAGCGCAGGTCGCCCAGCAACTGCTCGATGCGCCCGGCCGGGATGCGGTCGAGCGAACTTTCCATGGCCTCGAGCGCGCGGTCGAGCATGCGGTGGCCGAGGTCGACGGCGTCCTCGTGCTCGAGGCGCTTGAGGAAGTGGCGGATGGCGGTGCGCGCCTTGCTCGACACCACGTATTCCAGCCACTGCGGGCCCGGCGAGGCCGAGGGCGCGGTGATGATCTCGACGCTCTGGCCGCTGGCCAGCTTGGTGCGCAGCGGCACCAGCTTCTTGTCCACGCGTGCCGCGACGGCGTGGTTGCCCACGTCGGTGTGCACGGCGTAGGCGAAGTCCAGGGTGGTGGCGTTGCGCGGCAGCGCCATGATGTCGCCCTTGGGCGTGAACAGGTAGACCTCGTCCGGGAACAGGTCGACCTTCACGTTTTCGAGGAATTCGAGCGACGAGCCCGCGGCCTGCTGGGTGTCCATCAGGTTGCGGATCCAGTCCTGGGCGCGCGCCTGCGCGGCGCTGCTGCCGGTGCCGGCGTTCTTGTACAGCCAGTGCGCGGCCACGCCGCGTTCGGCCACCAGGTCCATTTCCTCGGTGCGGATCTGCACCTCCACCGGCGCGCCGTAGGGGCCGAACAGCACCGTGTGCAGGCTCTGGTAGCCGTTGGCCTTGGGGATGGCGATGAAGTCGCGGAAGCGGGCGTCGAGCGGCTTGTACACCGAATGCACCGCGCCCAGCGCGTGGTAGCACTGCATCACGCCGGGCACCACGATGCGGAAGCCGAACACGTCCAGCACCTGGTCGAGGCTTTTGTTCTCCTGGCGCATCTTGGTGTAGATGCTCCAGGGCGACTTCACGCGGCTCACCAGGGTATGCGGCAGGGCTTCCTGGGCCAGGCGCTGGGCCAGCTGCGCCTCGACCGTGGCCAGGGCCTCGCGCCGCATCACCGGCTGCGAGGCGATGCGCCGCGAGATCACCGCATGGCGCTTCGGGTAGAGGGCGCGGAAGCCCAGGTCCTGCAGCTCCGCCTTGATCTTGTTCATGCCCAGGCGCTGGGCGATGGGCGCGTAGATCTCCAGCGTCTCGCGGGCGATGCGGCGGCGCGATTCCGCGGCCATCGAATCGAGCGTGCGCATGTTGTGCAGGCGGTCGGCCAGCTTGATCAGGATGACGCGCAGGTCGCGCGCCATCGCCAGCATCATCTTGCGGAAGCTTTCGGCGGCGGCTTCCTGGCGGTCGCGGAAGTGCAGCTTGTCGAGCTTGGTGACGCCGTCGACCAGCTCGGCCACGGCCGGGCTGAACTCGCGCTCGATCTCGCTGCGCGGCAGCGGCGTGTCCTCGAGCGCGTCGTGCAGGATGGCGGCGCAGAGCGTTTCCGCGTCCAGGCGCAGTTCGGCCAGGATGCCGGCGACGGCGATCGGGTGGGTGATGTAGGGCTCGCCGCTCTTGCGCAGCTGGCCCTCGTGGGCGCGGGCGCCGACTTCATAGGCGCGCCGGACCCGCTGGACCTGGTCGGCCGGCAGGTATTCCCCGAGCTTGCGTTCAAGCACGGCCACGGCGTCCGGACAGGGGTCCGGGCAGGGCGATTCCGCCAGTCGTGGCTTGGAGAAGGAGGACATGCCCGCAGCCTACGCGGCCGCGGGAAACGCATCAATGCCGGGGGCGTTACAGGTCGTCGCCGCCCTTGGAAAGGTCGTCGTCCACGACCTCGGCCGCAGCCCACTCCAGGGCCTCGCGCTCGGCGCGCTCGCGCTCGAGCTTCTCGACTTCCTCGATCATGGCCGAGTCGACCTTGCGGGCGGCGATTTCACGCAGGGCCAGCACGGTGGGCTTGTCCTGGTTCTCGCTGTTGTCCAGCGCCGGGTCCACGCCCTTGGCCAGCTGGCGGGCGCGCTTGGACGCCATCAGGACCAGCTCGAAGCGGTTGTCCACGACGGACAGGCAGTCTTCCACGGTGATGCGGGCCATGGGATCTCCTCGACCGCGGCTGCCCGGCCAGGGCATCCACGGAAAATCAATGGGTTACGCGAACCGCGTATTGTACGCCCGGGCCCGGGCCCGCGCAAATCCGGGCCGGTTCAGGCCAGCAGGTCGCGGATCAGGCCGGCGTGGCGCTCGGCCTGGGCCGCCCGGCGCAGCCGGTGGGCCACGAAAATGGCCCGCAGCTCGGCCGCGGCGGCGTCGAAATGCTCGTTGACGATGACGTAGTCGAATTCGTCGTAGTGCGACATCTCCTCCCGCGCCGCCGCCAGCCGCCGGGCGATGGTTTCCTCGCTGTCCTGGCCGCGGTTGCGCATGCGGGTCTCGAGCGCGTCCTTGGACGGCGGCAGGATGAACACGCTGACGGCGTCCGGCATCTTCTCGCGCACTTGGCGGGCGCCCTGCCAGTCGATCTCCAGCAGCACGTCCTTGCCGGCCGCCAGCTGCGGCTCCACCGACTGCCGGGCCGTGCCCTTGTAGTCGCCGTGCACCAGCGCGTGCTCGAAGAAATCGCCCGCCGCCACCATGCGCTCGAATTCCTCGCGGGAAACGAAGTGGTAGTGCTGGGCATGGCGTTCGCCCGGCCGCGGGCCGCGCGAGGTAAAGGAAATGGACAGGGCGATGCCCGGCTCGCGCGCCAGCACGGCGTTGACCAGGCTCGACTTGCCGGCCCCCGAGGGCGCGGCGACGATGAAGAGGGTGCCGCGGGTGGCGTTCATTCGAGGTTCTGGACCTGTTCGCGCAGCTGTTCGATCAGCACCTTGAGCTCGACCGCGGCCTGGGTGGTGCGGCTGTCCACGGATTTCGAGCCCAGGGTGTTGGCCTCGCGGTTGAACTCCTGCATCAGGAAGTCGAGCCGGCGGCCCACGGCCTCGGGCAGGTCCAGCACGCGGCGGGCTTCGGCCACGTGGCTGGCGAGCCGGTCGAGCTCCTCGTCCACGTCGATCTTCTGCAGGTTCAGCACCACTTCCTGCTCCAGCCGGCCCGGGTCGAGCGGCAGCTTCAGGTCCGCCAGCTTGGCGTCGAGCTTGGCGCGCAGGGCGGCGCGGATCTCGGGCAGCCATTCGCGCACCTGCCCGGTGATGCGCTCGATGCCGTCGATGCGCTCGCGCATCACCGCGGCCAACTTGGCGCCCTCGCGCTCGCGCGCGGCGACGAATTCGGCCAGGGTGGCGTCGAGCAGGGCCAGGGCTTCGGCCTGCAGGCCGGCCTGGTCCAGCGCCTCTTCCTCGACCACGCCGGGGTAACGCAGGAGCTCGGTGAAGTCGGTGCGCAGGCCCGGGAAGCGCATGTCGGCGGCCTGGGCGGCCTCGGCCAGCTGGTCGAGCAGCGGCTGGTTCAGGCGCAGCTCGGCGCGCGCGCCGGCGGCCGGGCGGAAGCGCAGCACCAGGTCCACCTTGCCGCGCGACACCTTCTGCGCCACGCGTTCGCGCAGCGCGGGTTCGATCGCCCGCAGCTCCTCGGGGGCGCGGATGCCGAGCTCGTGGAAGCGGTGGTTCACGGCGCGCAGCTCGCAGGCCAGCTGGCCGCCGGTGGCGGCGCGCTCGCAGGCGGCGAAGGCGGTCATGCTGCGGATCATGGGCGGGCCCGGTGGCTGGGAGCCCGAATGGTAATCTAGCCGGCCAAAGATTGCCGGACCCACCCGATGACCAGTTCCAACCGCCCCAGCGGCCGCGCCCACGACGAACTGCGCGACGTCCGCATCGAGCGCCGCTACACCAAGCACGCCGAAGGCTCGGTGCTGGTCAGCTTCGGCGACACCCGCGTGCTGTGCACCGCCAGCGTCGACAACAAGGCGCCGGGTTTCCTGCGCGGCAAGGGCGAAGGCTGGGTGACCGCGGAATACGGCATGCTCCCGCGCGCCACCAACACCCGCAACGACCGCGAGGCCTCGCGCGGCAAGCAGGGCGGCCGCACGCTGGAAATCCAGCGCCTGGTGGGCCGTTCGCTGCGCGCCTGCGTGGACCGCAAGGCCCTGGGCGAGCGCACGATCACGCTCGACTGCGACGTGCTGCAGGCCGACGGCGGCACCCGCTGCGCGGCCATCACCGGCGCCTACGTGGCGCTGTGCGACGCGGTGGCCTGGCTCAAGTCCCGCGGCGAAATCACCCGCGACCCCATCCTCGGCGCCGTCGCCGCGGTGTCGGTGGGCATCTGGCAGGGCACGCCCGTGCTCGACCTGGACTACCGCGAGGACAGCGGCTGCGACACCGACATGAACGTGGTGATGAACGACGGCGGCGGCTTCATCGAGCTCCAGGGCACCGCCGAAGGCCACGCCTTCCGCCGCGAGGAGCTCGACGCCCTGCTCGAACTCGCCGGCAAGGGCGTCAACGAACTCATCGCCCTCCAGCGCGCCGCGCTGGCCGCCTGATCCATGCGCAGGCTCGTGCTGGCCACCTCGAACCAGGGAAAGCTGGCGGAGCTGCAGCCGCTGCTGGCCGATGCCGGCTATGCGCTGGTGACGCAGGGCGAGCTGGGCGTGGCCGATGCCGTGGAGGACGGCCTCACCTTCGTCGAGAACGCCATCCTCAAGGCCCGCCACGCCAGCGCCGCCACCGGCCTGCCGGCGCTGGCCGACGATTCGGGCCTGGTGGTCGATGCGCTCGGCGGCGCGCCCGGCCTGCTCAGCGCGCGCTATGCCGGCGTGCACGGCGATTCGGCCGCCAACATCGCCAAGTTGCTCAAGGCCCTGCACGACGTGCCGGGCGAAGCGCGCAGCGCGCACTTCTACTGCGTGCTGGTGCTGCTGCGCCACGCCGACGACCCGCAGCCGATCATCGCCGAGGGCAGCTGGCACGGCCGCATCCTGGGCGCCCCGCGAGGCGCCGGCGGCTTCGGCTACGACCCGGTGTTCCTCGACACCGTGCTGGGCGTGTCGGCCGCCGAACTCGACGCCGCCACCAAGAACCGCATCAGCCACCGCGGCCAGGCGCTGGAGCGCCTGCGCGAGCGCCTGGCCGGTCGCTGAGGCCATGCTGATCCCGCCGCCGCTCTCGCTCTACATCCACATCCCGTGGTGCGTGAAGAAGTGCCCGTACTGCGATTTCAACTCACACGGGCAAAGCGGCGAGCTGCCGGTGCGCGAGTACATCGCCGCGCTCGAGCGCGACCTGGAACAGGACCTGCCGCTGGCCTGGGGCCGCACCGTGCACAGCGTGTTCTTCGGCGGCGGCACGCCCAGCCTGTTCCCGCCGGAGGCCATCGGCGACATCCTGGCCGCCTGCAGCGCCCGCCTGCGCTTCGCCCCGGGCGCCGAGATCACGATGGAGTGCAACCCAGGCACCGCCGAATTCGGCCGCTTCGAGGGCTACCGCGCCGCCGGCGTGAACCGCGTCAGCTTCGGCATCCAGAGCTTCGACGACGGCTGCCTGGCGCGCCTGGGCCGCATCCACGACAGCGCCGAAGCCGAGCGCGCGGTGAAGCTGGCGCAGGACGCCGGCCTGGACAACCTCAACCTCGACCTGATGTACGCCCTGCCCGGCCAGGACCTGGCCATGGCCCTGCATGACGTCGAGCGCGCCATCGCGCTGCAACCGGCGCACCTGTCGCACTACCAGCTGACCCTGGAACCCAACACCGCCTTCGCCGCGCGCCCGCCCGAGGGCCTTCCCGACGAAGACACCGCCTGGGACATCCAGGAGCGCTGCATCGAGGCCATGGCCGCCGCCGGCTATGCCCAGTACGAAGTCAGTGCCTACGCCCGGCCGGGCCGGCAGTGCGCGCACAACCTCAACTACTGGCGCTTCGGCGACTACCTCGGCATCGGCGCCGGCGCCCACGGCAAGCTGAGCCTCGGCGCCACCGGCGAAGTGCGCCGCCGCTGGAAGGTGAAGAACCCGCGCGACTACCTGGCCCATGCCGGCACCCCGCGCGGCATCGGCGGCGACGACGCGATCGCGCCGGAAAACCTGCCCTTCGACTACATGCTCAACGCCCTGCGCCTGGTCGAGGGCTTCGACCTGGCCGACTTCGAATCGCGAACGGGCCTGTCGCGCGAGGCCATCGCCGGCGAACTGGCCACGGCGCGCGAGCGCGGCTGGCTGGAGGCGGACGGCAGCCGCTGGCGCCCCACCGAACTCGGCCGCCGCTTCACCAACGACGTGATCGGCCTGTTCCTGCGCGACTGAGCCCGCGCTCACGCCGCCCTGAGCGCGGTTGCGGCACGATGGCGCCATGCTCGACACCGTCCTCGTCACCTGCCCGCACTGCGGCGAACGCTTCGAAACCACCGTCGACCCCTCGGCCGGCGACGCCTAGTACATCGAGGATTGCCAGGTGTGCTGCCGGCCCATCACGCTGCGCCTGCACGTCGGCCACGACGGCGGCCTGGCCGACTGGGAAGCCGGTCGCGACGACTGAGCACTCGCGGCCGCGACGACCTTCATCTAGACTTCACCCGCCCCTGGTGCTCGGGAAGCCGGTCTGAATCCGGCGCTGCCCCCGCAACGGTAGGCCAGCAAAACCTTCCAGTTCAGCCACTGTGCCCCCGGGCATGGGAAGGCGGAAGGCCGGCACGACGCCCGTCATGCCACTGGCAAGCCCGGAGACCGGCCGGGGGCTGGCCGCCCGGCTTCGCGCCGGCCGCCATCACGGCACGTCGCGGAGGGCGGCGGGGCAGCGCCATGGCCCCGTTCCGCCAGGCGTCGTCCCCTGTTCCCCGCGTCGGGCCAAACGACCCGCGGGTGAGCGCTCCAGGAGACAAGCCATGAACCCCATCCTTCGCACCACTGCGCTTTGCGCAGCGATCCACCTTTCCCTGTCCACGGCCGCCCTGGCCCAGGACGCCGCCACCCTGGACACGCTCCAGGTCACCGCCAGCCGCGTCGAAAAGCCGGTAGCCGAGGCGCTCGCCTCGATCACCGTGCTCACGCGCGCCGACATCGAAGCCAGCCAGGCCCCGGACCTGATCGACCTGCTGGGGCGCCAGGCCGGCATCGACATCGCCCGCACCGGCGGCCCGGGCGGCGCCAGCACCGTGTTCCTGCGTGGTGGCAACGCCAACCACGCGCTGGTGCTGGTGGACGGCATCCGCGTCGGCTCCACCGGCCAGGGCGTGTTCGACTTCGCGCACCTGCCGCTCGAACAGATCGAACGCATCGAAATCGTGCGCGGCCCGCGCGCGGCGCTCTGGGGTTCGGACGCCATCGCCGGCGTCATCCACGTCTTCACCCGCGACCCGGCGGCGCCCTCGGCGCGCCTGCACGCGGGCAGCTACGGCCGCGTCGGCGCCAGCGCCGGCACCGGCCTGGGCGACGCCGACCGGGGCTTCGGCGTGACCGCGGGCTACCAGCGCCTGCGTGGCTTCTCGGCCACCAACCCGCTCTCCACCTTCTCCTACGACCCCGACGACGACGGCTACCGCAACCGCAACCTGGGCCTGCGCGGCCGCACCACGCTGGGCGGCCAGCGCCTGGCCTTCAGCGCCGTCGCCACCGACGCCGACGTCGAGTTCGACCGCGGCACCACCCGGGCCCGCAACAGCTCGGCCGGCGCCACGCTGGGCGGCGCGCTGGGCGAACGCTGGACCCACCAGCTCACGCTCGGCCACGCCCGCGAGGACCTCGACACCACCAGCAGCTACAGCAACGCCTTCCGCAGCCGCCGCACCAGCCTGGACTGGGTGAACAGCCTGCGCGTCGGCGCCGGCGGCACGCTCAACCTGGGCGTGAACTGGCAGGAAGAAGAGGGCATCTCGTCCAACGTCTTCGATGGCCAGACCTTCGACCGCACCCGGCGCAGCCACGCCGCCTTCGCCGGCTACGGCCTGCGCCGCGGCGCGCACCTGTTCGACCTCTCGCTGCGCCACGACGACAGCAACCAGTTCGGCGCCGCCCGCACCGCCGGGGCGGCCTGGGGTTGGGATGCCACCGAACGCACCCGGCTGCGCCTGTCCTGGGGCGAGGGCTTCCGCGCGCCCAACTTCAACGAGCTTTATTACCCCGACACCGGCTACGGCTACGCCGGCAACCCCGACCTGAAGCCGGAACGCTCGGAGACCTGGGAAGCCGGGCTCGAGTTCACCCCGGCCGACGGCCACCGCCTGGGCCTGTCGGCCTTCCGTTCGCGGGTACAGGACCTGGTGGCGTTCGCCGCGCCGGGCACCAACAACGCCATCAACATCAACCGCGCGCGGCTCGAGGGCGTCGAGCTCGAATACCGCTACCACGGCAGCGCCTGGACCTTCGGGGGCAACGTGGCCTGGCTCGACACCGAGGACGCGGCCACCGGCCTGCCGCTGCTGCGCCGGGCCCGGGACAAGGCCCACGCCGACGTCGGCTACCGCTTCGCCAACGGCCTGGAACTGGGGCTGGACGGCGATTACGCCTCGGCGCGGCGCGATTTCGGCGGCAACCCGGGCGCCTATGCCATCGCCCACCTGCGGCTGGCCTGGCCGTTGTCGCCGTCCTGGCGGCTCGAGGCGCGGGTGGAAAACCTGGGCGACCGCGACTACGCGCTGGTGCAGGGTTTCAACACGCCGGGGCGCAGCGGCGTCGTGAGCGTGGTCTGGAACGGCAAACACTGAACCTCCCGGCCACCCGCCCCGCCAGCGCGGGCGGGTGGCCGGCCCTAGGCGCGGCGGCCCCGCTGTGCCTAGAATCCGGTTGGGGAATCACACGGAGAGCCGGATGTCCGCATCCGCCACACCTCCGCACTCGCCGGCGCCCACGCTGGCGTCGCGGCCGCTGCCCGAAAGGGTGCGGACCTTGCTGGGCGGCATCCTGGAGTACGCGTCCGACGAGATCGAGCGCACGCTCGTGGGCATGCTCAATGAATTCGAGCAGCAGCTCTTCAAGTACGCCGAGCAGGCCCGCAGCAACATCGTGCAGACGCGCTGGCTCGAGGCGCAGCGCGTGGTCAAGCGCACCCGACCCGACCTGGTGCCGCGTTTCCTGATCGGCCTCGAGGCCGAGCTGGCCTGCATCAAGGACCCGCCGGGCGCGAAATCGCTGATCGGCGGCTTCCGCCTCAACCGCGACGAACTCACCCTGGTCGACAACCTCGACCTCGACGAAACCACGGTGCTCACCGAGGTCGCCGGCCGCATCGAAGTGCGCAACAGCCTGCCGCTTTACCTGCTGGGCCAGCGCTTCGGCGTGCTCGCCGGCAAGCCGGCCTTCGACGCCGAGAACCTGCCGGTCGGCCCGCACGCGCTGTGCCGCATGCTCCGCGCGGCCGCCGAATGCCTGGAGCTGAGCGGCGAACACCGCGCCCTGCTCTACCGCACCTTCGAACGCCATGTCTCGCCGCTGTACGGCAGCTTCATCGAATCGATCAACACCTACCTGTCGCGCAACGGCGTGCTGCCCAACCTGCACTACGTGCCGGTGCGGGCGCGTCCGGCCGCCACCGTGGCGCCGGCGCCCAAGCCGCGCACCGGCGGCGCGGCGGATGGCGCGGAGGGCGGCAGCG
>NZ_AVCH01000021.1 GCF_000747075.1 Arenimonas malthae CC-JY-1
CTCTGTGCGCGATGACGCCTGCCAGGCACACCCGCCCACGAGCAAGTGACCTGCTTGCCCACGGGCAAGCCCAAACCTCAATCGGCGTCGCGGAAGTCCTTGGACTTCGAAGCGAGCAGGGCGCGGGCGAGGCGGTCGGGAAGGTACTTCGACAGGCCGGCGATGAGCTTGTTGGCGCGGCCGGTGACCAGGCGCGTGCGGCCCGATTCGACCGCGTCCACGCCCAGCCTCGCCACGTCGGCGCTGGACAGCCAGATGCCCTTCGGCAGCTTGCTCACCTTCTCGCGCATGCCGTTCACGTCGTGGAACTCGGTGTAGGTCATGCCCGGGCACAGCGCCGTCACGTGCACGCCGCGCGGGCGGCTTTCCTGGTCCAGCGTCTCCGAGAAGCGGATGAGCCAGGCCTTGGTGGCGCCGTAGAGCGTGTGCCCGGCCGTGGGCGGCACCAGTCCCGCCAGCGAGGCCACGTTGAGGATGCGGCCGCGGCCCGCGGCTTCCATCGCCGGCAGGTAGAGGTGGGTCAGGTGCGCCACCGAGGTGAGCAGCACCTGCAGCGAATCGGCGTGGGTCTTCCAGTCGGCCGACAGGTAGCGGCCCGGCACGCCGTAGCCGGCGTTGTTGACCAGCGTGTCGACGAACAGGCCGCGGGCCTGGGTTTCGGCGAACAGCTTCGCCGGCGCGGCCGGGTCGGCCAGGTCGGTGGCGATCACCACGCAGGGCACCTGGGCCGAGAGCTCCGCCGCCAGGGCCTCGAGCCGCTCGACGCGCCGGGCGGTCAGCACCAGCGGTTTGCCGCGGCGCGCGTACTCCCGGGCGATGTCGGCGCCGATGCCGCTGGAGGCGCCGGTGACGAGGGCGTAGCCGGGGGACGGGGGCGTGGGCATGCAGGCGGGCTCCGGAGGGCGGTGGGTGGCGTTCGCGCCATTATCACCCCGGGCCGGCGTTAATCATTGTCGACGTGGGTGCGCAGGGTGGTGCGGCGATGGCGGCACGCGGGTCAAGGGAGCGGGGCGGGGTACTGGCGCTGGCGTTCGCCGGCCTGCTGGCACTGGCCCCGGCCACCGCCGCGGAGCTGGTGGTGCAGGTGGACGATGGCAGCGCGCCCCTGGCCGATGCCGTGGTGAGCCTGCACGGGCCTTCGCCGTCTTCGTCACCGGGCCGGGCCGTGATGGACCAGCGCAACACGGCCTTCGTGCCCGGCGTGCTGACGGTCCAGGCCGGCACGGCCGTGAGCTTTCCGAACAGCGACACCGTGCGCCACCAGGTCTATTCGTTCTCGGCGCCGCGGCCCTTCGAGCTGCCGCTGTATTCGGGCACGCCGCCCGAGCCCATCGTGTTCGACAAACCGGGCGTGGTGGTGGTGGGCTGCAACATCCACGACTGGATGATCGGGCACATCGTGGTGCTCGACACGCCCTTGTTCGGCAAGAGCGGGGCCGACGGCCGCGTCAGCCTGGCGGCGCCGGCCGGTGAATACACGCTGCGCGTTTGGCACCCGCGGCTGCCGAGCGGACCGTGGGAGCAGGCCGTGACGCTGGGCGAGTCGCCGGTGGCGCGGCGCGCCAGCCTGGCCCTGGGCCCGCCGCCGCCCGAGCGCCGCGGTTCGGACCGGCTGCGGGCGCTGCAGGAGCGCCTGCGCAAGCTCAAGCAGGAGCCCTGATGCGCTCGCGCCTGCACGGCAAGATCGTCGCGCTGCTGATCGGCCTGGTGCTGGCCGCCCAGCTGGCGACCTTCGCCGTCGTGCACGTGGCCACCGAGCGCAGCGTGCGCCAGCAGCTGGCGGAAGAGCTGCGGGTGGGCGAGCGCGTGTGGCAGCGTTTCTACGGCAACCGCAGCGAGCAGCTGCTGGAGACGGCGCTGGTGCTGGCCGACGACTTCGGCTTCAAGGCCGCCGTGGCCAGCGGCGATCCGGCGACGATGGCGTCCGCGCTGCAGAACCACGCCGGCCGCGTGGGCGCCGACGCCGGCGTGCTGCTGTCTCCCGAGGGCGCGTGGCTGGCCGGCCTCGAGGGCGCCTCGCCGGGCTGGCGCGACGGAGCGTTGGACGGCGTGCTGGCCGCCGCGGCCGAAGAAGGCTATTCGCTCTCGGTGGTGGCGGTGGACGGGCGGCTGTATTCGATGGCGCTGATCCCGGTGCTGGCGCCGAACCAGATCGGCTGGGTCGGCATTGGCTCGGCCATCGGCGATGCCTATGCGCGCGACTTCAAGGCGCTCACCCGGCTCGACGCCAGCTTCGTGCGCGACGCCGGCGGGCGGCTCGAGGTGCTTGGCAGCAGCCTGCCGGAACCAGCCGTCGAGGCATTGTCCGCACTGGCCACGGCGCCCGGCGCGCCGGGCCAGGCCAGCGACGAACTGACGCTGGGCGAGGACCATTATTTCGCGCTGTCGGCGCCGCTGCCGGGCGCACGCGGCGCGGCGCCGCTGGGCGTGCTGCTGCAGGGCTCGCTGGACCAGGCCATGGCGCCCTACGCGGCGCTGAAGGCCCGCATCCTGTGGCTGTCGGGCCTGGCCGCGGCGCTGGCGCTGGCGGTGGCGGGTTTCCTGGGCCGCGGCATCAGCCGGCCGGTGGTGGAGCTGGCCGAGGCGGCCCAGCGCGTGCAGCAGGGCGACTATTCGCGGCCGATCCCGGTGCGCGGCCGCGACGAGATCGCGCGGCTGGCGTCGGCCTTCGGGCACATGCAGGAAGGCATCGCCGCGCGCGAGGACCGCATCCTGCACCAGGCCCACCACGACGGCCTGACCGGGCTGCCCAACCGCAGCCTGGCGCGCGAGCGGCTGGACCAGGCGCTCGCGCACGGCGACGGCCGCGCCTGCGCGGTGGTCATGCTGGACCTGGACCGGTTCAAGGAAATCAACGACACCCTGGGCCACGGCTTCGGCGACCAGGTGCTGGAGGAAGTGGCCAAGCGCCTGCGCCAGGCCGTGCGCGCCGAGGACCTGGTGGCGCGGCTGGGCGGCGACGAGTTCATGGTTCTGATGTGCGACGTCGGGCCGGATTTCGCCCAACGCCGCGCGCAGGCGCTGCTCGAGCAGCTGCGGCTGCCGCTGGACCTGCCGACCACCCGCATCAACCTCGATGCCAGCCTCGGCCTGGTGCTGCACCCGGAACATGGCCGGGACGCGCAGACCCTGCTGCGCCGCGCCGACATCGCGCTCTACGACGCCAAGGAAGCGCGCGCCGGGCTGGTGGTCTACCGCCCGGGTCGCGACGAAGTGCACCTGCGCCAGCTGGCCCTGATCGGCGACCTGCGCCAGTCCATCGCCCGCGAGGAGCTCTCGCTGCGCTTCCAGCCCAAGGTGGACCTGGCCAGCCGGCAGGTGCGCCACGTCGAGGCCCTGCTTCGCTGGCAGCACGGCAGCCTGGGGGCCATTCCACCGGACGAATTCATCCCGCTGGCCGAACGCTCCGGCTTCGTGCACGAGATCACCCGCTTCGTGCTGGACTCGGCGCTGGCGCAGAACGCCCGCTGGCGGGCCGGCGGCCTGGACCTGGGCGTGGCGGTGAACCTGTCGGCGATGGACCTGATGGACGCCGACCTGCCGGATTTCGTGCAGGCCAGCCTGCGCCAGCACCGCGTGCCGCCGCAGCGCCTGATCCTGGAGGTCACCGAGGGCGTGCTGATGCGCGACGTGGACTACGCCGTGCGCATGCTGCACCGGCTGCGCGCCGGCGGCGTGCGCCTGTCCATCGACGACTTCGGCACGGGCTACTCGTCGCTGGCCCAGCTCAAGCGCATGCCGGTGGACGAACTCAAGATCGACAAGAGCTTCGTGATGCAGATGACCGAAGGCAGCGACGACGCCGTGATCGTCCGCTCGACCATCGAACTGGGCCACAACATGGGCTTGTCGGTGATCGCCGAGGGCGTGGAAAACGACGTGAGCCTGGGCCTGCTGCGCCAGTACCGCTGCGACATGGTGCAGGGTTACCTGTTCAGCGCACCGCTGGCGCCGGAGGCGCTGGTGGAATGGTGCCGGCGCTTCATGGAGGCCGAGGCGTGAGCGTCGCCCTTCGTCCGGTTCTGCTGGGCCTGGCGTTGCTGGCGCCCGCGGCCGCCACGGCGGGCGAGGGCAGGCTGCTGGCCACCGGCGGCGCCAGCCAGGTGGAAGGCGCCGCCGGCGGAGGCCTGGTGCCGTGGGCGGTGCTGGCCGGCTACGGCACCCGCGACGAGGGCGGCGGCACGGCCTTCTACACCCGGGTGGACACCGGGGATTACGCGCTCGATGCCTATGGCGTGGCCTACGCCTTCCGGAACCGGCTCGAGTTTTCGCTGGCCCGCCAGCGCTTCGACCTGGGCGAGCTGCAGCGGCGGCTGGCGCTGCCCTGGGACGCCCTGGAGCAGGACGTGTTCGGCGCCAAGCTGCGGCTGGCCGGCGACCTGGTCTACACGCGCATGCCGCAGCTGAGCCTGGGCGTGCAGCACAAGCGCCTGCGCGACGGCACGCTGCCGCTGGCGGTCGGCGCGCGCGACGACCGCGGCACCGACGTCTACCTCGCCGCCAGCAAGCTCTGGCTCGACGGGGCCGGCGGCTACCAGCTGCTCCTCAACGCCACCCTGCGCTCGACCCGCGCCAACCAGATGGGCCTGCTGGGCCACGGCGGCGACCGCCGGGGCGGGCGCTCGCTGGTGTTCGAAGGCTCGGCGGCGGTGCTGCTGGACCCGGGCTGGGCCGTCGGCCTGGAATACCGCCAGAAGCCGGACAACCTGGGCTTCGCCGGCGAGGACGACTGGGTGGACGCCTTCGTGGCCTGGTTCCCGTCCAAGCGGGTGTCGGTGGTGGCGGCCTGGGCCGACCTGGGTTCGGTCGCCTCGCTGGACGGCCAGCGCGGCGCCTACCTTTCCGTGCAACTGGCCTACTGAGGGCGCGCCATGGGTATTTCCCGCCTGCTGTCGTCCCTGGGCCTGGCGCTGCTGCTCTCCGCCTGCGCCAGCGCGCCGCGCGCCGGGCTCTATGAACAGTTCGGCGGCCGGCCCGGCATCGAGGCGCTGGTCGAAGAGCTGCTGGTGCGCGTGCTCGAGGACGAGCGCATCGCCGCGCAGTTCGCCGAGGTGGACCTGGTGAACCTCAACGACCGCCTGGTCGAGCAGATTTGCGCCGAGGTCGGCGGGCCCTGCGAATACACCGGGCGCACGATGGCCGAATCGCACGAGGGCCTGGCCATCACCGAGGCGGATTTCAACGCCCTGGTCGAGGACCTGGTGGCCGCGATGGACGCCCGCGGCATCCCGCGCCGGGCCCAGAACCGGCTGCTGGCGCGGCTGGCGCCCATGCACCGGGACATCGTCAGCCCCTGACGGGCGCGGTATCCTTGCGCCCTCGACCGCAAGGAGTGCACGCATGCGCCAGAAGATCGTCGCCGGCAACTGGAAGTTGCACGGGGACCGCGCCTTCGCCCGCGACCTGCTCGACGCCGTCGTGGCCGCGCCCCGCGCGGCCGGCGTGGAGCTGGTCATCCTGCCGCCGGTGCCCTACCTGGGCGAGCTGGCCGACCGCTATGGCCCCCAGGGCCTGGCCTTCGGCGCCCAGGACCTGGGCGTGAACGAGCAGGGTGCCTACACCGGCGAGGTTTCCGGCCGCATGCTCAGGGACGTCGGCGCGCGCTACGTGCTGGTGGGCCACTCCGAACGCCGCCAGTACCACGGGGAAAGCCCGCAGCTGGTGGCCGAGAAGTTCGTGGCCGCCCGCAAGGCCGGCCTGGTGCCGGTGCTGTGCGTGGGCGAAACCCTGCACCAGCGCGAAGCCGGGCAGACCGAATGGGCCCTGGAAAAGCAGCTCGGCCCGGTGGTCGAACTGGCCGGCATCGCCGCCTTCGAGGGCGCCGTGCTGGCCTACGAGCCGGTCTGGGCCATTGGTACCGGCCGGACCGCCAGCCCGGAGCAGGCCCAGGAGGTCCACGCCTTCATCCGTGGCGAACTGGCCGCGCACGATGCTAGAATCGCCGGCTCGCTGCCGCTTCTTTACGGCGGCAGCGTTAAGCCCGCCAACGCGGCCGAGCTGTTCTCGCAGCCGGACGTCGATGGTGGCCTGATCGGGGGCGCGTCCCTCGTGGCCCAGGATTTCCTGGCAATCGCCGCCGCGGCGGCGAGGTAAAACAGAACATGCTGCTCACCATCGTCAGTGTCATCTACGTGCTGGTCGCGATCGCCATGATCGTGCTCATCCTCATGCAGCGCGGCGCGGGCGCGGCCGCCGGCTCCGGTTTCGGCGCGGGCGCTTCCGCCACCGTGTTCGGCGCGCGCGGCTCGGCCAACTTCCTGTCCACGGCCACCAAGTGGCTCGCCGTCGTGTTCTTCGCGATGAGCCTGGGCATGGCCTGGTACGCCACCCACGGCGGCAAGCCGGCGGCGGCGGAACTCGAGGACATCGGCGCGATGTCGGACGTCCCGGCGGCCCCGGCCCCGGCGGCGGGCGAAGTGCCGGCTTCCGAAGTTCCCGTCATCCCGGCGGCTCCGGCCGCCAACGAAGCGGCGCCGGCCCCGGCCGACGCCACGGCGGTTCCCGCCGAGACTCCGGCGCCGGCCGAAGCCGGTGAAAAAACCGAAGAAAACGGCGCGGAAAACAACCAAGCGGGCTGAACCGCTGGTACAATCTTCGGCCTTCGCACCGCGCGACGGTTCGAAGGCACACCTGCCCAGGTGGCGGAATTGGTAGACGCACTACCTTGAGGTGGTAGCGACGTAAGTCGTGGGGGTTCGAGTCCCCCCTTGGGCACCAAATCGATCAACGGGCTGCCGCCCGGCAACGGACTGGAGCGGCGGCACGGACGCGCCCACGGGCGCAAGGTGAGGATGCGCGCGTGTTGGGCGAATATCTGCCGATCCTGTTGTTCCTCTTCGTCTCCACCGGCCTGGGCATCGTGCTCCTGATCGCCGGTTGGGCCCTGGGGCCCAAGCGCCCCGATTCGGAGAAGCTCTCGCCCTACGAGTGCGGCTTCGAGGCCTTCGAGGACGCGCGCATGCAGTTCGACGTGCGCTACTACCTCATCGCCATCCAGTTCATCATCTTCGACCTGGAAATCGCCTTCGTTTTCCCGTGGGCGGTGAATTTCCGCAACCTCGGCATCATCGGCCTCACCGAGATGGGCATCTTCATCGGCCTGCTCGTGCTGGGCTTCATCTACGTGTGGAAGAAGGGAGCGCTCGAATGGGAGTGATCCAGTCCGTCTCGAACGTGATGCACAACCCGATCCCGGAAGGGCGGGTCGACGACATCCTGCGTCCGGAAGGCGACAACCCGCTGCTCGAGCGCGGCTTCGTGACCACCTCGGTGGACGCGCTGGTCAACTGGGCCCGCACCGGTTCCATGTGGCCGGTCACCTTCGGCCTGGCCTGCTGCGCCGTCGAGATGATGCACGCCGGCGCCTCGCGCCTCGACCTGGACCGCTACGGCGTCATCTTCCGTCCGTCGCCGCGCCAGGCCGACGTGATGATCGTCGCCGGCACCCTGGTCAACAAGATGGCCCCCGCGCTGCGCAAGGTCTACGACCAGATGCCCGACCCGAAGTGGGTCATTTCAATGGGCAGCTGCGCCAACGGCGGCGGTTACTACCACTATTCGTATTCGGTGGTGCGCGGCTGCGACCGCGTGGTGCCGGTGGACGTGTACGTGCCGGGATGCCCGCCGACGGCGGAAGCCCTCGTGTACGGCATCCTGCAGCTGCAGAAGAAGATCCGCCGCACCAACACCATCGCCCGCTAAGGACCCAGCCGACGCCATGGTCGAACCGACGACGAGCTTCACCGAGCGCCTGAAGGCGCGCCTGCAGGGCAAGCTGGTTTCCGTGCACGAGGCGCTGGGCGAGACCACCGTCGAGATCGCGCCCGAGGCCTGGGCCGATGCGGCGCGCATCCTTCGCGACGACGCCGAGCTGGGCTTCGAGCAACTCATCGACCTGTGCGGCGTGGACTACCTGGGCTACGGCGAGGACGAGTGGGACACCAGCGACGTGTCCTCCGAGGGCTTCTCGCGCGGCGTGGAAGGCGCCGGCCCGGGCCGCTTCGACTGGGAAAACCGCCCGCGCGGCAACGGCCCCGAGCGCCGCTTCGCCGTGGTCGTGCACCTGATGTCGGTGCGGCACAACCGCCGCCTGCGCATCCGCTGCTTCGCCGCCGACAACAGCCTCCCGGTAGTGCCTTCGCTGGTCGACGTGTACCCGGTGGCGAACTGGTTCGAGCGCGAGTGCTTCGACCTGTTCGGCGTCGTGTTCGAGGGCCATCCGGACCTGCGCCGCATCCTCACCGACTACGGCTTCGTCGGCCACCCGTTCCGCAAGGACTTCCCGCTGACCGGCAACGTCGAGGTGCGTTACGACGCCGAGCGCAAGCGCGTGGTCTACGAACCGG
Organism: Arenimonas malthae CC-JY-1; assembly: GCF_000747075.1. Lineage (GTDB taxonomy): Bacteria > Pseudomonadota > Gammaproteobacteria > Xanthomonadales > Xanthomonadaceae > Arenimonas > Arenimonas malthae. The sequence goes on from NZ_AVCH01000021.1 coordinate 8,346, forward strand.
TTTCGATCGAGCCGCGCGTCGGCGTGCCGCGCGTGGTGCGCGAGGACTCGCGCTGGCAGCAGGCCGCCACCGAGCGGCCGAGCAAGGACTGACGGGCCATGACCCAGGAAATCCGCAACTACACCCTCAACTTCGGCCCGCAGCACCCGGCCGCGCACGGCGTGCTGCGCCTGGTGCTGGAAATGGACGGCGAGGTCGTGCAGCGCGCCGACCCGCACGTGGGCCTGCTGCACCGCGGCACCGAGAAGCTGGCCGAGTCCAAGCCCTACAACCAGTCCATCGGCTACATGGACCGGCTCGACTACGTCTCGATGATGTGCAACGAGCACGCCTACGTGCGCGCCATCGAGAAGCTCATGGGCATCGAGGCCCCGGAGCGCGCGCAGTACATCCGCACGATGTTCGACGAGATCACCCGCATCCTGAACCACCTGATGTGGATCGGCTCGAACGGCCTCGACCTGGGCGCGATGGCGGTGTTCCTGTACGCCTTCCGCGAGCGCGAGGAGCTGATGGACTGCTACGAGGCGGTCTCCGGCGCGCGCATGCACGCCACCTACTACCGCCCGGGCGGCGTCGCGCGCGACCTGCCGGACACCATGCCGAAGTACCGCGAGTCGCCGTGGCGCAAGGGCGCCGAACTCAAGCGCGTGAACGAGTGGCGCGAGGGCTCGATGCTCGATTTCCTCGACGCCTTCTGCGACGACTTCCCGCGCCGCGTCGACGAATACGAAACCCTGCTCACCGACAACCGCATCTGGAAGCAGCGCACCGTCGGCATCGGCGTGGTGCCCACCGACATGGCCCTGGCCTGGGGCATGACCGGCCCGATGCTGCGTGGTTCCGGCCTGGCCTGGGACCTGCGCAAGAAGCAGCCCTACGCCGCCTACGACAAGGTGGACTTCGACATCCCGGTGGGCGTGCAGGGCGACTGCTACGACCGCTACCTGGTGCGCGTCGAGGAAATGCGCCAGTCCAACCGCATCATCAAGCAGTGCGTCCAGTGGCTGCGCGCCAACCCCGGTCCGGTCATGGTCCGCAACTTCAAGGTCGCGCCGCCGCGCCGCGCCGAGATGAAGGACGACATGGAAGCGCTGATCCACCACTTCAAGCTCTTCACCGAGGGCTACAGCGTGCCCGCCGGCGAGGCCTACGCCGCGGTCGAGGCCCCGAAGGGCGAGTTCGGCGCCTACATCGTCTCCGACGGCGCCAACAAGCCCTTCCGCCTGAAGCTGCGCGCGCCGGGCTTCGCCCACCTGTCGTCCATGGACGCGATCGTGCGCGGCCACATGCTGCCCGACGTGGTCGCCATGATCGGCACCTACGACGTCGTCTTCGGCGAAATCGATCGCTAAGGATTGCCTGACCGATGAAAGCCACCGGTAACTTCGCCGCCTGCCAGAACGTCGACCCCCTGGTCGCGCTGACCGACGACACCCGCGCCCACATCGACCACTGGGTCGCCAAGTTCCCGCCCGACCGCAAGCGTTCGGCCGTGATCCAGGGCCTGATGGCCGCGCAGGAGCAGAACGGCGGCTGGCTGAGCGACGAGATCATCGCCGCCACCGCCAAGTACCTCGGCATCCCGCCCGTGTGGGCCTACGAGGTCGCCACCTTCTATTCGATGTTCGACCTGCAGCCGGTCGGCCGGCACAAGGTCGCCATCTGCACCAACATCAGCTGCTGGCTCAATGGCGCCGAGGACATGGTGCGCCACTGCGAGCGCAAGCTCGGCATCAAGCACGGCGAGAGCACGCCCGACGGCCGCATCTTCCTGAAGGTCGAGGAAGAGTGCGTGGCCGCCTGCGCCGCCGCGCCCGTGATGCTGATCGACGGGCATTACCACGAGAAGCTGACCGCCGAGCAGGTGGACAAGCTGCTCGACGGACTGGAGTGATCGAGGCAATGGCGCACCATTCCCACTATTCCGAGGGTTACGGCCCGGTCGGCCCGGCGCCGCAGGAGCACAACGTCGTCTACACGACGCTGCACTTCGACAAGCCCTGGTCGTACGAGAACTACCTCAAGACGGGCGGTTACGCCGCCTGGCGCAAGATCCTGTCCGAGAAGATGGACCCGGCCGCGGTCATCGACATGGTCAAGCAGTCCGGCCTGCGCGGCCGCGGCGGCGCGGGCTTCCCGACCGGCCTGAAGTGGAGCTTCATGCCCCGCAGCGCGCCGGGCCAGAAGTACATCCTGTGCAACTCGGACGAATCCGAGCCGGGCACCTGCAAGGACCGCGACATCCTGCGCTACAACCCGCACGCGGTGATCGAGGGCATGGCCATCGCCTGCTACGCCACCGGCTGCACCGTGGGCTACAACTACCTGCGCGGCGAGTTCCACCACGAGCCGTTCGAGCACTTCGAGGAAGCGCTCAGGGAAGCCTACGCCAACGGCTGGCTGGGCAAGGACATCCTGGGCTCGGGCGTCGACGTGGACATCCACGCCGCGCTGGGCGCCGGCGCCTACATCTGCGGTGAAGAGACCGCCATGATGGAGTCGCTGGAAGGCAAGAAGGGCCAGCCGCGCTTCAAGCCGCCGTTCCCGGCCAACTACGGCCTGTTCGGCAAGCCCACCACCATCAACAACACCGAAACCTACGCCTCGGTGCCGGCGATCGTCCGCAACGGCGCCGAATGGTTCCTCAACCTCGGCAAGCCCAACAACGGCGGCCCGAAGGTGTTCTCGGTGTCCGGCCACGTCAACAACCCGGGCAACTTCGAGATCCGCCTGGGCACGCCCTTCAGCGAACTGCTGGCCATGGCCGGCGGCGTGAAGGGCGGCCGCAAGCTCAAGGCGGTGATCCCGGGCGGCTCGTCCATGCCGGTGCTGCCGGCCGAAACGATGATGGCCTGCACCATGGACTACGACTCGATCCAGAAGGCTGGTTCGGGCCTCGGCTCGGGCGCGGTCATCGTGATGGACGAGACCACCTGCATGGTCCGCGCCTGCCAGCGGATCGCGCGCTTCTACTACGCCGAGTCCTGCGGCCAGTGCACGCCCTGCCGCGAGGGCACGGGCTGGATGTACCGCATGCTGACCCGCATCGTCGAAGGCAAGGCCACGCTCGACGACCTGCACATGCTCAAGGGGGCCGCCGGCCAGATCGAAGGCCACACCATCTGCGCCTTCGGCGAAGCCGCCGCCTGGCCGGTGCAGGGCTTCCTGCGCCACTTCTGGCCGGAATTCGAATACGCCATCGTCCACAAGCGTTTCTACGTCGACGACCTCGCCAAGGGCCAGGTCGCCACCACGGAGCAGGCTGCATGAGCGCCCAGCCCACCAACACCACCGCGCCGGACGTGGTGAACATCGAGATCGACGGCAAGGCCCTGCAGGCGCCGAAGGGTTCGATGATCATCCAGGCCGCCGACAAGGCCGGCATCGCCATCCCGCGCTTCTGCTACCACGAGAAGCTGCCCATCGCGGCCAACTGCCGCATGTGCCTGGTGGACGTCGAGAAGATGCCCAAGCCCGCGCCGGCCTGCGCCACGCCGGTGATGGAAGGCATGAAGGTCACCACCCAGACCAAGCGCGCGCTCGATGCGCAGCGCAACGTCATGGAGTTCCTGCTCATCAACCACCCGCTGGACTGCCCGATCTGCGACCAGGGCGGCGAGTGCGAGCTGCAGGACGTGTCCATGGGCTACGGCCGCTCGGTGTCGCGCTACGTCGACCGCAAGCGCGTGGTGCCGGACGAAGACCTGGGTTCGCTGGTCGCCACCGACATGACCCGCTGCATCCAGTGCACGCGCTGCATCCGCTTCACCGCGGACGTGGCCGGCACCTTCGAACTCGGCGGCATGAACCGCGGCGAGCGCCTGCAGATCGGCACCTACGACGGCAAGCCGCTGATGACCGAGCTGTCGGGCAACGTCATCGACGTCTGCCCGGTCGGCGCGCTCACCAACAAGGTGTTCCGCTTCCGCGCCCGCGCCTGGGAGCTGGTGGCGCGCGAGTCCGTCGGCTACCACGACGCGCTCGGCTCCAACCTGTTCCTGCACGCCCGCCGCGGCGACGTCCTGCGCACCGTGCCGCGCGACAACGAGGCGGTTAACGAGTGCTGGCTGTCGGACCGCGACCGCTATTCGCACCAGGGCCTGCAGGCCGCCGACCGCGCCACCCGCCCGTTGGTCCGCGAGGGCGACGCCTGGCGCGAAGCCTCGTGGGACGAGGCGCTGGCGCTGGCCGGCAAGCTGCTCAAGGACGCCGGTGAATCGCTGGGCGTGCTGGCCCACCCGGCCACGTCGAACGAAGAGGGCGCGCTGCTCGCGGCCCTGGCCAGGGGCCTGGGCACCGGCAACGTCGACCACCGCCTGAGGGCCATCGACTTCGCCGACGCGGCTTTCGCCGAGCCGTTCGAACTGCCGGCCGCCGAACTCGAGAACGCCGACGCCGTGCTGCTGGTCGGCTGCAACCTGCGCCACGAGGTTCCGCTGCTGCACCAGCGCCTGCACAAGGCCGGCAAGCGCGGCGCCAAGGTGTTCGCCATCAATCCCGTGGACTTCGAGTTCACCTTCCCGGTCGCAGGCAAGCGCGTGGTCGCGCCTTCGCTGCTGCCGGGTGCGCTGGGCGCGGTGGCCCGGGCCGCCGGCGCCACGCTGCCGGGCGGCGTGCCCGCCGAGGATTTCGAAACCGCGAAGGCCATGGCCGACGCCCTGCAGAAGGGCGGCCAGGCCGTCATCGTGCTGGGCGAGCTGGCCGAGAACCACCCGCAGGCCTCCTGGCTGCGCGCCACCGCGCGTGCCCTGGCCGGCGCCACCGGTGCCCGCGTCAACCGCATCCCGCAGGGCGCCAATGCCCTGGGCCTGGCGCGCCACGGCCTGCGCCCGCAGGGGCAGGGCAAGGACGCCGGCGCCATGCTGGCCCAGCCGCTGCCGGCCTACCTGCTGTACGGCGTCGAGCCGCAGTACGACTTCGCGCACGGCGCCCAGGCGCTCAAGGCCCTGGCCGGCGCCAGGGTCGTGGCCTTCGCGGCCTTCGCCAGCGAAGAGCTGAAGAAGCTGGCGCAGGTGATCCTGCCGATCGGCCTGCTGCCTGAAATCGAGGCCACGCTGACCAACCTCGACGGCACCGACCAGTCCACCCAGGCCGGCGCCAAGCTGCCGGGCGATGCCCGCGCCGGCTGGCGCGTGCTGCGCGCCCTCGGCGGCCAGCTCGGCCTGCCGGGCTTCGCCTTCACCGACCTGGCCGGCCTGCGCGCCGGGCTGCAGCCGCAGGCGCCTGCCGCGGGCACCGGCTTGGCCGTCGCGCCGAAGGCCGAGCCGGGCCTGGAGCGCATCGACAGCACGCCGATCTACCGCGGTGACGCCGTGCTGCGCCGTTCGGCCGCGCTCAACGCGCACCCGCTGACGGTGGGCGCGCGACTGGTGCTGCACCCGGAGGACGCGCTGGCCCGCGGCCTGTCCGAGGGCGGCATGGCCAAGCTTGGCGACGGCCACGGCAACGCCGTGCTGCCGGTGGCCATCAGCGCCCGCGTCGCCAAGGGCGCCGCCTGGATCGAGAACAGCTACGAGGCCACGGCGCCGATCGCGCCGTCGGCCCGGCTCGCGGTGGTGGGAGCCTGATGATGATCGACCCGATCCGCGAATTCTTCCTGGCCTTCGGCGACATCGGCCTGGTCGTCTGGACCCTGGTCAAGATCCTCGTGATCACCCTGCCGGTGGTCGTGGGCGTGGCCTTCTACACGCTGGCCGAGCGCAAGGTGATCGGCTGGATGCACGTGCGCCACGGACCGCAGTTCATCGGCGGCTTCATGGGCATCGGCTTCATCCAGGCCTTCGCCGACGTGTTCAAGATGCTGTTCAAGGAGCTGGTGGTCCCGACCAACGCCAGCCCGCTGCTGTTCCGGCTGGCGCCGCTGTTGGCGCTGGCCCCGGCGCTGGCCGCGTGGGCGGTGATCCCGTTCGACGACGGCGTGGTGCTGGCCGACGTCAATGCCGGCCTGCTGGTGCTGCTGGCCCTGACCTCGATGGGCGTGTACGGCATCATCGTCGGCGGCTGGGCCTCGAACTCGAAGTACGCGGTGCTGGGCGCGCTGCGTTCGGCGGCGCAGGTGATCAGCTACGAAATCGCCATGGGCTTCGCCCTGGTGGGCGTGCTGGTGGCCGCGGGCACGATGAACCTCAGCGAGATCGTCATGGCCCAGTCGGGCAACGGCGGCCTGCTTGAGTGGTTCTTCATCCCGTTGTTCCCGCTGTTCATCATCTACTTCATCTCGGGCGTGGCCGAAACCAACCGCGCGCCCTTCGACGTCGCCGAAGGCGAGTCGGAGATCGTGGCCGGCTTCCACGTGGAGTACTCGGGCTCGGCCTTCGCCATCTTCTTCCTGGCCGAATACGCCAACATGATGCTGGTGAGCTTCCTCACCGCCGTGCTGTTCCTGGGCGGCTGGCTGTCGCCGTTCCCGGCCTCCTGGGGCTTCCTGGGCGAGCCGGGCTGGTGGTGGCTGGCGGCCAAGTTCCTGTTCTTCGCCTTCAGCTTCCTGTGGTTCCGAGCCACCTTCCCGCGCTACCGCTACGACCAGATCATGCGCCTGGGCTGGAAGGTGTTCATCCCCATCACGATCTTCTGGATCTTCGTGACGGCCCTCATGGCCTACAACGAATGGTTCACGCTGGGCGCCTGAGGAAGCCATGAACCGCATCGCCAACTACCTCAAGAGCCTCATGCTGCTGGAGCTCCTGGCCGGCATGAAGCTGACCCTGGGCTACATGTTCAAGCCCAAGTACACGCTCAACTACCCGTTCGAGAAGACCCCGCAGTCGCCGCGCTTCCGCGGCCTGCACGCGCTGCGCCGCTACCCGAACGGCGAAGAGCGCTGCATTGCCTGCAAGCTGTGCGAGGCGGTCTGCCCGGCGCTGGCCATCACCATCGACTCGGAGCCGCGCGCCGACGGTTCGCGCCGCACCACCCGCTACGACATCGACCTGTTCAAGTGCATCTTCTGCGGCTTCTGCGAGGAGAGCTGCCCGGTCGACTCCATCGTCGAGACCCACATCCACGAGTACCACTTCGAGAAGCGCGGCGAGAACATCGTCACCAAGCCGCAGTTGCTGGCCCTCGGCGACCGCCTCGAGGACGAGATCGCGCAGCGCCGGGCCGCCGACGCGGCGTTCCGGTGAGGGCAGGGGACAAGGACTGACATGACTTACGAACTCGCCGCCTTCTGGGCCTTCGCCTCGGTGACCGTGCTGGCCGCGCTGGGCGTCATCCTGGCCCGCAACCCGGTCCATGCCGTGCTCAGCCTGGTGCTGACCTTCTTCTCCGCCGCCTGCCTGTGGCTGCTGCTCCAGGCCGAGTTCCTCGGCGTGGTGCTGGTGCTGGTCTACATCGGCGCGGTGATGGTGCTGTTCCTGTTCGTGGTGATGATGCTCGACATCAACACCGCGCCGCTGCGCGAGGGCTTCGTGCGCTACCTGCCGCTGACCGGCGCCGTGGTGGTGGTGATGGCCGCCGAGATGGTGATGCTGATCGGCAGCAAGCGCTTCGAAGTCGGCCTGTCGGCGACCGACCCGGCCGCCGCGCTGGGCAAGACCAACATCCAGTGGATCGGCGAGACCCTGTTCAGCAAGTACATCCTTCCGTTCGAGACCGCCGCGGTCATCCTGACCGTGGCCCTGGTGGTGGCGGTGATGCTGACCCTGCGCCGCCGCGAGGGCACCAAGCACCAGGATCCGTCGCGCCAGGTCGCCGTGCGCCGCGAGGACCGCGTGCGCCTGGTGAAGGTCCAGGCGGAACCGCGCCAGGAGGGCAACCCGTGATCACGCTCGGCCATTACCTCGCGCTCGCCGCGGTGCTGTTCTGCCTGTCGGTCGCCGGCATCTTCATCAACCGCAAGAACGTCATCGTGCTGCTGATGTGCATCGAGCTGATGCTGCTCTCGGTGAACATCAACTTCGTGGCCTTCTCGCGCTTCCTGGGCGACGTCGACGGCCAGATCTTCGTCTTCTTCATCCTGACCGTGGCCGCCGCCGAGGCCGCCATCGGCCTGGCCATCCTGGTGACGCTGTTCCGCAACCGGCGGACCATCAACGTCGCCGAACTCGATTCGCTGAAGGGCTGAGCGCGCGATGATCCAGATGAACATCCTGTTGGTCATCGCCCTGGCGCCGCTGCTGGGTTCCATCATCGCGGGCCTGTTCGGCAAGCAGGTGGGCCGCGCCGGCGCGCACTGGGTGACCATCCTGGGCGTGGCGGTGAGCTGCGCGCTGTCGCTGCACGTGCTCTGGCAGTTCCTGTCCCAGGGCGCCGCGCCGTTCAACGAGAACGTCTACACCTTCTTCCAGGTGGGCGGCTATTCGGCACACGTTGGCTTCATGGTCGACAAGCTCACGGCCATGATGATGGTCGTGGTCACCTTCGTGTCGCTGCTGGTGCACGTCTACACCATCGGCTACATGGAAGAGGACCCGGGCTACCAGCGCTTCTTCAGCTACATCTCGCTGTTCACCTTCAGCATGCTGATGCTGGTGATGAGCAACAACTTCCTGCAGCTGTTCTTCGGCTGGGAAGCGGTGGGCCTGGTGTCCTACCTGCTGATCGGCTTCTGGTACAAGCGCCCGACCGCCATCTTCGCCAACCTCAAGGCCTTCCTGGTCAACCGCGTCGGCGACTTCGGCTTCCTGCTCGGCATCGCCGGCGTGCTGGCCTGGATCGGCACGCTTGACTACGCCACCGCCTTCACCCACGCGGCCAACGCCGACCTCAATGCCACCTTCACCCTGTGGTCGGGCAAGATCGGCTTCGGCGGCTGGAGCTACGACGTGCTGTCGGGCCCGGTGCAGGTCGAGGTGATCAGCTTCATCTGCATCTGCCTGTTCATCGGCGCCATGGGCAAGTCGGCGCAGGTGCCGCTGCACGTGTGGCTGCCGGATTCCATGGAAGGCCCGACGCCGATCTCGGCGCTCATCCACGCCGCCACCATGGTGACCGCGGGCATCTTCATGGTGGCCCGCATGTCGCCTCTGTTCGAGCAGAGCGAGGCCGCGCTCAACTTCGTGCTGTTCGTTGGCGCGACAACCGCGTTCTTCACCGGCCTGATCGGCATCATCCAGAACGACATCAAGCGCGTCGTGGCGTACTCCACCTTGTCGCAGCTGGGCTACATGACGGTCGCGCTGGGCGTGTCGGCCTACTCGGCGGCCGTGTTCCACCTGATGACCCACGCCTTCTTCAAGGCGCTGCTGTTCCTGGCGGCCGGCTCGGTGATCATCGGCATGCACCACGAGCAGGACATGCGCAAGATGGGCGGCCTGCGCAAGTACATGCCCATCACCTACTGGACCAGCCTGATCGGCACGCTGGCGCTGGTGGGCACGCCGTTCCTGTCGGGCTATTTCTCGAAGGACACCATCATCGTCGCGGCCCAGATGGCGGCCAAGGACGGCGGCTGGGTGCAGCAGTACGGCTATTACGCGGTGCTGCTGGGCGTGTTCGTGACCAGTTTCTACAGCTTCCGCCTGCTGTACCTCACCTTCCACGGCAAGGAGCGCTTCCGCGAGGCGGCCCACGACGGCCACCACGGCGACGCGCACCATGACGCCCACGGCGACGACCATGGCCACCACGGCCCGGTCGAGCCGCACGAGTCGCCCTGGGTGGTGACGGTGCCGCTGGTGCTGCTGGCCATCCCGTCCATCCTGATCGGCTTCTTCACGGTCGGCCCGATGCTGTTCGGCGATTTCTTCCGCGGCGCCATCGAAGTGTTGCCCCAGCACGACACCGTGAAGCAGGCCGGCGAAGTGCTGTGGCACGGCGACCACGGCTGGTTCGATGCCGCGGTGGGCTTCGGCCTGCACTTCTACGGCTCGATCGTGTTCTGGCTGGCCTTCGCCGGCTTCGCCCTGGCGTCGTACATCTACCTGGTGAACCCGGCCCTGGCCGGCACCTTCGCCCGGGTGTTCGCGCCGGTCGTGCGCCTGCTCGAGAACAAGTACGGCTTCGACGACCTGTGGATCAAGGGCTTCGCGGGCGGCGGCATCAAGCTCGGCAAGTTCTCCTGGAAGAAGGCCGATGCCGGCCTGATCGACGGCCTGCTGGTGAACGGCTCCGCCACCCTGGTGGACCGCGTCGCCGGCATCGTGCGCCAGATTCAGACCGGTCGCCTCTACAACTACGCCTTCGCCATGATCCTCGGCCTCATCGTCCTCCTGGCGGTGCTGGTCAAGGTCGTCGGCGCCTGAGACTGACAAGGAAGCCCTGATGCAATCCTCCTGGCCCCTGTTGAGCGTCCTGGTCTGGCTGCCGATCCTCGGCGGCCTGGCCACGCTGGCCTTCGGCGACGCGCGTTCGAACCAGGCGAAGGTGTTCGCCCTGCTGGTGGCGGTGGCTACCCTGGCGCTGAGCGTGCTGCTGTTCGCCGGCCACGACTACGCCTCCCCGGCGATGCGCTTCGTCGAGGACCGCGCCTGGATCCCCAGCTTCGAAATCCGCTACCACCTGGGCGTGGACGGCCTGTCGATCGCGCTCATCGCGCTGACGACGCTGACCACCGTGCTGGTGCTGGTGGGCTCCTGGACATCGGTCGATCGCCGGGCGCACCAGTACTTCGCGGCCTTCCTGGTGCTCGAGGGCATGATGGTGGGCGTCTTCTGCGCGCTCGACGCCATCCTGTTCTACGTGTTCTTCGAGGCCATGCTGATCCCGATGTTCATCATCATCGGCGTCTGGGGCGGCCCGAAGCGCGTCTATGCCTCCCTGAAGTTCTTCCTCTACACCTTCCTCGGCTCGGTGCTGATGCTGGTGGGCCTGGTGTACCTGTACATCGTCTCGGGCGAGCGCCTCGAGGGCGGCGCCAGCTTCCAGCTGGCCGACCTCTACCAGCTCAAGCTCAGCGCCACCGAGCAGATGTGGCTGTTCTTCGCCTTCCTGGCCGCCTTCGCGGTGAAGGTGCCGATGTTCCCGGTCCACACCTGGTTGCCGGACGCGCACGTCGAGGCGCCCACCGGCGGCTCGGTGGTGCTGGCGGCCATCATGCTCAAGATCGGCGGCTACGGCTTCCTGCGCTTCACCCTGCCCATCGTGCCGGACGCGGGGCAGGAGTGGGCCTGGCTGGTGGTCGCGCTGTCGCTGGCGGCCGTGGTCTACATCGGCCTGGTGGCGCTGGTGCAGGAAGACATGAAGAAGCTGATCGCCTACTCGTCGATCGCGCACATGGGCTTCGTGACCCTGGGCAGCTTCATCGTGTTCGCGCTGGTGCGCGAGCTGGGCAACACCGACGCCGCGCAGCTGGGCCTGCAGGGCGCGATGGTGCAGATGATCTCCCACGGCTTCGTCTCGGGCGCCATGTTCTCGTGCGTGGGCGTCGTCTACGACCGCATGCACAGCCGCATGATCCGCGACTACGGCGGCGTGGTGAACACCATGCCTTGGTTCGCCGCCTTCTTCGTGTTCTTCGCCATGGCCAATGCCGGCCTGCCGGGTACGTCGGGCTTCGTGGGCGAGTTCATGGTCATCCTGGCCGCCTTCCAGTACAACGCCTGGGTCGCCTTCGGCGCCGGCTTCACCCTGATCCTGGGCGCGGCCTACACCCTGTGGATGGTCAAGCGCGTCGTGTTTGGCGACGTCGCCAACCACCACGTCGCCGAGCTCACCGACATCAACGGCCGCGAGGCGCTGGTGCTGGGCGTGTTCGCGATCGGCACCCTGGCCCTGGGCGTATACCCCAAGCCGTTGACCGACCTCATGGAAGCACCGATCGCGCAGCTGCTGACCCAGCTCGCCGCCACCAAGCTGTAAGGAAGCCCCGATGGCCCTGCCGATGCCCACCACCGCCGACCTGCTGCCGCTCGGGCCCGAGATCTTCGTCTGCGGCGCGGCCTTCGCGCTGCTGATGATCGACCTGTTCCTGTCGGACGCGCGCCGCGGCCTGACCCACTTCCTGGCCCTGTTCATCCTGGCCGCGGCGGCGGTGCTGACCATGCGCGACATGGCGATGGAGCCGGCCTTCGGCTTCGCCAATATGTTCGTGCGCGACACCGCCAGCGACGTGCTCAAGGTCGCCGTGTACCTGGTCGCCGGCGCGTCCTTCGTGTACGCCAAGCCCTACCTGCAGGACCGCGGCCTGTTCAAGGGCGAGTTCTACGCGCTCGGCCTGTTCTCGGTGCTGGGCATGATGCTGATGATCTCGGCCGGCAGCCTGCTGACGCTGTACCTGGGTCTCGAGCTGCTGGCGCTGAGCTCCTATGGCCTGGTGGCCATGGACCGCGACAGCTCGCGATCGTCCGAGGCGGCGATGAAGTACTTCGTGCTCGGCTCGATGGCCTCGGGCCTGCTGCTGTACGGCATGTCCATGGTCTACGGCGCCACCGGCAGCCTGCAGCTGGGCGAAATCCACGCCGCGGCCGCGGCCACCGGCGACCGCACCCTGCTGCTGTTCGGCGTGGTGTTCATGCTGGTGGGCATCGCGTTCAAGTTCGGCGCGGCGCCGTTCCATATGTGGCTGCCGGACGTCTACCACGGCGCCCCGACCGCGATCACGCTGTTCATCGGCTCGGCGCCCAAGCTGGCGGCCTTCGGCATGGCCTACCGCCTGCTCGAATCCGGCGTGGGCCCGCTCGACGCGCAGTGGCAGGACATGGTGGCCTGGCTGTCGGCGCTGTCGCTGGTGATCGGCAACCTGGTCGCGCTGGTGCAGACCAACCTCAAGCGCATGCTGGCCTACTCGACGATCTCGCACGTGGGCTTCCTGTTCATGGGCCTGGCCCACGGCGGCCAGCTGGGTTACGGCGCGGCGATGTTCTACGCCATTTCCTATGCGGTGATGTCGGCCGCGGCCTTCGGCGCCATCATCCTGCTCTCGCGCAAGGGCCACGAGGCGGAGGAGATCTCCGACTTCCGCGGCCTGTGGGCGCGCAACCCGCTGCAGGCCATGCTGGTGCTGTTCGTCATGGCCTCGCTGGCCGGCGTGCCGCCGTTCCTGGGTTTCTGGGCAAAGCTCGAGGTGCTGCTGGCGGCGCTGGACGCGGGCCTGCTGTGGCTGGCCATCGTCGGCGTGGTGTGCGCGGTGATCGGCGCCTTCTACTACCTGAAGGTGATGAAGGCCATGTTCTTCGAGGAGCCGGAAGGCGAGGGCCCGCGGGTCCACCCGGACCGCCACCTGCGCCTGCTGTTCGCGGTCAATGCGGTCGCGCTGCTGGTGCTGGGCCTGTTCGCCGACACCATCCTGCACTGGTGCGGGCTGGCCTTCCCGGTCTGAGGCGCTGGTTGAACGCCGGGCTTGCGCTGGAAACCGCGACGCCCCTATAATGCGCGTCTACTGCTGCGGGGTGGAGCAGTCTGGCAGCTCGTCGGGCTCATAACCCGAAGGTCGCAGGTTCAAATCCTGCCCCCGCTACCAGTTTCTGGCGATGTCTTCCGAAAGGAATCACCGCTCAGGCTTTTTCCCTCGGGCCGGCCGCTTGGCCGGTCCCGGGAAGCCGGAACCTGGATGTACCGGAAAAGGGCCTTACGGCCCTTTTTTGTTTTCGAAATTCAAGAAACGCAGAGGCAGCAGGACCGACCCGATGACCGGCAAGGCGACTGAAATCAGCGAACTGCTCGCGCCCACCGTGGCCGCGCTCGGGCTCGAGCTGCTGGGCGTGGAATTCGCGCCCACCGGCAACAGCGCCTTGCTGCGCATCTACATCGATGCGCCCGGGCGCCACGTCGCGATCGAGGACTGCGAGGCCGTCAGCCGCGAAGTTTCGGCCGTGCTCGACGTGGAGGACCCGATCACCTCGGCCTACACGCTGGAAGTGTCGTCGCCGGGCATCGACCGCCCGCTGTTCACGCCGGCGCAGTTCGCGCGCTTCGTGGGCGAGCAGGCCAAGCTCACGCTGCGCCTGGCGCAGGACGGTCGCCGCCGCTTCATCGCCCGCATCACCGGCGTCGAAGGCGACGTGGTGCTGCTGTCGCACGAGGCCGGCGACATGCGCGTGAAGCACGACAACATCGAGAAGGCGCGCCTGGTCCCCGACCTGGTCGCCCTGGGCCTCGCGGCCCAACCCAAGCCCACCGGCCCGCGCGGCAAGCGCAAGGCCGACAAAGAATCCTGATTACACCTGAGGCGCCCGACGCCTTTCACGGAGCTGGAAGAGATGAGCAAGGAACTGTTGCTGGTGATGGAAGCGGTCGCCAACGAAAAGGGCGTGCCGCGCGGCGTGATCATCGAGGCGATGGAGGCCGCGCTGGCGTCCGCCGCCAAGAAGCGCTACCACGAGCAGGACGTCGCCATGCGCGTCTCGATCAACCCCAAGGACGGCAGCTACGAGACCTTCCGCCGCTGGGAAGTGGTGGCCGACGACGTGGTGATGGAATCGCCGGACCGCCAGATCCGCATGATGGACGTGGTGGACGACAAGCCGGACGCCCAGGTCGGTGACTTCGTCGAGGAGCAGGTCGAGAACGCCGAGTTCGGCCGCATCGCCGCCCAGGCCGCCAAGCAGGTCATCGTGCAGCGCGTTCGCGAAGCCGAGCGCGCGCAGGTGATCGACGCCTGGCGCGACCGCATCGGCGAGCTGGTGAACGGCATCGTCAAGCGCGTCGAGCGCGGCAACGTCTACGTCGACCTCGGCGGCAACGCCGAAGCCCTGATCCCGAAGGACAAGGCCATCCCGCGCGACGTGCTGCGCCCGGGCGACCGCGTCCGCGGCTACCTGCTGGACGTGCGCGCCGAGACCCGCGGCCCGCAGCTGTTCATCAGCCGCACCGCGCCGGAATTCATGATCGAGCTGTTCAAGCTCGAGGTGCCGGAAGTCGGCCAGGGCCTGGTCGAGATCAAGGCCGCCGCCCGCGACCCGGGCGACCGCGCCAAGATCGCCGTGCTCGCGCACGACCACCGCACCGATCCCATCGGCGCCTGCATCGGCATGCGCGGTTCGCGCGTGCAGGCCGTGAGCAACGAGCTCAACGGCGAGCGCATCGACATCGTGCTGTGGTCGGACAACCCGGCCCAGTTCGTCATCAACGCCATGGCCCCGGCCGAAGTGCAGTCGATCATCGTCGACGAAGAGAAGCGCTCGATGGACCTCGCGGTCGCCGAGGACAAGCTGGCCCAGGCCATCGGCAAGGGCGGCCAGAACGTGCGCCTCGCCAGCCGCCTGACCGGCTGGCAGCTCAACGTCATGACCCAGGACCAGGTCACCGCCAAGTCCGAGTCCGAGCAGGCCACCGCCCGCCAGCTGTTCATGGACAAGCTGGAAGTGGACGAGGAGATCGCCGGCATCCTGGTCGCCGAGGGTTTCAGCACGGTCGAGGAAATCGCCTACGTGCCGGCCGCCGAGCTGCTGGCCGTCGAGGGCTTCGACGAGGACATCGTCGAGGAGCTGCGCGCCCGCGCCCGCGACGCGCTGCTCACCGAGGCCCTGCAGGTCGAGGAGGAGATCGAGGAGCACAAGCCGGCCGACGACCTGCTGTCGCTCGACGGCATGGACGAGGCCACCGCCTACGCCCTGGCCGCGCGCGGCGTCGCCACCCGCGACGACCTGGCCGAGCTCGCCACCGACGAGATCACCGACATCGAAGGCATGGACGAGGAGCGCGCCGCGAAGCTGATCATGGCTGCCCGCGCGCACTGGTTCGAGTAACACGGCCGACACCCGCAAGCCCCGAGTTACACCATTGCGCGCCAGGCGCGCAGGACACCAAGGAATCACCACCACATGTCTGAAGTCACCGTAGGTTCGCTGGCCAAAGTGCTGGGTATGCCCGTCGAGAAGCTGCTCGAGCAGCTTTCCGGCGCCGGCATGACCTTCAGCGGGCCGGATCAGGTGGTCAGCAGCACCGAGAAGATGAAGCTGCTCGGTTTCCTCCGCCGCACGCACGGCAAGGACGACAAGCCGGCCGAAGCGGCCGCGCCGAAGAAGATCACGCTGCAGCGACGCAAGCAGGAAGAGCTGACCGTCAGCGCCGGCAAGACCAAGGCCACGGTCACCGTCGAGGTGCGCCAGAAGCGAACCTACGTCAAGCGCGACGAGGTGGAAGCCCCGGTGTCCGACGAGCGCGCCGAGGCCCTGCGCAAGCTCGAGGAGTCCAAGGCCCGCAACGACGCCGAGCTGGCCGCGCTGAGCGAATCCGACCGCAAGCGCGCCATGGAGCGCGAGGCCGAGGAAGCCCGCATCCGCAACGAGGAAGCGGCCCGTGCCGCCGCCGAAGCCGCCGCGGCGGCGGTCGCCGACGAACCCGTCGCGGCGCCGGTGGCCAAGGCCCCGTCCGAGCCGGCCCTGCCGCCGGGCGCCATCGTCATCCACGAGCCGCGCAAGGCGCGCACCGAGGCCAAGGTCCACGCCAAGCCGGCCGCGCCGGCCCGGCCGATGCCCGCCGGCCCGAGCAAGGCCCCGGCCCCGGGCGCCAACAAGCCCGCCGGCAAGCACAAGGCCGTGCGCGGTTCCCACGCCATGGTGGACAACGAGGGTGACGAGGGCCAGGCCAGCCGTTTCGCCGCCGGCCAGCTGCACCTGACCGATTCCGAGCGCGCCCGCCGCGGCGCCGCCGGCAACCGCAAGAAGCCCAAGATGCGCATGGCCGAGCCGTCGCGCACCGCCAGCGGCCAGCACGGCTTCTCCCGCCCGACCGCGCCGATCGTGCGCGAGGTCTTCATCGGCGACAGCATCTCGGTGGCCGACCTGGCCCAGAAGCTGGCCATGAAGGGCGGCGAAGTGGTGCGCGCGCTGTTCAAGATGGGCGTGATGGCCACCATCAACCAGGTGATCGACCACGACACCGCGGTGCTGGTGGTCGAGGAACTGGGCCACAAGGCCAGCAAGACCGCCGAGGACGACGCCGAGACCGCGCTGGTCGCGCACGTCGAGGAAACGCAGGGCGAGAAGCGCCCGCGCCCGCCGGTGGTCACCATCATGGGCCACGTCGACCACGGCAAGACCTCGCTGCTCGACTACATCCGCCGCACCAAGGTCGCCTCGGGCGAGTCGGGTGGCATCACCCAGCACATCGGCGCCTACCACGTCGAAACCGACAAGGGCGTCATCAGCTTCCTCGACACCCCGGGCCACTCGGCGTTCACCGCCATGCGCGCCCGCGGCGCCAAGCTCACCGACATCGTGGTGCTGGTGGTCGCGGCCGACGACGGCGTGATGCCGCAGACCATCGAAGCGGTGCAGCACGCGCGCGCCGCCAAGGTGCCGCTGCTGGTGGCCGTGAACAAGATGGACAAGCCGGAAGCCAACCCGGACAACGTCAAGCAGGGCCTGGTCAAGCTCGAGGTCGTGCCGGAAGAGTGGGGCGGCGACGTGCAGTTCGTGCCGGTGTCGGCCAAGACCGGCATGGGCGTGGACGCGCTGCTCGACGCCATCTCGGTGCAGGCCGAGGTGATGGAACTGCAGGCCGTGTACGACGCCCGCGCCACCGGCGTGGTCATCGAGGCGTCGCTCGACAAGGGCCGCGGCCCGGTCGCGACGGTGCTGGTGCAGCAGGGCACCCTGAAGAAGGGCGACTACCTGGTGTGTGGCACCTACTACGGCCGCGTGCGCGCGCTGTTCGACGAAAACGGCAAGCAGGTGGACGCGGCGGAGCCGTCGATCCCGGTGCAGGTGCTCGGCCTGTCGGGCGTGCCCGACGCCGGCGACGACTTCGTGGTCGTGGCCGACGAGCGCCTGGCCAAGGACGTTGCCCAGCAGCGCGACGCCAAGAAGCGCGAGTCGCGCCTGGTCGCCGCCGCCGGCACCCGCATGGAAGACATCATGGCCCAGATGGGCCAGGACAGCGGCCAGGTCACCCTGAACCTGCTGGTCAAGGCCGACGTGCAGGGCTCGGTCGAGGCGCTGCGCCAGTCGCTGGTGGCGCTCTCGAACGACATGATCAAGGTCAACGTGATCTCCTCGGGCGTGGGCGGCATCACCGAATCCGACGCCACGCTCGCCGCGACCTCGAAGGCCGTCATCATCGGCTTCAACGTCCGCGCCGACGCCAGCGCCCGCAAGGTGATCGAGAGCAACGGCCTCGACCTGCGCTACTTCTCGATCATCTACGACGTCATCGACCAGGTTAAGCAGGTGGCTTCCGGCCTGCTGGGCAAGGAGATCCGCGAGGAAATCATCGGCATCGCCGAGGTCCGCGACGTGTTCCGCAGCTCCAAGTTCGGCGCCGTGGCCGGTTCCCTCGTCATCGAGGGCACGGTCAAGAAGAGCAAGCCGATCCGCGTGCTGCGCGACAGCGTGGTCATCTTCGAGGGCGAGCTCGAGTCGCTGCGCCGCTTCAAGGACAACGTCGAGGAAGTCCGTTCGGGCACCGAATGCGGCATCGCGGTGAAGGCGTACAACGACGTCAAGCCGGGCGACCAGATCGAGTGCTTCGAACGCATCGAGGTCCAGCGCACGCTGTAAGGCGGGCGCGACGCCATGGCGACCAAGAGCTTCTACCGCACCGACCGGGTCTCGGCGCAGCTGCGCCGGGACCTCGGCCAGATCGTCCACGAGGCCGTGCGCGAGCACGGCCTGCCGTCGGTCTCCGTGTCCGACGTCGAGGTGACGCGCGACCTGGCCCACGCCAAGGTCTTCGTCACCGCGCTGCTGGCCGAGCAGGGCCCGGTGGCCGTGAAGGCGCTCAAGGAGCTGGCGCCCGAGCTGCGCTACCGCCTCGGCCAGGCCGTGCGCATGCGCCACGTGCCCGAGCTGCATTTCCACTACGACGATTCGGTGGACAAGGGCGAGCGCATCGAGAAACTGCTGCGCGAGAACCCGCCCGCTCCCGCCGAAGACTGAGGCCCCGCCCGTGGGCCGCACCGTCTTCCGACCGCTCGACGGCATCCTGCTGCTCGACAAGCCCGCCGGCCTGAGCTCCAACCAGGCCCTGCAGCGCGTGCGCCACCTCTACCGCGCCGAGAAGGGCGGCCACACCGGCGCGCTCGACCCCCTGGCCACCGGCCTGCTGCCCCTGTGTTTCGGCGAAGCCACCAAGATCGCCGGCCTGCTGCTGGGCGGCCGCAAGGCCTACGAGGCCGAGGTGGTGCTGGGCGTGGTCACCGACACCGACGACGCCGACGGCCAGGTGCTGCGTGAACGCCCCGTTCCGGCGCTCGACCGGGCCCGGGTGGAGGCGGCGCTGGCGCCGTTCCTGGGCCGCATCCGCCAGCGACCGCCGATCTATTCCGCGCTCAAGCAGGGAGGCGAACCGCTGTACGCCAAGGCCCGGCGCGGCGAAGCCATCGAGGTGCCCGAGCGCGAGGTGGACATCGAAGCCATCGAACTGCGCTCCCTGGACGGCGACCGCCTGCGGCTGGCCGTCACCTGCGGCTCCGGCACCTACATCCGCAGCCTGGCCCGCGACCTGGGCGAGGCCCTGGGCTGCGGCGGCCATATTTCGGTGCTGCGGCGCACCTGGGTCGAGCCCTTCACGGCCCCGCGCATGGTTACCCTGGACGCGCTCCAGGCCCTGGCCGGGCAGGGCGGCGAGCCCGCGCTGGATGCCCTGCTGCTGCCCGTCGAGGCCGGCCTGGCGCACTTCCCGGCCGTGGCGCTGGACCCGGCGCAGGCGCGCCGGATCGCCCAGGGCCAGCCCGTGCCCGTCGCAGGCCCGCCCGAGACCGAGCTCAACCTCACGGACCTGAACGGCCGGAGCCTGGGCCTGGGAAGGCGCGGGGAGGACGGCCAGGTGTGGCCGAAACGCCTGTTCCGCTGGGCGGCCCACGCATAAAGCCTTGTTCCGCAAGGCCCGCTCCGTTAAACTTTCGCGGCAATTTTCCGTTGTATTCCCCAACCGGCGGGCCAATGCGGTGCGTCGTCGCCTCTGGCGGCGTTCCTGCGGGCTGCGCATCACCATAGAGAAGAAACCATGTCCATCGATTCCGCCAAGATCATCGAAGAGTTCAAGCGCACGCCGAACGACACCGGCTCCCCGGAAGTCCAGGTCGCGCTGCTCTCCGCCCGCATCGACCAGCTGACCGACCACTTCAAGGCCCACAAGCAGGACCACCACTCCCGCCGCGGCCTGCTCAAGATGGTCAACCAGCGCCGCAGCCTGCTGGGCTACCTGAAGAAGAAAGACGCCGCGCGCTACCAGACGCTCATCGAGCGCTTGGGCCTGCGCCGCTGAGCAACGCTAGACCCACACGGCGCAGAAATGCGCCGTGTGCATTTTGGGATTCCCAGAATGCGCCAACCGCGGGGCAGGGTGCCCCCCGGGAATGAATCCAGAGACAAAGGAAGCGATAAACGTGGCGAAAGTAACCAAGACGTTCCAGTACGGTCAGCACCAGGTCACCCTGGAAACGGGCGAAGTCGCCCGCCAGGCCAGTGGCTCGGTCATCGTGAAGATGAACGATACCGTCGTGCTGGTGACGGCGGTCGGCAACAAGAACGCGAAGGAAGGCATGGACTTCTTCCCGCTCACCGTCGACTACATCGAGAAGTTCTACGCCGGCGGCCGCATCCCGGGTGGCTTCTTCAAGCGCGAAGGCCGCCAGACCGAGCGCGAGACCCTGGTCTCCCGCCTGATCGACCGTCCGATCCGCCCGCTGTTCCCCGAGCACTTCCGCAACGAAGTGCAGGTGATCGCCACCGTCATGTCGCTCAACCCGGAAGTGCCGGGTGACATCCCGGCCCTGATCGGCGCCTCCGCCGCGCTGGCCCTGTCGGGCATCCCGTTCTCGGGCCCGATCGGCGCCGCCAAGGTCGGTTACGCCAACGGCCAGTACCTGCTCAACCCGTCCACCACCGAGCTCAAGACCTCGGACCTGGAGCTGGTCGTCGCCGGTACCGCCAACGCCGTGCTGATGGTCGAGTCTGAAGCCAAGGAGCTGAGCGAAGACGTCATGCTCGGCGCCGTGATGTTCGGCCACAAGCAGATGCAGGCCGTCATCAACGCCATCAACGAGCTGGTCGCCGAAGTCGGCGTGAAGCATTGGGACTGGAAGGCGCCGGAAAAGGCCCAGGCCCCGATCGACGCGCTCAAGGCCGCCATCGGCGACAAGCTGGCCGCTGCTTTCCAGATCAAGGACAAGCTGGCCCGCCGCGACGCCATCTCGGCGCTCAAGAAGGACGTGCTCGAGTCGCTCAAGCCGCAGGCCGAGGCCAATGGCTGGAACCTGGCCGACCTGGGCAAGGAGTTCGGCGAGCTCGAGTACAGCACCATGCGTGACTCGGTCCTCAAGACCAAGGTCCGCATCGACGGCCGCGCCCTCGACACCGTCCGCCCGATCACCGTCAAGACCGGCGTGCTCCCGCGCGTGCACGGCTCGGCGCTGTTCACCCGCGGCGAGACCCAGGCCATCGTGGTCGCCACCCTGGGCACCGCCCGCGACGGCCAGATCATCGACGCCGTGGAAGGCGAGTCCAAGGACCACTTCCTGTTCCACTACAACTTCCCGCCGTACTCGGTCGGCGAAGCCGGCCGCATGATGGGCCCGAAGCGTCGCGAAATCGGCCACGGCCGCCTGGCGCGCCGCGGCGTGCAGGCGATCATGCCGACCATGGAGTCGTTCCCGTACACCATCCGCGTGGTCTCCGAGATCACCGAGTCGAATGGTTCGTCCTCGATGGCCTCGGTCTGCGGTTCCTCGCTGGCCCTGATGGACGCCGGCGTGCCGGTGAAGGCCCCGGTGGCGGGCATCGCCATGGGCCTGGTCAAGGAAGGCGGCGACTACGTCGTGCTGTCGGACATCCTGGGTGACGAAGACCACCTGGGCGACATGGACTTCAAGGTGGCGGGTACCGAGAACGGCATCTCCGCGCTGCAGATGGACATCAAGATCGACGGCATCACCGAGGAGATCATGAAGGTCGCGCTGGCCCAGGCCAAGCAGGGCCGCCTGCACATCCTCGGCGAGATGGCCAAGGCCATCACCGCGCCGCGCTCGGAGCTGTCCGAGTACGCGCCGCGCCTGCTGACCATCAAGATCCACCCGGACAAGATCCGCGAAGTGATCGGCAAGGGTGGTGCCACCATCCAGGGCATCACCAAGGAAACCGGCACCCAGATCGACATCCAGGACGACGGCACCATCGTGATCGCCTCGGTCAACGCCGCCGCCGCCCAGGCCGCGAAGGCGCGCATCGAGCAGATCACCTCGGACGTCGAGCCGGGCCGCATCTACGAAGGCAAGGTCGCCAAGATCATGGACTTCGGTGCGTTCGTCACCATCGCCCCGGGCAAGGACGGCCTGGTGCACGTGTCGCAGATCTCCAACGAGCGCGTCGAGAAGGTGTCCGACAAGCTCAAGGAAGGCGACCTGGTGAAGGTCAAGGTGCTGGAAGTGGACAAGCAGGGCCGCATCCGCCTGTCCATCAAGGCCATCGAGGAGGGCGAGGGCTGAGCCTTCGCTTCCTTCGCGTGACACGGAAAAGCGGGCTTCGGCCCGCTTTTTCTTTGTGCGTGTCCTGAAATTCAGGGGTGACAGCGTCGCCTGGCGTCGCTAGGGTTCAGGAGTGGCCGGTTCTCGGCGATCTAGGTGTGGGTGGATGATGGTGCGTGGCGTGGTTGAATGCAGAGCCAGTGTCATCGCCGGGATGCTTGGCCTTGCAGCAATGGCATTTTCGGCGCCGGGCTGGGCGCAGCAGTTCCAGCCTTACGACGGCGGGGTGGCCAAGGCCCCGCGCAAGAGCCAGTCCCCGGCCGGGTCGGAACGCGCCCGGCCGGCCGATGCCGGATGGCCGCAGCTGCGGCTGTCAGAAGTCTCGGTGCAGGAGGGGGACAGTGGTTCACGTACAGTAACCGTGCCGGTCACGCTGTCGTTCGCGTCCGGGAACGAGGTGCGTTTCTGGGTCGCGACATACGCCGGCACCGCCACTGCCGGCCAGGACTTCGTGCCCCGTGAAAGCGTGGAGATGCGAATCCCCGCGGGACAGACCCGCGTCGATTTCACCTTCGAGGTTCTCGGCGACCAACTGCCAGAACCTGATGAAACCGTGCGCGTCTCGGCTTATGGCGCATCGTGGGTCCAAGGCGAAACGCCTGACGTTCTGGTGACCATCCTCGACGACGACCACCCGGCCGGCACGCCGCCGGCGCCGGTTGCCCGCGGCGAGCGGCGCGTGATCGACAACACCGTCGCTTCGCTCGACATCGATGTGCTGGCCAACGACGACCTCGACGCCGGACTGATGGTGGGCGGGTCGCTCAGCGTGGTGGGCGCCTGGCCGCAGGGCCAGGCCACGGTGGTCGGCGACCGCATCCGATTCGTGCCGCGGGATGGCTTCCAGGGCGAGGATCGTTTCCAGTACCGCGTCTGCGACAAACTCGGGCGCTGCAGCGAGGCGGAGGTCACCGTGGTGATCCGGCCGGTGGCCCGGCTGGACCTCGACGTGGCGTCGCGGTCCGGCAACCATCGGCAGCCGATCACCGACCTGCCGCCGGTGTCGGGACTGCGATTCCATTCCACGCCGCTGGTCGCGCCGGTCCGGACGGTGTTCGCCCCGGTGGCAGACGACACCCCGGCCAGCCCCTGGGATTCTCCGGTCGGCCGTGCCGTGCTCCGTTTGCCGATGGTGACCGGAGAGGGCGCCGGCACGGTCGAACACCGCCTGATCGCCTACGTTTTGGAGAGTGCCGGCGGCGGGAAGCTGGATCTCTACCTTGGCATGGACTACGACGGCGATGGCCAGCCGGGACCCGACGAAGTGATCTGCATGGACTCGCAGTCGGCCACGCCCCGCTGCGATGCCCGCTTGCAGAGCCCCGGATACGGCGTCGACCACTACTGGGTGATGCTGCACAACCGCAATGCCGGCACGGCCAGTGCCGAACTGGCGATCTTCGACGTGCCGCTGCTGCCGGCCGACGGCACGCTGGTCGCCACGGGGCCCGGCAACCTGGAGCCCGGGGCCACCTTCGACCTCAAGCTCGGCTGGAACGATTCTGGATTACTGCCGGGCGATTTGCGCGCGGGCTATGTCATTGCCGGGCCGCAGGTGCCCAGTCAGCGCGACGGTTTCCCCATTCTCATTCACCGCACCGGCAGCGCCGAGGAGCCGCTCCTGCTCGCCTCCGGCCAGCCGGTCACGCTGCGCCTGGCACCCGGCAGCAGCCACCGCCGCATCTTCATCGACGTGCCCGAAGGCAGCATCAACCTGCGCGTGACCACCAGCGCACCGGATGCCTCCTTCCGCATCCAGCTGGTGCACGGTGGCGCCGATGCCGACCCCGGCGACACGGCGGTGCCGGAAGCACCGGCAGCCGGCGTGGCCACGGCGCGCGTGAAGCGCGGTGACGTGCTGCAGGCCGTGCCGGCGCCGGGACGCTGGTACATCGTGGCCCGTAACGAAGGCGCCATGCCCGGCGCCATGACCATCACCGCCACCGTCGAAGGCGCCGCACCCGTGGTGCGTCCCGGCAGCTACTTCAACGACGCGCGGCCGGGCCACGGCCTGTTCCTTTACCCGGCCGGCAACCAGTGGGCGGGCCTGTGGTACGCCTACGCCGACGACGGCCGTCCCACCTGGTACTACCTGCAGGGCGCCGCGCCCGGCGCGAACGGTGCCTGGGCCGGCGACCTCTACCGCGCCGCCTGGCACGGCAGCTCCAACGTGCTGGCGAAGGTGGGCCTGGCCACGGTCACGCCCACCGGCCCCGACGCCTTCACCTTCAGCTACACGCTCGACGGCCTGTCGGGCAGCGAACCAATGGCCGCGCTGGGCCGCGGCTGCCCGACGCCGGCGGGCCTGCCGCAGGACCTCAGCTCGCACTGGTTCAACCGCCAGCGCGCCGGCACCGGCTACAGCGTGCAGCTGTGGGAGCAGTACGAATACCTGGCGGCGTTCGTCTACGACGGCCGCGGCGAGCCGCGTTTCCTGGCCGGCGAACGCAGCGGCTTCGGCGGCGCCGAAGCGGTGCTGGCGCTCGAACAGCTCAGCGGTGCCTGCCCGACCTGCGCCTACGTGGCGCCGACGCGCACCGAGGTCGGAACGCTGCTGCGGCGCATCGCCAATGGCGCGCTGTCGCGAATCGAACTCGACGTCGAATACGCCGACGGCGTGCCCGGTACCTGGACCGCCGTCGACGACGTCCAGTTGCTCGGCGGCCCGGGCACCACGCAGGGCTGCCAGCCCTGATTTCCTCCATCACTCCTGTTCCGGAAGCGCCATGGCCCTGACCTCCGTCCGATCGATCAGCCGCCTCGCCCTGCTGGCGATTGCGTTCGCCGTACCCGGCGCGGGTGCGCAGACCATCACGACCATCGCCGGAAGCGGCCAGCCGGGGCCGATCGAGGAGAGCGAACCGGCCGACCAGGCCAACTTCGAGCGACCTACGGTGGCCACCAGGACCTTCCGGTCGATCTGGGTCGCGGATCGATTCCGCATCCGCTCGGTCTACTCGCAGTACGTGAACGCCATCATCGGCAACGGCATCGAGGGCTTTTCCGGCGACGGCGGACCGCCCCGCGAGGCGCGCATCCACGAGCCCGGCGGCGTGGTCTTCCGCCCGGGCGGCGACTCCTTCGGCATCATCTATTTCACCGACCCGGTCGCCCACCGCATCCGCGTGCTCGACCAGACCGGCATCGTGCACACCTTCGCCGGCGACGGCACCGCCGCCGACACCGGCGACGGCGGGACGGCGATCGACGCCCAGCTCGACACGCCGCGCGAGATCGTGCGCGTCGGCGGCGACCTCTACGTCGCCACCCGGCACAAGGTGCGCCGCATCCGCACTGGCCCCGAGATCTACAGGCTGCCCACCGGCACGATCAGCACCTACGCCGGTACCGGCGAGCCGGGCTTCTCGGGTGACGGCGGCCCGGCGCGCGCTGCGCGCTTCAACGATATAGGCGCGCTGGCCACGGGCCCGGACGGCTCGCTGTACGTCGCCGACAACGGCAATCACCGCATCCGCCGCATCGACCCCAATGGCATCGTTACCACGGTCGCCGGCAACGGCAGCGTCGGCGGCGGTGGCCTGGGCGGGCCCGCCACCGAAGCGCCGGTGTCGGACGTCACCGGCCTGTCCGTCGATTCGTCGGGGCGCCTGTACATCGCCCAGGGCCCGCGCCATCGCGTGCTGCGCGTCGACAGCCAGGGCCGCCTGCACCTGTACGCCGGCAACGGCACGGCCGGTTATTCCGGCGACGGCGGCCTGGCGCACCTGGCCCAGCTCGATACGCCGGCCGGCATCGCCATCGACGACGACGACCGGCTGTGGATCGTGGACCAGGGCAACCGGAGGATCCGCCAGGTCGAGGCCACGGCCGCCGACGGCGCCACCGTGCCGGCCGCGCCGGGCAAGCCGCGCGCCAGCTCGGCCTTCCAGGCGGCGTTCGTCGATATCGATGAGCCGGACGACGGCGGCAGCCGGATCCTGGGATACGTCTACGAAGCGACGCCGGCGGACACGCCGCCGGTCGAATCCGAATACGACCAGGCCACCGTCGGTGGCCTGCAGAACGGCCGCAGCTATACCTTCACGGTGAGGGCGCGCAACCTCGTGGGGCTGGGCCCGCCGTCGCCGCCTTCGAATCCGGTGGTGCCGGTCGCGGACATCGCGGGCCTGTCGATGGACGCGACCTCCGTGGCCGAAGGCGACGCCGGCAGCCGCGTGGCCAACGTCGTGTTCCGGCTCGACCGGCCGGCGACGACGCCGGTGGAATTCCAGATCGAGTCCGGCGGCGGCACGGCGACGCCCGGCGTCGACTACGTCGCGGTGCCGCGCACGACCCTGCGCATCGGGGTGGGGCAGAGCCAGGTCACGCTGCCAATCACCCTCCTGGGCGACACGATCCAGGAGCTGGACGAGACCATTACCCTGGCCTGGGACTTCGGCATCAGCGGTGCCACCCGCCGCATCGGCAGCCTGACGCCCTGGAACGTGCTGATCCAGGATGACGACGTGCAGTCGGTGGACATGCTGGTGCGCGACGACGGGCTGGTGCTCGCCGAGAACAGCCCCGCCACCGTGGTGCCGGTGATCGACAACGACGAGGTCGACCGCGCCCGGCTGGCCGGCGGCAGCCTCGTGATCCTGCAGGCGCCGACCCTGGGCACGGCGGTCGTGGACAACCGCGGTTCGCCCGCCAGCGCCGGCGACGACCACATCGTATTCACCGCCAACGCCGACACCGCCGGCGAAGACCTGTTCCTCTACCGCCTGTGCACCGGCGACGGTGCCTGCGACGACGGCGTGGTGACGGTGCGGCTGCGCCCGACGCCGCGCGTGGACAAGACGGTGGCCACGACCTCGGGCTCGCTGTTCACTACGCTGGAGGGCCTGCGCGCGCTGCCCTCGGCCACCTACGCCGCCACGCCGCTGGTGGCGCCGGTGACCGAAACCGGCACGCTGGCGCCCGATCCCACCCGCTTCCTGCCCTGGGACGGCGGCGACGGCCGCCACGTGCTTGCCCGCGCCCTGCCGGCGCACGCCGACGCCGCGCCGCGCCAGTGGAAGGTGCTGGTGGAAGCGGGCGACCCGACCGGGCCCGTGATCGACCTGTACGTGGGCCTGGACACCAACGACGACGGCCGCCCCAGCCCCGACGAACTGCGCTGCACCTCGGCGACGGTGGCGTCCATCGAACGCTGCGAACTCAGCATCGAGCAGCCGCCGGGCGAGGTCGTGCGCTGGTGGGCGATCGCGCACAACCGCGGCATCCCGGCCGCGCCGTTCCGGCTCGACGCGTATGAAGTCCCGATGCGCCCCGGCGATGGCAGCCTGTTTGCCACCGGCCCGGGCCGCGTCGCCGCCGTGGAGCCGTTGAAACTGCGCCTGGGCTGGAACGACCCGACGCTGCTGCCCGGCCAGTCGCGCGTGGGCTACGTGTCCGTTTCGGGCGGCGGTGGCCGCGACCTGGGCAGCTTCCCGGTGCGCCTGCAGCGGGAGGAGGGCGCCGATGCCGCCATCGTGCTGCAGCCCGGCGTAAGCAAGCGGATCGCGCTTGCGCCCGGCCGCAGCCACCCGGCCATCGTCGTGGACGTGCCGCTGGGCGCGTCGCGCATGACCGTCACCACGCAAAGCGCGCAGAACGTGGACCTGTGGCTCACGCGCTGGGACGCGCCGATGGACGCCGTGGTGTCGAAGGTGGGCCCGGTGCCGTCGGCGCCGCTGTATGCCGCCTATGGCCCCGGCGGCAACGAAACCCTGCGGGTGGAAGGCGGCGCGCTCACGCCGGGCCGTTGGTACCTGGTGCCGCGCAACGGCGGCGCCACGCCGGCCACGCTCGAGATCCGCGCCGACATCGAATCCAATACGCCCGCCGTGCGGCCCGGCAGCTATTTCAATGCCGACCGCTCCGGCCACGGCCTGTTCCTGTACCCCGCGGGCAACCAGTGGGCCGGCCTCTGGTACACCTACCTCGAGGACGGCACGTCCACCTGGTACTACCTGCAGGCGCCGGCACCGGGGCTGGACGGCATCTGGACCAGCCCGGTGTTCCGAGCCGCCTGGGATGGCGGCCGCAACGTGCTGACCGAGATCGGGCGTGCCTCGGTGACCCCGACCGGTGGCGACACCTTCAACTTCAGCTACACCGTGGATGGCGTCAGCGGCGGCGAACCGATGGCGCCGCTGGGCCGCGGCTGCCCGACGCTGGGCGGCGTGCCGGTGGACGCCAGTTCGCACTGGTTCAACCCGGCGCGGGCTGGCGCGGGTTACAGCGTTCAGCTGTTCCCGAACTACGAGTTCATCGCGGCGTTCGTCTACGACGCCCGCGGCGAGCCGCGTTTCCTGGCCGGCGAACGGCAGGGCTTCGGCGGCGCGACCGCGGATCTCGTGCTCGAGCAGCTGTCGGGCTTCTGCCCGACCTGCGAACGCCTGGCCGAGCCGGAACGCTTCGACGTCGGCGTGATCGGCCGCACCTTCACCCAAGGCCAGCTGCGCCGCATCTCGCTGGACGCGGCCTACACCGCCGGCGTTGGCGGAAGTTGGAGCGCCGACGAGGAGGTGCAGCTGCTGGGCGGGGCGGGGACCACGCAGGGGTGTGCGCCGTGAGGAGCCGGCGAGGCCGCGGACAGGGCTGAAAGATTCTCAGGCTGCGGTCGCCGGCAGTCGCTAGGGTGGGAGGCTGAGCTTCCTGTCGGTCCGACGCCCCAGCCATGAATCAGATCCCTTTGTTTTCCCGCGCCGCCGTCGCCGCGCTCCTCCTGCTGGCCGCCACGGCCGAGGCGGGAACCATCGAAACGGTGGCCGGCAACGGCAACCCCGCCTACTCGGGCGACGGCGGTCCCGCGACGCAAGCCAATGTCGATGCACCCACGGCCGTGGTCGCGGTGCCGGGCACCCAGGCTTTTTACTTCGCCGGAGGCACCACCCTCCGGCGCGTGGACGAGCAGGGCATCATCACCACCGTCGCTGGCCAGGGCGATCAGTCCGGCGGAACGGCCGGATACGCCGGCGATGGCGGGCCGGCGACCGCGGCGCTGCTGTCGGGTGCCACTTCGCTCGCCCTGAATCCGGCGAGCGGGGAGTTGTTCCTGGTGGACCGCGAGAACGCGCGCGTGCGCCGGATCGATTCGCAGGGCGTCATCACGACCTTCGCGGGCACGGGCCAGCACCTGTTCACCGCCGATCCCGGTCCGGCCGCGGAGCGGCCGCTCCGGTGGCCGCTGGTGCTCACCTTCGACGCCGGCGGCACGCTTTACATCGCAGACCACAGCAGCATCCGCAAGGTGGGGCCGGACGGCGTAATGCATCGCATCGCCGGCGACGGCACGGTCGGTTACAACGGCGACGGCATCCCCGCGGTCGGTGCCAAGCTCAATGCGCCGGACGGGCTGGTCGCCGCGCTCGACGGAAACCTCTATATCTCGGACCGCGGCAACGGCCGCCTGCGCAAGATCGATGCGAACGGCATCATCACCACGGTCGCCAACCTGTCCCCGACCGGGCTCGCCACCGATATCCATGGCAACCTCTACTTCGGCAAGTCCGGTTCGGCCCGGATCGAGCGCTACCTGCCGCATCTCGGCACGGTTGAGCCGGTCGTGGGCACAGGGGTCGCCGGTTTCTCCGGCGACGGCGGCCCGGCGCTGTCGGCGAACATCGGCAGCCTGACTTCCCTGGCGGTGTCGGAGTCGGGAGACCTCTACATCGCCGACCACGACAACTGGCGCGTCCGCCGCGTCGCTTCGCCCGACGCGGACCTGCCGCGGGCGGACATCGATGGCGCCTTCGTGCAGGAGGGCGACGAGGGCACCACCCCCGCGACCTTCACCGTCCGCCTTGACCGCCCGGCACCGGCGCCCGTGCAGTTCACGGTATCCACCTTCGACGTCACGGCCACCGACGACCATGATTACGTCCCGCTCACCGCCGAGGTCCACGAGATCGCGGCCGGGGCCAGCGAGGCGAGCTTCGTTGTCCAGGTGAACGGCGACCGTTTTGTCGAAGGTTACGAAGACTTCCGCGTCGAGGTGACCTTCCTTTCCGGCGCGCTCGTGTCCACGGGCGGCTACGTCGGCACTGTCACCGGCGCGATCTCCGATGACGACACGGCTGGCCAGCCGGTCTTCTTCCTTCGCGACGACCGCGACGTCGTCGCGGAAAATGCCACCCGGCGACAGCTGACGGTGACGTCGAACGACAGCGCCGACATCGGGCCCGACGGCGGGCTTTCGATCGTGACCCAGCCGGCGCGGGGCGTCGTCGAACTCGACTTCGGCATGCTCTGGTATACGCCGCAGCGCGACTGGACGGGTGAGGATGAGTTCACCTACCGCCTGTGCGAAACCGCGGCCCGATGCCTCCAGGCAAAGGCCAGGCTGGTCGTGCGTCCCGCCGAGGACGTCTACCTGTCTGTGTTGACGCATGCGGGGCGCGAACGGATTCGCCTTGGCGACCTTCGCGCGATGCCCGGCGCCCGGTTCCTGGCCACGCCGTTGGTCGAACCCGCGAGCCTCGAATTCCAGATCGGCGTCGATCCCGCACCGCAATCACCCTGGGACGATACGGCGGGCGTCGCGTGGCAGGTCCGCACCATTCCCGCGAGTGCACAGGCGCGCACCTTCAAGGTGCTCGCGATGGACGGCGGGGAAACGCCGTTCAACTCCACGCTGTACCTTGGGCGCGACCTGGACGGCGATGGCCGGCCCAGCGAGGGCGAGCAAGGATGCATCCAGGTCGAGTCCACCCGCCGCTGCGAACTCACGCTCACGCAGGCGGCGGGACAGGCGGTGTCGTACTGGGTGATGCTGCATAGCCGGAATGCCGAACCGCAGTCGGCGCGGGTGGAAGTATTCGAGGCGCCCCAAGGCGAAGGCGATGGCCGCTTCTTCGCCACGGCCCCGGGCCAGTTGCCCGCGGGACAGGACTTCGACCTCACCCTGGCCTGGGACGATCCCAGCTTCCTCGCCGGCCAGTGGCGCGCAGCCTACGTGCGCGTCTTCGCCGACGACGCCACTCCGACGGGCGAGTTCGCCGTCGTGCTACGGCGCGAGTTGTCGGTCGAGCGTCCCATCCGCTTGGTGGATGGCGTGACCACGCGGGTCGGCCTGGATGCCGACGGCGCCCACAAGTCCATCTACATCGACGTCCCGGCCGGGACCACCCGACTGCGCGTGAGCAGCCAAAGCGACGCGAACGTGGACCTGCACCTGGTGCCTGCCCTGTACGCCGGCGGCAGCGCAACGGGCGTCGCGCCGGTTCCCGAGCCTTACCAGCCGGTGGCGGTGGGCGAGGGCGCCACGGGCAACGAGGACGTCGCCGTGCAGGCCGGACTCGTCCAGCCGGCGCGCTGGTACGTCGTTGCCTACAACCGCGACGGCAGTCCCGCCAGCGTCGCCCTGACGGCGACGCTCGAGGCCGCGGCGCCGGTCGTGCGGCCGGGCAGCTACTTCAACGAGGCGCGTTCTGGCCACGGCTTGTTCCTCTACCCGGCGGGCGGCGTCTGGGCGGGGCTCTGGTACACCTACCGCGAGGACGGCTCGCCCACCTGGTATTACCTGCAGGCACCCGCGCCAGGCGCAAAGGGCGTGTGGACCTCGCCGATCTATCGCGCGGCCTGGGACGGAGATTCGAACCATCTCGTCGAGGTCGGCTCGGCCACGGTGACGCCGGGCGGGCCCGATGCCTTCCAGTTCAGCTACAGCATCGACGGCCTCGCCGGTTCGGAAGCCATGGCCAGCCTGGGCCGCGGTTGCCCCATGCTCGATGGCAGCCCGCAGGACCTCAGCTCGCACTGGTTCGACCCGGCCCACGCCGGTACCGGCTACAGCGTGCAGATGCTGTCCAACTATGAGTTCATCGCCGCTTTCGTCTACGACGGTCTTGGCGAGCCGCGGTTCCTGGTAGCCGAGCGCAGTGGCTTCGGGGACGCCGACGACGTGCTGGACGTCGAGCAGCTGGGCGGCGCCTGCCCGACGTGCACGTACTACGGCCGGCCGCAGCGCGCCACCGTCGGCTCGCTGCGACGCGTGCTTGGTGGCGGCACGCTGCAGTCGATCGAACTGGACGCCGTCTTCACCCTCGCGCCCTTGAACCACCCGATACCCGGGGCGTGGAGTTCGGTGGACGCCGTCGTTCCCCTTGGCGGCCCCGGTACGACGCAGGGATGCGAGCCCTGAGCCACTGGCGGGCAGGAGCGCCGCAACGTCCGGTTTTGCGCAGGCGCGGCGCGGCGGGTAATGTCGTGGCGTCGTTCGCCGCACGAGCCGCGCCATGTCACGCCACTTTTCGATGATCCGCGACTTCCACCTGGCCGACTGGTTCACGCTGGCCAACGCCTTCTGCGGCACCGGGGCGGTGTTCGCGGCCATGCGTTTCCTGCAGGACGGCCGGGTGGGCGACCTGATGTGGGGCATGGCCCTGGTGCCGCTGGCCTTCGTGTTCGACGCGCTCGACGGCTGGGTGGCGCGCCAGCGCCACGGCGCCTCGCTGCTGGGGCGCGAGCTCGATTCGCTGTCCGACGTGATTTCCTTCGGCGTGGCGCCAGCGGCGCTGGCCTACGCCTGCGGCATGCAGGGCGGCTGGGACTGGCTGGTGCTGTCGTATTTCGTCGGCTGCGGCGTCAGCCGCCTGGCGCGCTTCAACGTCACCGCCGAGGCGCTGGCCGCCGGCGGCGACAAGGTGAAGTACTTCGAAGGCACGCCCATCCCGACCAGCGTGGTGCTGGTGGGCCTGCTGGCGCTGGCGGCCTGGCAGGGCCGCATCGGTTCAGACCTGTGGCTGGGCCGCCTTGACCTCGGCTGGCAGCTGCACCCGCTGGTGCTGCTGTTCGCCCTGTCGGGCTCGCTGATGATCAGCAAGACGATCCGGATCCCGAAACCGTGATCCGTCCGCTGCTGGCCTCGCTGGTGGCGGTGGACGCCCACCTGCTGGGCCAGCGGCCGCTGCCGGCGGCGGCGCGGCTGCCGCGTTTCCTGCGTGAGTTCCTGTACTTCGGAATCAAGGAGGCGCGCGCCTGCCTGTTCGTGGTGCTGTTTTTCGCGGCCGTGTTCACGGTGCCGCGCGAGGGCCTGCTGGGGCTGCCGCGCTATGACGTGCTGCTGGTGGTCGCGCTGGCCATCCAGTTCGGCATGCTGGCCGCGAAGCTGGAAACCTGGGACGAGTTCAAGGCCATCGGCCTGTTCCATGCCGTGGGTTTCGCGCTGGAGCTGTTCAAGACCTCGCCGGCCATCGGTTCCTGGAGCTATCCCGACGCGGCCTACACCAAGGTGCTGGGCGTGCCGCTGTTCGCCGGCTTCATGTACGCGGCGGTGGGCAGCTACATCATCCAGGCCTGGCGGCTGTTCGACCTGCGCGTGCTGCACCACCCGCCGCACTGGATGGCGGCGCTGGTGGCCACGCTCATCTACGCCAACTTCTTCACCCATCATTTCATCGGCGACTACCGCTGGTACCTGGCGGCCTGCGCGCTGGGCCTGTACGCGCGCTCCACCGTGGTGTTCCGCCCGCTCGACCGCGACCGCCGCATGCCGCTGCTGCTGGCCTTCGTGCTCATCGGCTTCTTCATCTGGCTGGCCGAGAACCTGAGCACCTTCCTGCAACTCTGGCGCTACCCGAACCAGGTGGGCGCCTGGGCGGCCGTGCACGTGGGAAAATGGAGCTCCTGGGCGCTGCTGGTGGTGATGACCTTCACCCTCGTGGCCAACCTCAAGCACGTGAAGGAACGCATCCATGTCCCCGACTGAAGGCCCCTGCGCATGGACCTGATCCTGGTCACGCTCGACCTGGTGGGCACCTTCGTGTTCGCGCTCAGCGGCGCGCTGGTGGGCGTGCGGCACCGGCTGGACCTGTTCGGAGTGCTGGTGCTGTCCTTCGTGGCCGCCAACGGCGGCGGCGTGATGCGCGACGCCCTGATCGGCGCCACGCCGCCGGCGGCGCTGCAGGACTGGCGCTACGTGGCCATTTCCATCGTCGCCGGCCTGTTCACGTTCTGGCGCGCCGGCACCATCGAACGCTGGCGCAACCCGGTGCAGTCCATCGACGCGGTCGGCCTGGGCGTGTTCGCCGTGGCCGGCGCGCTCAAGGCGCAGGCCTTCGGGCTGGGCCCGGTGGGGGCGATGCTGCTGGGCATGCTCACCGGCATCGGCGGCGGCATGATCCGCGACGTGCTGGTGGCGCAGGTGCCCACCGTGCTCAAGGCCGAGCTCTACGCCATCGCCGCGCTCGCCGGCGCCGGCGTGGTGGTGCTGGGCACGGCGCTGTCGCTGCCGGTGGCCTGGGTGGCGGGCGCGGGTATCGTGGCCTGCACCGGCCTGCGCCTGTTCGCCATCCGCCGCGGCTGGAAGCTGCCGGTGGCGCAGCCGCCGGCCTAGACCCAGCCGGTGGCGTAGAACACGCCGATGATGAAGAACACTGCCATCGTCTTCACCAGCGTGATGGCGAAGATGTCCTTGTAGGCTTCGCGGTGGGTGAGGCCGGTCACGGCCAGCAGGGTGATCACCGCGCCGTTGTGGGGCAGGGTGTCCATGCCGCCGCTGGCCATCGAGGCCACGCGGTGCAGCACGTCCATCGGGATGCCCGCGGCGTTGGCGTTGGCGATGAAGGTGTCGGCCATCGCCGCCAGCGCGATCGACATGCCGCCCGAGGCCGAGCCGGTGATGCCGGCCAGGGCGGTGACGGTGATGGCCTCGTTCACCAGCGGGTTCGGGATCGAGCCCAGCGCGTTGGCCACCACCAGGAAGCCGGGCAGGGCGGCGATGACCGCGCCGAAGCCGTATTCGGAAGCGGTGTTCATCGAGGCCAGCAGCGCGCCGCCGATGGCCGGCTGGGTGCTCTGGGCGAAGTGCGTGCTCACGGCCTTCCAGCCCAGCAGCACCACCGCGATGATGCCGGTCAAAAGCGCGGCTTCCACGGCCCAGATGGCGGCCACCTTCGAGACTTCCTGCACCACCGGGGCCGGGTCGCCGATGACCGAGGGCACGAAGGAATGGCTGTCGCCGTAAAAGCGCGGGATCAGCAGCGTGTAGACCTTGTTGGTCACGCCCACCAGCAGCAGGGGCAGCAGCGCCACCCAAGGGTTGGCCAGCTTGTCGCCGGCGAAGGGCGCGGGTTCGTTCTTCAGGTCGGTGCCGTAGCCTTCGCCGGCGCGGCGGGCCACGCGGCGGCGCCACTCCAGGTAGCTCATGCCCAGCGCCAGGATGAACACGCCGCCCAGCGTGCCCAGCACCGGCGCCGCCCAGGTGTCGGTGCCGAAGAAGCCGGCGGGGATGATGTTCTGGATTTGCGGCGTGCCCGGCAGCGCGTCCATGGTGAAGGTGAAGGCGCCCAGCGCGATGGTGCCGGGAATCAGGCGCTTGGGGATGTCGGCCTGGCGGAACAGCTCGGCCGCGAACGGGTACACCGCGAACACCACCACGAACAGCGACACGCCGCCGTAGGTGAGCAGCGCGCACACCGCCACGATGGAAAGCATGGCCCGGTCGGGCCCGAACAGCCGGATCGTGGCCGCCACGATGGACTTGGAGAAACCCGAAACCTCGATCAGCTTTCCGAAGATGGCGCCCAGCAGGAACACCGGGAAATAGAGCTTCAGGAAGCCCACCATCTTGTCCATGAACAGCCCGGTGAACATCGGCGCCACCAGGGTGGGGTCGGTGAGCAGCACCGCGCCCAGCGCCGCCACCGGCGCGAACAGGATCACGCTGTAGCCGCGGTAGGCGACCAGCATCAGGAAACACAGCGCCGCAAGCACGATCAGGAAGGACATGCCTTCGAATCCCCGGGGAAAGCCAGGGGCCGAGTGTCCGCAGCCCGGGGCCGCCCGGCCACTTGTACCAAGGTACAGGTGCCGGCCCCGGGGGCGCGCCGTAGTCTGCCGTGCAACCGGCCGTCCGGCCGCCTGAACGTCGTGCAAGGGGAACCCATGAAGCGCAACCATCTGAGCCTGGCCATCGGCCTTACCCTGTCCCTGGTCGCCCTGCAGGCGCAGGCGCAGGACACCGCCACCGAGGACGAAGGCAGCCAGGCCACCGCGGCCACGCTCGACACCATCGAGGTCACCGCGCGCCGCCGCACCGAGTCCATCCAGGACGTGCCGGTCGCGGTCAGCGCCTTCTCGGAGGACGCGCTCAAGGACCTGCAGGCGACCAACGTCGACGGCCTGCAGGGCGCCGTTCCGAACATGAACATCGTGCAGGGCCGTGGTTCCTCGAACTCGGTGAACGTCTTCATCCGCGGCATCGGCCAGCCCGACGCGCTGCAGACCTTCGACCCGGGCGTGGGCATGTACGTCGACGACGTGTACTACTCTCGCATCAACGGCGCGCTGTTCTCGCTGTTCGACGTGAGCCAGGTGGAAGTGCTGCGCGGCCCGCAGGGCACGCTGTACGGCAAGAACAGCACCGGCGGCGCGGTGAAGATCACCACCCGCAACCCGTTCGACGACGAGGGCGGCGCGGTCGAGCTCACCGCCGGCGACTACGGCCGCCGCGAGGGCCGCGTCTACGGCAGCGTCCAGCTCAGCGACACCCTGGCCGCCAGCATCGCCGCCGCCAAGATCACCCGCGACGGCTACGTCACCGACCCGACCACCGGCCGCGAGTACAACGACGAAGACACCCAGGCCATCCGCGCCAAGTTCGCCTTCCGTCCCAGCGACACCTTCAGCGGCATGCTGTCGATGGACTACACCGAGCAGGACAACGCCCTGACCCTGGGCCAGCCGGTGGCGCCGCTGTACGCGGTGAACCTGGCCGGCGGCATCAACATCCTGCGCCTGCCCACCGCCGGCGACTACAACTACGAAACCCGCACCTCGTTCGGCCCGGACCAGGGCCAGCAGATGAAGCACAAGGGCGCCTCGCTCACCCTGAACTGGGTGCTGTCCGACCGCTGGAGCGCCAAGTCCATCACCGCCTACCGCAAGCTCGACACCGCGTCCTTCATCGACATCGACGCCTCCGAGTTCGAGCTCGGCGACGTGTTCGTGGGCGTGGACCAGCGCCAGACCAGCCAGGAGCTGCAGTTCGCCTACGACAACGGCGGCGACCTCGACGCCATGTTCGGCCTGTACTACATCGACGAACAGGTGCCGTCGCACCAGGAAGCCTACGCCGACGACTTCCTGCGCTTCGGCGCGCTGCCCATCAGCTTCCTGCGCACCATCGACGACGACCTGTCGAACAAGTCGGTCGCCGGCTACGCGCACGCCAACTGGGAGTTCTCGCCGTCCTGGACCCTGTCCGCCGGCCTGCGCTACACCCAGGACAAGAAGAAGTACTTCCGCACCACGTCCACGTTCTCGAACATCCTGGGCAACGCCAACCCGGCGCTGGCCTTCAACATCAGCGACACCTGGACCGCGCTCACCCCGAGCGTGAGCCTGCAGAAGGCCTTCAGCGACACCATGATGGGCTACGTGTCGGCCAACCGCGGCTACAAGGCGGGTGGCTTCAACGGCCGCGCCAACACCGCCGCCGAGGTCAGCACCTTCGAGCCCGAGTACGTCTGGACCTACGAGCTGGGCCTGAAGATGCAGTCGGAAGACGGCCGCCTGAGTGGCCGCGTCGCCGCCTTCCACAGCACCTACAAGGACTTCCAGGCGCGCGTTTCCGAGGTGCAGAACCCGGGCGCCCCGGTGCCGACCTTTGCCTTCCCGGTGCTCAACGCCGCCGAGCTGGCCATCGATGGCATCGAGTTCGAGGGCATGGCGCGCCTGGGCGAGGGCACGCTGCTGTCCACCCAGATCGGCTGGATGGATGCGCGCTACGAGGAGTTCAACGACCCGCGCGTGGTGGTGAACCCGGCACTGGCCAGCCTGCACGACCACGTGCCGTTCTCGCCCGAGCTCACGGCCCGCGTCGCGCTGCAGCACGGCTTCGAACTCCCGGGCGGCAGCCTGCTGAGCATCGGCGGCGACGTGTCCTACCGCGGCGAGACCTGGCTGTCGGTGGACAACGCCCCGGGCCTGAGCCAGGACGCCTACACCCTGGTCGGCCTGTACGGCGTGTGGGATTCCTCCGACGGCCGCTGGCAGCTGCGCGCCGGCGTGCGCAACCTGACCGACGAGCTGTACAAGACCGACGGCCAGGAGTTCTCGTCCATCGGTGGCATCCAGACCGCGTACTACGGCGCCCCGCGCAACTACTACGCGTCCGTGCGCTACAACTTCTGAGTGATGGTGATGTTTCCCCGGGAATTTTCCCAACGGGCCGCGCAAGCGGCCCGTGTTTTTATCCCCGCCGCG
The DNA here is from genome assembly GCF_000747075.1 of Arenimonas malthae CC-JY-1. Taxonomy (GTDB): domain Bacteria; phylum Pseudomonadota; class Gammaproteobacteria; order Xanthomonadales; family Xanthomonadaceae; genus Arenimonas; species Arenimonas malthae. The sequence goes on from NZ_AVCH01000021.1 coordinate 46,828, forward strand.
CTGGCGCTGGCCCTGGCGGCCTGCGCCGCCGAACCGGCGCCACGGCTGCCGGAACTGGACATCGATCCGGACCGCGTCGCCGTGGCCGGGCTGTCGTCCGGCGCCTACATGGCCACGCAGGTGCACCTGGCGCACTCGGACCGCCTGCGCGGCGCCGCGCTGCTGGCCGGCGGGCCCTACGGCTGCGCCGGCGCTTCGCTGGAAACGGCGCTGGGGCCGTGCATGGTCGCGGAGCCGTACGCGCCCGACCCGGCACGACTGGCCGGCGTGGTGCGCGAACGCGCCGCCGCCGGCGACATCGCGCCGGTGAGCGGCCTCGCCGGCGACGCGGTGTACGTGCTGCGTGGCCGCGCCGACACCGTGGTGGCCGAAGCCGTCACGCGTTCGGCGCACGACCTGTACGCGGCGCTGGCGGACGACGCCGGCGGCCTGTCGCTGCACTACGACGGCGGGCGTGATTTCCCGCACCTGATGCCCACGCTCGACGCGGGCGTGGACTGCGCCACCGGCGGCACGCCCTACCTGGGCCGTTGCGGCTTCGACGCCGCGGGCGAGGCCATGGCCTGGCTGTTCGGGCCGGCGTCGTCCCCCGCACCGGCCACGGCGGCCGGCGAACTGCGCCGCTTCGACCAGGCGCCGTACGCCGCGCCCGGCGCGGACCCGCTGCTGGCCGAGGCGGGCTACCTCTACCTGCCGCCGGCCTGCGCCGCCGGCGGGCGCTGCGGGCTGCTGGTGGCGTTCCACGGCTGCGAGCAGAACGCCGACAAGGTGGGCGAGGCCTTCGTGCGCGACGCCGGCTTCAACCGCTGGGCGGACGTGCACCGCGTGGCCGTGCTGTATCCTCAGGTGCGATCAAGCTACCTGCCGCTGAATCCGAAGGCATGCTGGGACTGGTGGGGTTACACGGGCGAAGGCTACGACACCCGGCGCGGCGCCCAGCCGCGCTGGCTGGCCGCGGCCATGACCGCGCTGGGCGCGCCGATGCCGTGACGACGCGGCCGCGGTCGTGCTGACCGACGCCCTCGTCATCGGCGCGGGCCTGCTGTGGCTGGGCCTGCTGTTCGGCACCGCGCTCTGGGCCGAGCGCCGCCCGGGCCTGCTGTCGCGGCAGTGGCCGGTGGTCTACAGCCTGTCGCTGGCGGTGTACTGCACCTCGTGGACCTTCTACGGCACGGTGACGCAGGCGCAGCGTTCGGGCTGGCCCATCCCGCCCACCTTCCTGGGCACCATCCTGCTGTACGTGCTGGGCTTCGGCTTCCTGCTCAAGCTGCTGCGGCTGGCGCGCGAGAACAATTCCACCTCGCTGGCCGACCTGATCGCCACGCGCCTGGGCCGCAGTTCCTGGCTGGCGGCGGCGGTCACCTTCGTGGCGGTGCTGGGCATCGTTCCCTACCTCGCGCTGCAGCTCAAGGCGGTGGCCATGAGCTACGGCCTGCTCACGCGCGCGTCCGCGCTGTCGCCGCCGCCATGGCAGGACAGCGCGCTGTACGTGGCGCTGGCCATGGGCCTGTTCGCCATGCTGTTCGGCACGCGGCGCGTTTCGGCGGCCGAACACAACCGCGGGCTGGTGCTGGCGATGGCGGTGGAATCGCTGCTCAAACTGGGCGCGATGCTGGCGCTGGGCGCCTTCGTGTGGTTCGGCCTGGACCTGCCCGACGTGCCCGCGGCGCCGCCGCCGCCCGACGGCGCGAACGGGTTCCCGGCGCTGGTGCTGCTGGGTGCGCTGGCCATGTTCACGCTGCCGCACCAGTTCCACGTGGGCGTGGTCGAGTGCCGCGACGAGGGCGAACTGCGCACCGCGCGCTGGTTGTTCCCGCTGTACATGCTGCTGATCGCGCTGCCCATCCTGCCGCTGGCGCGCGCCGGCGACGCACTGCTGGCGCCCATGGGGGTGCCGTCCGACCTGTACGTGCTGGCGCTGCCGCTGGCCCAGGGCCACGAGGGCCTGGCGCTGCTGGCCTTCCTGGGCGGCCTGAGCGCGGCCACCGGCATGGTGATCCTGGCCACGCTGGCGCTGAGCGTGATGATCGGCAACCACTGGGTGGCGCCGCTGCTGGTGCGCGGCCGCTGGGGCGGCGCGGGCGAGGGCGGCGACCTGCGCGGCGCGGTGCTCGCGCAGCGCCGCGTGGGCATCCTGGCGGTGGTGCTGCTGGCCTGGGGCTACAGCCGCGTGATGGCCGGCAACGACGCGCTGGCCGACATGGGCGCCATTTCCTTCTCGGCGCTGGCCACGCTGGCACCCGCCGTGGCCTTCGCCGTGTGGC
>NZ_AVCH01000022.1 GCF_000747075.1 Arenimonas malthae CC-JY-1
GCCGCCGCGCGTTTGCGCACTTCGGCCAGGGCCCGGTCGAAGGCGGCCTGCTGGGCCGGCGTGAGCGAAAGCTCCGCGGCCAGCGCCGGCAGGTCGTTCACCAGCCCGCCGCGGCCAGCGCCGGCCGCCGGCGTGGCGGCGGCCTCGCCGTCCTGCGGCGAATAGCGCAGCGCCGCGTTCGGCACCCGCAGTACGCCGTCGCGGCGGCTCACCACGATCTCGGCGCTGGCGGTCATGCCCGGCAGCAGGCTCAGGTCGGCGTTCTGCACCTGCACCACGACCGGGTAGCTGATGACGTTGGAGATGGCGGTCGCGGCCAGGCGCACCTGCTTCACTTCGCCGGTGAACTGGCGGTCGGGGAAGGCATCGACGGTGAAGGAGACGCCCAGGCCTTCGTGGATCTGGCCCACGTCGGCCTCGTCCACGCTCAGGTCGATCTGCATCTGGGCCAGGTCCTCGGCGATCTGGAACAGCACCGGGGTCTGGAAGCTGGCCGCCACGGTCTGGCCGGGCTCGATGTCGCGCAGCAGCACCACGCCGTCCACCGGCGAGCGGATCTCGGTGTATTCAACGTCCAGGCGCGCGTTGTCCACCGCGGCCTGGCGCTGCAGCACGGCGGCCTCGGCGGAAACAACGCGGGCGCGGGCCTGGTCGCGCGCGGCCAGGGCCAGGTCGGCCTCGCTGCGGGCGATGAGCTGGCGCGCCACCAGGTCGGACTTGCGCGCGTAGTCGGCCTCGGCGTTCCTGAGCGTGGCGCGGGCTTCGTTCACCGAGGCGCGGGCGCTGGCGAGGTCGGCCTCGGCCTGCTGCAGGCGGGTCTGGAACGGCGCCGGGTCCAGGCGGGCGATCGGCTGGCCGCGGGCGACGCGGTCGTTGAAGTCCACCAGCACGTCCAGCACCTGGCCCGACACCTGCGAACCCACGTCCACCGTCGTGGTGGCGCGGAGCGTGCCGGTGGCCGAGATGACCACGCGCACGTCGCCCCGCTCGACGGCCGCGGTGCGGTACCCGGCCTGCGGTGCCTCGCGGCCCAGCCACCACCAGCCGCCCAGCACGAGGGCGGCCACGCCGGCGTAGATCGCCGCGAGTCTTGTCCAGGAACGGGGGCGGGCGGCAGGCATTCGGACTCCGGGTTTTCTTGGCTCGATGCAGCGCAAACGCGCGGGCGCGCGATCGGTTGACCGCGCCGCCCGGGATCAGGCCGCGGGTCGGTGGTTGGGGAAACTGACGGTGGCGGTGGTGCCCCGGCCCGGCTCGCTTTCCAGCCGCACCGGCCAGCCGTAGCGCTGGCTCAGGCGCTGCACGATGGACAGGCCGATGCCCTGCCCGTCCTTCTTGCGGTCGCCGGCGCGGAAGAAGGGCTCGAACACGCGCGCCAGCTCTTCCGGCGACATGCCCACGCCGGTGTCGGCCACGGAAATCGACCCGCGCCGCACGGTGACCGTGATGCTGCCGGCGTCGGTGTAATGGCAGGCGTTGCGCAGCAGGTTGCCCAGCAGCACCGACAGCACCCGCGCCGGGGCATGCAGGTGGAAGGCCTGCTCCTGCACGCAGCGGATCTCGATGGGCTTGCCGGCCAGCAGCAGGCGGGCCTTGTCCACTTCCTCGCGCACCACGTCGCAGACGTCGAAGTCGTCGTCCGGCAGGCCGGTGTCGCCTTCGCGGGCGAGGATGAGGAAGGCCTCGATCAGCGCCTCCATGTCGCGCCCGGCACCCTGGATGCGGCCCAGGGCCTTTCGCGCCATGGGCGAGAGGCTCTCGTCGCCGGCCATCATGTCGCCGGCCACGCGGATCACGGTGAGCGGGGTGCGCAGTTCGTGCGAGGCGTCGCGGGTGAAGTCGCGCTCGCGTTCGACGAAACTTTCGATGCGGCTGGCGAAGTCATGCAGCGACGAGGCCAGCACCAGGGTTTCGCCCTCGACGTCGGTGGGCAGGTTTTCCGGGCGCAGGATGGCCGACTCGGGCCGCTTCGGGTCCCAGCGCTGCACCTGCGAGGCCAGCCAGATCACCGGCGACACCGCGCGCTTGGAGGCGCGGTAGGTGGACCAGGCGATGACGTAGATCACCACCAGCACGATCGCCAGCGGCGCCATGCCGAACCAGAAGGCCAGGCTGTCCACCTGCTCCTGCTTGAACAGCAGGTACAGGCGGTGGCCGCGACCGTCCTGTTCCACCAGCACCAGCGACCCGCCCTGGGCGCGCGACAGGCTGTGGAAACCCACCGGCAGCTCGCGGATGTTGGCGGGCACCTTGTCGGCGCTGCCGCCGGCGGGCACCAGGTAGCCGGTCATGTTGTAGGTGTCGGGCACGTCCGCGCCCGGGTTGGCCTGCAGCCGCTGCCAGTAGTGCGCGGCCTCCTGCTGCAGCGCCTGCTGGATGAGCACGTGCTTGAGCACCGCCGAGGCGCCGTACACGCCCAGCACGGCGGCGAAGCTGATCGCCGCCGCCTGCAGGATGAAGGCGACCCAGATCTTCCGGCGCAGTCCGTTGCGGGAGGTGGGCATCCTGGGCGTCCGGGTCAGCCGGCGGGCGGCGCGTCGAGGTCGGCGATGCGGTAGCCGGCGGTCTGCACGGTGTGCAGCAGCGGGCGGTCGAAGGGCCGGTCGATGGCCTTGCGCAGGTTGTAGAGGTGGCTGCGCAGGGTATCGGAATCAGGCAGGCCATCGCCCCAGATCTCGCGCTCGATGTCGCGGCGGGTGACCACGCGCGGCGATTCGCGCATCAGGATGGTGAGCAGGCGCAGGCCGATGGGCGAGAGCTGGATCTCCTGGCCGGCGCGGGTGACGCGCAGGCTGGCGGTGTCGAGCACCAGGTCGGCCACCTTCAGCACCTCGGCGCTCACCTGGCGGCGGTCGCGGCGGATCAGGGCGCGCACGCGGGCCTCGAGCTCCTGGATGGCGAAGGGCTTGACCAGGTAGTCGTCGGCGCCGGCCTCCAGGCCCACGACCTTGTCGTTGAGGGTGTCGCGGGCGGTGAGCATGAGCACGGGCGTGGACTTCTTGGCCTCGTTGCGCAGCTTGCGGCAGACTTCCAGGCCGTCCAGGCGCGGCAGCATCAGGTCCAGCACGATCACGTCGTAGCTGTTGTCGGCGGCCAGGCGGTAGCCGTCCATGCCGTCGCCGGCATAGTCCACCCCGAAGCCCTTGGACTCGAGGTATTCGCCCACCATTTCCGAAAGGTTGCGGTTGTCCTCCACCACGAGGATCAGGCCGGCCGGGTCATCGCGTCGCATGGGTCTCTCCTTGGGATGTGAAGAACATGTCTTCAGCTTTGTGAAGAGTAGACCCGCGGCCCGGTGATACGGGCGTGAAGCCGCCGCCAAGGCCGCGTCAAGGCTAGGCTATACGGCCCCCGGCCCCGCCGCCCAGCCCCCTTTCCCACCCTGCCCGGCCCCTCGCCCATGCCCACCCTCGGCGCCTACCTGACCCCGGTCCTGCTGCTCCTGGCCTCGAACGTCTTCATGACCTTCGCCTGGTATGGGCACCTGAAGTTCAAGACCAGCCCGATCTGGATCGTCATTTTCGCCAGCTGGGGCATCGCTTTCTTCGAATACTGCCTGCAGGTGCCGGCGAACCGTCTGGGCCACGCGGTCTACAGCGCGCCGCAGCTCAAGGGCATGCAGGAAATCCTGACCCTGCTGGTGTTCGCGGGCTTCTCGGTCTGGTACCTGGGCGAACCGCTGAAGTGGAACCACGTGGCCGGCTTCGTGCTGATCGTGGCGGCGGCTTTCCTGATCTTCCTGGAGTGATCTGGTTCGGGCTTGCCAGTTGGCAAGCAGGTCACATGCTCGTGTGCGGTTGGTTGCGGCGGGCGTCATCGCACGCAGAGGGAGGAGGTCTGCCCGGCGTCTTGCTAGCGCCATCCCTGGCAGCAAACGCCGGCCGCTCCGGGCCTCCTGCCCTCCGCTTCAGACCTCCCCCCTCTGCGTACGCTGCCGCAATCGCGGCGCATCGGCGTTCCGCCGGGACAAGCGCGTGCGCTTGCGCACGAGCTCGCCCACCGGCTGGCCGCGGCGCCTGGACTGCGGCAGCGTGCACACACCTCTATGGATGAAGCGGAGGCAGGATGCCGTAGCGGCCGCGCCTCGATGGGCAGGACGCCGCGTCGAGGCGCGGGCAGCCATAGAGGTGTGTGCGCGATGACGCCTACCAAGCACAACCGACCGCGAGCCCGTGACCTGCTTGGCAACGCCAAGCCAACTACAACAAGTCAGAAGCGGATCTTGCCGGTGAGCATGTCCTTGAACATGACCCAGTCGCCGGCGAAGGAATAGAACGGGTGCTTGAAGGTGGCCGGGCGGTTGTGTTCGAAGAAGAAGTGGCCCACCCAGGCGAAGGCGTAGCCGCTGACCAGCGCGCCCAGCAGCCACCAGGCGTTGAGCGTCACCAGGGCCGCGGCCGCGAAACCCAGCGCGATGCAGCTGCCCACGAAGTGCAGGCGCCGGCAGGTGCGGTTGGCGTGTTCGCCCAGGTAGAACGGGTAGAACTCGGCGAAGCTGGAAAAACCCTGGCTCATGGTGTCGTCCCCCGGTGTTGCCGGCATTGTGCCGCAGCGGCGTGGTGGTGGCGTCAAGCGCCCTTTTCCTCGGCCTTGGCGCGGTTCCAGTAGGCGTCCTGGGCCTCCAGCGGCAGGTCCTGCAGGGCCACGCCCGCTTCCGCCGCCAGCTGCTCCATGCGCCGGAAGCGGCGCTCGAACTTGGCGTTGGCCCGACGCAGGGCCGCGCCGAAATCCACCTTCGCATGGCGGGTGAGGTTGGCCACCACGAACAGCACGTCGCCCAGCTCGTCTTCCAGGCGGTCGCGCGCCGTGGCATCGGAAGGGTCCGCGGCGACGGCGTCGAATTCCACCCGCACTTCCTCGATTTCCTCGTGCAGCTTGGCGATCACCGGCGCCGGGCCCGGCCAGTCGAAGCCCAGGGTGGCGGCGCGCTTTTGCAGCTTCACCGCGCGCTGCCATTCCGGCAGGCCGCGGGCGATGCCGGCCAGCACGCTGGTGTCCGCCGCGCCATTGGCCTCGCGCTCGCGGCGCTTGAGCTCCTCCCAGTTCGCCAGCTGCGCCTCGGCGTCGGCCTGGCTGGCGGCGTCGCCGAACACGTGCGGGTGCCGCCGGATCATCTTGTCGTTGATGGCGGCGGCCACGTCGGCGAAGGCGAAATGCCCGGCCTCTTCGGCCATGCGGGCGTGGAAGACCACCTGCAGCAGCAGGTCGCCGAGCTCGTCGCGCAGGTCGGCCATGTCGCCGCGCTGGATGGCGTCGGCCACCTCGTAGGCTTCTTCGATGGTGTAGGGCGCGATGGTGGAGAAGTCCTGCTTCACGTCCCAGGGGCAGCCGCGCTCGGGGTCGCGCAGGCGGGCCATGATGGCCAGCAGCTCGTCTATCTCAGCCATGCGCGGCCTCGTCCAGCCAGTCGCGCCAGGGCAGGTCGGCGTCGCCGAGCGCGATGAAGTCGGGGTTGAGCAGGTTGTCCTTGCGGTTGTAGTCCAGCGGCGTGCCGTCGAGCCGCAGCACCACGCCGCCGGCGGCTTCCAGCACGCACTGGGCCGCGGCGGTGTCCCATTCGCTGGTGGGGCCGAAACGCGGGTAGACGTCGATGCGGCCTTCGGCGATGCGGCAGAACTTCAGCGACGAGCCCAGGCCGTGGCGCTCGGTGTCGCCCATGCGTTCGAGCGCGGCGGCGGTGCGCGGATCGAGGTGCGAGCGGCTGGCGGCCACGCGCAGCGGCGCGGTGGCGGGCCGGCGGGTGGACAGGGCGATGTCCTCGCCGCCCTGGCGCAGGAAGGCGCCGACGCCGCGTTCGGCGTGCAGCAGGTAGTCGAACACCGGCGCGTACACCACGCCCAGCACCGGCCGGCCGTCTTCGACCAGGGCGATGTTGACGGTGAACTCGCCGTTCTTCTTCACGAATTCGCGGGTGCCGTCGAGCGGGTCCACCAGCCAGTGGCGCGGCCAGCGGCGGCGCGTGTCCCACGGGATGTCCGCGTCTTCCTCGCTCAGCACCGGGATGTCGGGCGCAAGCGCGCGCAGGCCCGCCACGATGATGCGGTGCGAGGCCAGGTCGGCCTGGGTGAGCGGGGAGTCGTCGTCCTTGGTCTCGACGGAAAAGTCCTGGGCATACACCGCCAGGATGGCCGCGCCGGCCTCGAGCGCCAGCGCGATGCAGGCTTCGCGCAGCGCCGTCACGCGCGCCTCGACAGCAGTTCGCGCACGATGAACAGCGCGGCCAGCGAGCGGCCTTCCGAACAATCCTCGCGCAGCATCAGCTCGTGCAGGGCGTCGAACTTCCAGGGCACGACCTCGAGCTCCTCGGGTTCGTCGCCGGGCAGGCGCTCGGGGTACAGGTCTTCGGCCAGCACCAGGTGGATCTGGTGGTTCATGTAGGTGGGCGCCAGCGTGATCGGGCGCAGCACGGTGAGCTTGCGCGCGCCCATGCCCACTTCTTCCTTGAGTTCGCGGTTGGCGGCGTCCTCGATGCTTTCGCCGGCGTCCATGCGGCCCTTGGGCAGGCCCAGTTCGTAGCGGTGGGTGCCGGCGGCGTATTCGCGCACCAGCAGCACGGTGCCCGGCTCGGGCACGGCGGCGATGATGACCGAGCCGTGGCCGCCGCTGACCAGCCGTTCGTAGCGGCGGCGTTCGCCGTTGCTGAACTCCAGGTGCAGGATTTCGCGGCGGCCGCCGTCCAGCGGCTGCTCCTCGCGGGCGTGGATGGTGGGAAGTCGGCGCATGGCCCGATTCTAGCGGCTGCCCCCGCCCGCCGTCCCGGCGTGGACAGGGCCGGCCGGGGCACGGATCATCGGCGCATGAGCAACGCCCCCGATTCCCTCCCGAACGACGCCGGGGCCTGGCGCGACCGCGACCTGGCCGTGGTCTGGCACCCCTGCACCCAGATGAAGGAGCACCCGGGCACCCTGCCCCTGGTGCCCATACGCCGTGGCCGCGGCGCCTGGCTGGAGGGCGTGGACGGCCGGCGCTACCTGGACGCGGTGAGCAGCTGGTGGACCAACCTGTTCGGCCACGCCGAACCGCGCATCGCCGCGGCCATCGCCGCCCAGGCCCACGAGCTCGAGCACGTGATCTACGCCGGTTTCTCGCACGGCCCGGGCCTGGCCCTGGCCGAGGCGCTGGTGGCGAAGGCGCCGCGGCAGGCCGGGCGGGAGCCGCTGTCGCGCGTCTTCTACGCCGACAACGGCTCGGCCGCCATCGAAGTGGCGCTGAAGATGAGCTTCCACAGCCACGCCAACCGCGGCGACACCCGGCGCACGCGCTTCATCTCGCTCACCAACGGCTACCACGGCGAAACCCTGGGCGCGCTGTCGATGGGCGACATCCCGCTCTACCGCCGCGTGTACGCGCCGCTGCTGCTCGAACCGCTGTTCGCGCCCTCGCCCGACGCCTACGAGGCCGAGCCCGGCGAAACGGCGGAGGCCTGCGCCCTGCGCCGCGCCGACCAGCTGGCGGCCCTGCTGGAGGCGCACGCCGGCACCGTCTGCGCGCTGGTGCTGGAGCCGCTGGTGCAGTGCGCCGGCGGCATGCGCATGTTCCACCCGGCCTACCTGCGGCGCGCACGCGAGCTGTGCGACGCACACGGCGTGCACCTGGTCGCCGACGAGATCGCCGTGGGCTTCGGCCGCACCGGCACGCTGTTCGCCTGTGAACAGGCGGGCATCGCGCCGGATTTCCTGTGCCTGTCCAAGGGCCTCACCGGCGGCTTCCTGCCGATGTCGGCGGTGCTGACCACGGCCCACGTGTACGAGGCCTTCCTCGACGACTCCCGCGACCGCGCCTTCCTGCATTCGCACAGCTACACCGGCAACCCGCTGGGCTGCGCCGCGGCGCTGGCCTCGCTGGCCATCTTCGACAGCGACGAGGTGCTGGTGCGCAACCGCGGCACCGCCGCGCGCATGGCCGAACTGGCGGCGCCGCTGGCGGCGCATCCGCACGTGGCCGAAGTGCGCCAGACCGGCATGATCCTGGCCTTCGAGATGGCGGCGGACGCGGCCACGAAACGGCCCTTCCCCGCCACCGACCGGCGCGGCCTGCGCGCCTACCGCCACGCCATCGAACGCGGCGTGGTGCTGCGCCCGCTGGGCGACATCCTGTACTGGATGCCGCCCTACTGCGTCGGCGAGGAAGAACTGACCCACCTGGCCGCGGTCACCGCCTCGGCCATCGAGGAGGCCACCGCGCCATGAGGACCATCCGCAGCTACGTGGACGCGCCGCTGTCGCCGGGCGCCACCGTCACCCTGTCCGAACTGGCCAGCGGGCACCTGGTGCGCGTGCTGCGCCTGGGCGTGGGCGACGCGGTGGTGTTGTTCAACGGCGACGGCCACGATTACGCGGCGCGGCTGGTGTCGCTGGGCAAGCGCGGCGCCGAGGCCGAGGTGCTGTCGGCCACGCCGGTGTCGAACGAATCGCCGCTGGCGCTGACCCTGGCCCAGGGCATCGCCCGCGGCGAGAAGATGGACCTGGTGCTGCAGAAGGCCACCGAACTGGGCGTGCTGGCCGTCGCGCCGGTGAACACCGAGCGCACCGAGGTCAAGCTCGACGCCGAACGCGCGGCCAAGCGCCTGGCGCACTGGCGCGGCATCCTGGCCGCGGCCTGCGAGCAGAGCGGGCGCGCGCGGCTGCCGCGGCTGGCCGAGCCGGCGTCGCTGGCGGCTTATGCGGCGGCGGAAACGGCGCAGGTGAAGCTGATGCTCGACCCCGCCGGCGAGCTGTGCCTGCCCGACCTGGCGCTGGCGCCGGGCGACACGGTGGCGCTGGCGGTGGGGCCGGAGGGCGGCCTGTCGGACCGCGACCGCGCCACGCTGCACGCCGCCGGCTTCCGCGGGCTTCGGCTGGGGCCGCGCATCCTGCGCACCGAAACCGCAGGCCTGGCGGCCATTGCCGCCCTGCAGGCCCTCTACGGCGATCTGGGCTGAACCCCTGACGCTGTAGGAGCGGCTTCAGCCGCGACTGCTTTTCGGGGAACGGCGGTCGCGGCTGAAGCCGCTCCTGCAATTCAGGACTCAGGCGGCTTGCGCCTGGTCCAGGGCCTTCTGGATGAGCAGCTCGACGCTCAGCAGGTCGGGCACCACCGCCGGGTCGTCGTTGAGGGTGACGCGGGCATGCACGCCCAGCGGCAGGTCCTTCATGTCGTGCGATTCGTGCAGCGCCGGCGCCGACACGGTGACCAGGCGCGGGAAGCCCTGCGAGAGCACCGCGAAGAACGGCAGCTTGGGGTTGTTGCCCAGGGCCTTGAGCACGGCCACCTTGGCGCCCATCTGGCCGTCCTCGGCCGACCAGCCGGCCAGGCGCGAGAACGACAGCAGCGGCAGGCGCCAGCCGCGCCAGCGCACGCGGCCAAGCAGCCATTCGGGCGCGTTGGCGACCACTTCCGGGTCGGAATAGGTGATGACCTCGGCGACGCTGGCATTGGGCAGCAACAGGCGGCCGCCGGTCACCGAGATCAACACGCCGCGGATGTCACGCTGCTGGGCGTTCATGCTTGCCTCCGGGAAACTCAGTTCAGTGCCAGCGCTGCGAAACCCGCGCGGCCAGGTCGGCCGGGGTGGCAGCGGTGGCGCCGGCGCGCTGGACGGCGTCGGCGGCGGTGGGGTCGAAACAGGCGGCGGGGTCCTGGGCAAGCACCAGGCCGCCGTCGGCCATCAGCTGCAGCACGGCGGGCACCAGGGCCGGATCGGCGCCGCTGAGCACCAGCACGCCGCTCTCGGCGGCAGGCAGCGCGGCCACGACGTCGGCCAGCTGGCCGCCGGCGGTGAACTGCAGGCTGCCGTCCTCGAAGCGGGCGCCCAGGCCCGGCACCAGCACCGACACGCGGCCCGGGAAGGCCAGCTTGCCCGCAACGGCGAGGTCGAGCGGGAGCTGGCTGGCCTTGGCGAGCTGGTCGACCAGGCGGTCGTGTTTGCCGGTGTCGAGGTGCTGGTACAGGAGCACCGGCACCGGAAGGGTCGGCGGCAGGCCGGCCAGCAGCTGGCGCACCGCGTCGGGACCGCCGAGGCCCGCGAGCACGAGCAGGGCGCCGCTGCTGATGGACTGCGCGGGCTTCGCGTCCTCGGCCGCCAGGCTCAGGCCGTTGCCGCGCTCCAACGCCGCCGACGAGGGCGGTGCGAAGGCCACGGCGACCGGTTCGGCGGCCGCCGGCGCGTCCCCGTCCATCGGCACCAGCTCCAGGTTGCTGAAGCCGATGCCGGCGCGCGCGGCGGGCGCCGGCTTGGCGGCG
>NZ_AVCH01000023.1 GCF_000747075.1 Arenimonas malthae CC-JY-1
CGTGCGTGCCGCGGCGGTGTCGGGCGCGGGCGGCGGCGGTGCGCGCTCGCGCAGGGCCAGCGCCAGGGCCAGCACGGCCAGCACGCCGGCCACGCCCCAGGCCAGGTTCGGCTTCGGCAGCCGCGACAGCCTTGGCGCCAGGGCTTCACGCGCGGCCTGGTCGACCCAGCGTTCGCCGATCTGCACTTCGTCGTGCGCGTAACCGGCCAGCAGCGCGCGCTCGGCGATGATGTTCACAAGCCGGGGCACGCCGCCGGAATGGTGGTGGATGCGCTTGATGGCCAGCTTGGTGAAGGGGAAACGCGTGCCGCCGGCCACGGCGTAGCGGTGGCGCAGGTAGGCCTCGGTTTCGGCGGCGTCGAGCGGCGTCAGGTGGAAACGCGCGGTGACGCGCTGGGCCAGCTGGCGCAGGTCTTCGCGCGCCAGCAGGTCGCGCAGTTCGGGCTGGCCCAGCAGCAGGATCTGCAGCAGCTTCTGCGTGGGCGTTTCCAGGTTGGTGAGCAGGCGCACCTGTTCCAGCGCGTCGGCGCCCAGGTTCTGCGCTTCATCGATGATCAGCACCACGCGCAGGCCCTGGGCGTAGGCGTCGAGCAGGTAGTGGTTGAGCGCGTCCACCAGCGCCTTCAGGCTGCCCTGGCGGCCGGCGGTGTCGATGCGAAGCTCCTCGCAGATCGTCTCCAGCAGCTCCAGCGGGCTGACGCGCGGGTTGAGCACCAGCGCCACGCGCACGTTTTCCGGCAGCTGCTCCAGCAGCAGGCGGCAGAGCGTGGTCTTGCCGGTGCCCACTTCGCCGGTGAGCTGCACGAAGCCGCCGCCGCCGCCCTGGCCGATGCCGAACAGCAGGTGCGCGAGCGCGTCCCGGTGCCGCTCGCTCAGGTACACGAAGCGCGGGTCCGGGGTGATCGAGAACGGCGGCTCGTTCAGGCCGTAGTGCTCGAGGTACATGCGCGGCTCGGCGGAAAGGGGCTGTCAGGATGCCACGACGGGGCGGCGCGCAGGAATCGGGTTTTCCACGGCGGCGCCGGGCGGGCTTCGACGCCGCGCCGCAGAAGCCGGCTGACCGCCGCGCCGGGACAACGCCGATTCGGCGCGGGCGCGCGCGGCGGATCGTGTGCCTGCGCCCTGTCGGCGCGGAGGAGACGACGATGACGAAAACGACGAGGCCGTGGCTGGCGGCGCTGCTGCTGGCGGTGGGCGGCCTGGCGGCGGCCTACCCGCCGAATCTGGACCTGGAGCGGCCGCCCTGGATGCCCACCGAGCGGGAGCTGATCGACGAGCAGTGCGCCATCCGCGAAACCGAGCGCCGGAACAGCTGCCTGGACTTCTGCTACGGCGAAGGCATGTTCGGCTCGTACAAGTCCGGCGTCTGCGGCGTGGGCGGCACCTGCAGCTGCACCTATTACGCCAGCCAGGACCTGCTGCGCTGAAAACGGAACGGGCAGCCGCCGCGAGGCGCGCTGCCCGTTCGTGCCATGCCGCGGGGGCGGGGCGCGTCAGTCGTCGAGCGTGAGCAGCGAGGCGTTGCCGCCGGCCGCCGTGGTGTTCACCGTGACGGTGCGCTCGGAGGCGAAACGCAGCAGGTAGTGCGGGCCGCCGGCCTTGGGGCCGGTGCCGCTCAGGCCTTCGCCGCCGAAGGGCTGCACGCCCACCACGGCGCCGATCTGGTTGCGGTTGACGTAGCAGTTGCCCACCTTCACGGTGCGGGCGATCTTCTCCACCGTGGCGTCGATGCGCGAGTGGATGCCCAGGGTCAGGCCGTAGCCGGTGGCGTTGATGTCGGCCAGCACCTGGTCGAGCTGGTCGGCCGGGTAGCGGATGACGTGCAGCACCGGGCCGAACACTTCGCGGGTGAGCTGCGACAGCGACTTCAGCTCGTAGGCGCGCGGGGCGAAGAAGCAGCCGTGCGCGGTGGCCTCGGGCAGCTTCACTTCCTTGATCAGGGTGGCTTCCTTGTCCATGCGCGCGGCGTGCTCGGCCAGCACCTTGCGGGCGTCCTCGTCGATCACCGGGCCCACGTCGGTGGACAGCAGGCCCGGGTCGCCCACCACCAGTTCGTCCATGGCGCCGGCCAGCATGTGCAGCACCTTGTCGGCGATGTCGGACTGCACGAACAGCACGCGCGCGGCCGAGCAGCGCTGTCCGGCCGAGTCGAAGGCCGAGGTCATGGCGTCCTTCACCAGCTGCTCGGGCAGGGCGGAGGAATCGGCGATGAGCGCGTTCTGGCCGCCGGTTTCGGCGATCAGCGCGGCAATGGGCGCATTGCGCGCGGCCAGGGCGCGGTTGATGGCCCAGGCGGTTTCGGTGGAGCCGGTGAAGCACACGCCGGCGACGCGCGGGTCGCGGGTGAGCGCGGCGCCGACGGTGGCGCCGTCGCCCGGCACGAACTGCAGCACGTCCTTCGGCACGCCGGCTTCATGCAGCAGCTGGGTGGCGACGAAGGCGGTGAGCGTGGTCTGCTCGGCCGGCTTGGCGATGACGCTGTTGCCCGAGGCCAGCGCCGCGGCCACCTGGCCCAGGTAGATGGCCAGCGGGAAGTTCCACGGGCTGATGCACACGAACACGCCGCGGCCGTGCAGCCACAGCTCGTTCGATTCGCCGGTGGGGCCGGGCAACTTTTCCGGCGCGCCGAACAGCTTGCGGGCCTGCATGGCGTAGTAGCGCAGGAAGTCCACCGCCTCGCGCACCTCGGCCACCGAGGCCGAGAGCGACTTGCCGGCTTCCTTCACGCACAGCGCCATGAACTCGGGCATGCGCTTTTCCAGCTGGTCGGCGGCGTGCTCCAGGATGAGCGCGCGGCTGGCGGCCGGCATGCGGTCCCAGCCTTCCTGCGCGGCCACGGCATTGGTCAGCGCACGCTCCACGGTGGCGGCGTCGGCGCCGGTCCACTCGCCCACGCGCTCGCGGCGGTCGGCGGGATTGGTCACGGCCACCGGCGTGCCGGCGGCGCTGGCGCCCGGCACCAGCGGCGTGGCCGAAACCGGCTTGAGCGCGGCGTTGATGTCGCGCGCGAGGGTGGCGAGGGTGTCGTCGTTGGCGAGGTTGGCGCCCATGGAATTGTTCCTGTCTTCGCCGGCGGCCCGGTAGAGGTCGCGCGGCTGGGGGATGCGGGTATGCGGCTTGCTGGCGTAGGCGGACACCACCGACACCGGGTCGGCGACCAGCTCGGCCGCCGGCAGCGATTCGTCGGTGATGCGGTTGACGAAGCTGGAGTTGGCGCCGTTCTCGAGCAGGCGGCGCACCAGGTAGGGCAGCAGGTCTTCGTGCGAGCCCACCGGCGCGTACACGCGGCAGGGCACGCCCAGGCGGTCGGCCGGGATCACTTCGGCGTACAGGTCGTCGCCCATGCCGTGCAGCTTCTGGTACTCGAAGCGCTGGCCCTTGGCGAAGTGGTGGATGGCCGCGATGGTCTGGGCGTTGTGGGTGGCGAACATCGGGTAGATGGCGTCGCTGGCCGCCAGCATGCGGCGCGCGCAGGCCAGGTAGCTCACGTCGGTGTTGGCCTTGCGGGTGAACACCGGGTAGCCCGCATACCCTTCCGCCTGCGCCTTCTTGACCTCGCTGTCCCAGTAGGCGCCCTTGACCAGCCGCATGGGCATGCGGCGGCCGGCCTTGCGGGCGGCATCGGCCAGGTAGTCGATCACGAACGGCGCGCGCTTCTGGTAAGCCTGCACGGCCAGGCCGTAGCCCTCCCAGCCGTCCAGCGACGGGTCGGCGAAGGCGCCGACGATCACGTCCAGGCTCAGCTCGAGGCGCTCGGATTCCTCGGCGTCGATGGTGAAACCGATGCCCTTGGCCTTGGCCAGCCGGGCCAGTTCCAGCACGCGCGGGGTCAGTTCGGCCTGCACGCGGGCGCGCTTGGCCAGCTCGTAGCGCGGATGCAGGGCCGAGAGCTTCACCGAGATCGAGGGCGCGGCCAGCACGTCGGGGTAGGGGCCGCCGGCGCCGATGGCTTCGATGGCGTCGCGGTAGGCGCGGAAATAGCGGTCGGCGTCGGCCTGGGTGAAGGCCGCCTCGCCCAGCATGTCGAACGAATACAGGTACTTGGCCTGCTCGCCCTTGCGGCTGCGCTCCAGCGCCTCGGCGATGGTGCGGCCCATGACGAACTGGTGGCCCATGATGCGCATGGCCTGGCGCACGGCCAGGCGGATGGCCGGTTCGCCGGCGCGGCCCACCAGGCGGCGGAAGGCGCCGATGGCGTTGCGGCGGGTTTCCTCGGCCAGGTTCACCATGCGGCCGGTGAGCATCAGGCCCCAGGTGGAGGCGTTCACCAGCACCGAGTTCGACTGGCCCATGTGGCGGTCCCAGTCGGCGTCGCCCAGCTTGTCGCGGATGAGCTTGTCGGCGGTGGCGCGGTCGGGGATGCGCAGCAGGGCCTCGGCCACGCACATCAGCAGCACGCCCTCCTCGCTGGACAGGTCGTACTGGCGCATGAAGGCCTCGACCATGCCCGGGTCGGCGGCCCGGATGCGGGTGCGGCCCACCAGGGCCACGGCGGTGGCCTGCACCTTGGCCTGCTCGTCGGCCGGCAGGCGGGCCTGGTCGAGCAGTTCGGCCAGGTGCTCGGCCTCGTCGCGGTGGAAGGCAGCGGTCACCCGGGCGCGCAGTTCCGACGGCGCACCGGGCAGTTCAGGGCTGAGGATCGGCTTCACGGGGGTCCACAAGGGTCGGCGCGGGGCGCGCGAGAACGCGGATTCTAAGCCCCGGGCCCGGGGCGCGAAAGCCGCCGCCCTTCACGTTTCCCGCATTCCCCGGGGGGGTATCGGCTTGCCCCCCCCTCGCGGGGGTCGCTAGAATCTCACGGTTCTCCCGTAACCGGGTCGCGGAGCGTCCGCGTGATCGAACTCGTCGTTTCGGCGCCGCCAGGCCCCGGAGCCCAATTGGTGCTCCGGCCAAGGCGCGCCATGACGGCGAGGCAGTTCACCGGCCTGTTCCTGGCCCTGTCGTTGGCCGCCTTCGGGGTGGCCGGGGTCGCCTGGAGCCAGGGCAATGTCCTGGCCCCGGCCTTCGCGGTGCTGGACGCGGCTTTCATCGCGTTCGTGCTGCGATGGGTGTGGCGCCAGGGCGAGCGTTTCGAGGTGATCGCGCTCGACGAGCGCCACCTCGAGGTACGCCGCTCGGCCCAGGCCCAGCCCGCCTTCGAGGCGCATCCCTACTGGGTGCGCGTGCAGGTGGACGGCGGCGAGGGAAGGGAACGGGTGCTGCTGGGCTCGCAAGGCCGGCAGGTCGAAGTCGGGGCCTTCCTCTCGTTCGAGGAGCGCCGCGACCTCGCGGCCCGCTTGAAGACACTGCTGGCGTCGGCCTCGGGCCGGGGCCGGGACCAAGACCACACGTTGGGGTAAGTTCGGATGAAAGCGATGAATGCAAGCGCCATTGCCGCCAGGGTCGCCGCCGGCCTCGCGGCCGCCACGGCCAGCGCCACGGCCTGGGCCGACAGCGAGCCGGTCCGCTGGCAGCTGAACATGCCCGAGGGCGTCACCCGCACCGCGGAAAACGCCTACAACATGCACATGCTGATGCTGTGGATCTGCGTCGTGATCGGCGTGGTGGTCTTCGGCGCGATGGCCGTGGCCATGGTGAAGTTCCGCAAGTCCAAGGGCGCCAAGCCGGACGTGGAGTTCACCCACAGCACCAAGCTCGAGATCATCTGGACGGTGATCCCCATCCTCATCCTGGTCGTGATGGCCGTGCCGGCCACCACCAAGGTGATCGAGCAGTACGACGCCAAGGGCCACGAGATGACGGTGAAGGTCACCGGCTACCAGTGGATGTGGCGCTACGAGATCGTCGGCGAGGACGTGAACTTCATCTCCCGCCTCGACCGCGAATCCGACCGCATCCGCCAGAGCGGCGAGAAGCCCAGCGCCGAGCAGGCGCCGCACTACCTGCGCGACGTCGACAACGTGCTGGTGCTGCCCACCGACACCAAGATCCGCTTCGTCATCACCGCCGACGACGTCATCCACGCCTGGTGGGTGCCGGCGCTGGGCTGGAAGCAGGACGCCATCCCGGGCCTGATCAACGAGGCCTGGACGGAAATCAAGCAGCCGGGCACCTACCGCGGCGTCTGCGCCGAACTGTGCGGCAAGGACCACGGCTTCATGCCGATCGTCGTCAAGGCCGTCCCGCGCGCCGAGTACGAAGCCTGGCTGACCGCCCAGAAGGCCGGTGACCTGGCCGAGGCCGCCCGCATCGCCGCCACCGCCCCCGCCGCCGCGGGCGGCGAGGGCTGAGAAGAACCCGAGAGAGGCACAAGACCATGGCACACACTGACGCTGCCCACGCCGACCACCACGGCGAGCACAAGCAGAGCTTCTTCCAGCGCTGGTTCTACTCCACCAACCACAAGGACATCGGTACCCTGTACCTGGTGTTCTCGCTGGTGATGTTCTTCGTCGGCGGCTCGATGGCGCTGGTGATCCGCGCCGAACTGTTCCAGCCCGGCCTGCAGCTGGTCGAGCCGGAATTCTTCAACCAGATGACCACCATGCACGCGCTGGTGATGATCTTCGGCGCGGTCATGCCGGCCTTCGTGGGCCTGGCCAACTGGATGATCCCGCTCATGATCGGCGCGCCGGACATGGCGCTGCCGCGCATGAACAACTGGTCGTTCTGGATCATGCCCTTCGCCTTCACCCTGCTGCTG
The DNA here is from genome assembly GCF_000747075.1 of Arenimonas malthae CC-JY-1. Classification (GTDB taxonomy): domain Bacteria; phylum Pseudomonadota; class Gammaproteobacteria; order Xanthomonadales; family Xanthomonadaceae; genus Arenimonas; species Arenimonas malthae. Next base: position 6,644 of record NZ_AVCH01000023.1, read on the forward strand.
ATGCCGCTGGTGCTCCAGCTGGTGTTCGGCATCGGCGGCGGCGGCCCGGCCGGCGGCTGGACCCTGTACCCGCCGCTGTCGCTGCAGGGCGGCAACAGCACGGCCTTCACCATCTTCGCCATCCACCTGATGGGCATCAGCTCGATCATGGGCGCGATCAACATCATCGCCACCGTGCTCAACATGCGCGCCCCGGGCGTCGACCTGCTGAAGATGCCGGTGTTCGTGTGGACCTGGCTGATCACCGCCTTCCTGCTGATCGCCGTGATGCCGGTGCTGGCGGGCGCGGTCACCATGCTGCTGACCGACAAGTTCTTCGGCACCAGCTTCTTCAACGCCGCCGGCGGCGGCGACCCGGTGATGTACCAGCACATCTTCTGGTTCTTCGGCCACCCGGAGGTCTACATCATGATCCTCCCGGCTTTCGGCATCGTGTCGGAGATCATCCCGACCTTCGCCCGCAAGCCGCTGTTCGGCTACCAGGCCATGGTGTACGCCACCGCCGCGATCGCCTTCCTGTCGTTCATCGTGTGGGCCCACCACATGTTCACCGTGGGCATGCCGCTGGGCGGCGAGCTGTACTTCATGTACGCCACCATGCTCATCTCGATCCCGACCGGCGTGAAGGTGTTCAACTGGGTCACCACCATGTGGCGCGGCTCGATGACCTTCGAAACCCCGATGCTGTTCGCGCTGGGCTTCGTGGTCATGTTCACCATCGGCGGCTTCTCGGGCCTGATGCTGGCCATCGTCCCGGCCGACTTCCAGTACCACGACACCTACTTCGTGGTGGCGCACTTCCACTACGTGCTGGTGACCGGCGCCGTGTTCGGCATCATGGCCGGCGTGTACTACTGGCTGCCGAAGTGGACCGGCCACATGTACAACGAGACGCTGGGCAAGTGGCACTTCTGGCTGTCCACCATCTTCGTGAACCTGCTGTTCTTCCCGCAGCACTTCCTGGGCCTGGCGGGCATGCAGCGCCGCGTGCCGGACTACAACGTCGCCTTCGCCGACTTCAACATGTGGTCCACGATCGGCGGCTTCGGCTTCGGCATCAGCCAGCTGCTGTTCGCCTACATCGTCTGGAAGACCGCCCGCGGCGGCGCCAAGGCCGAAGCCCGTTCCTGGGAAGGCGCCAAGGGCCTGGAGTGGACCGTGCCCTCGCCGGCGCCGCACCACACCTTCACCCTGCCGCCGGTCATCAAGGACGGCGACCTGGCCCACGGCGACGTGACCCACTAAGCCAAGGAAGCGGCGCCCCCCGCGGGCGCCGCACCCCGCCATGACCCAGCCCGACGCCACCAAGACCGAAGCCTCCCGCCGCCGTGGCATCCGCCTCACGGCCTGGGCCGTGGGCCTGGTGGCCGTGGGCGTGTACGTGGCCTTCATGCTGGCGGCGATGATCCCGTGATGAAGCCCTCGTCCCTCAAGACCTTCCGCACGATCGCGCTGGTTTCGGGCGCGTCCTTCGTGTTCGCGTTCTCGCTGGTGCCGCTGTACCGCATCGCCTGCGAGAAGGTGTTCGGCATCAAGCTCGAGCAGGGCCCGGCGGGCGAAGCGCAGGTGGCCGGCCTGGCGGTGGACGAATCGCGCACCGTCACGGTGGAGTTCGACGGCACCGTGAACTCGAAGCTGCCCTGGGAGTTCAAGCCCACCCGGCTGAGCATGCAGGTGCACCCGGGCAAGCTCTACGAAATGAACTACGTGGCGCGCAACGTTTCCGACCATGCCATCGTCGGCAACGCGGCGCCGTCGGTGGCGCCGTCCACGGCGTCCACCTTCTTCAACAAGACCGAGTGCTTCTGCTTCACCGAGCAGCTGCTCGCGGCGGGCGAGGAGCGCCTGATGCCGGTGCGCTTCATCGTGGACCCGGCGCTGCCGGACAACGTCACGACGCTCACGCTGTCCTACACTTTCTTCAGCAACGACGCGGCCACGGCCCGGATCGGCGAGGGCGTGCACGCGCCCGCCGCCGCCCGCACGGCGCCGTGACCCAAGGCCTACCAGGAGTACCGGGGAACACCATGGCACAGACCCACGACGACCCGAACATCTACTACGTCCCGCACCACAGCCCGTGGCCGTTCATCGGTTCGATCACCCTGTTCACCACCATGGTGGGCGTGGCGAACTGGTTCAACGGCCATGCCTGGGGCCAGCCGGTGTTCTACATTGGCCTGCTCGCCACGCTGTCGGTGCTGTTCGGCTGGTTCGGCAACGTCATCGCCGAATCGCTGGCCGGCAAGTACAACGAGCGGGTGGACGCCTCGTTCCGCATGGGAATGATGTGGTTCATCTTCTCGGAAGTGATGTTCTTCGCGGCCTTCTTCGGCGCCCTGTTCTATGCCCGCCAGTTCGCGCTGCCGTGGCTGTCGGGCGAGGGCGACGGCGCCCTGACCAACCAGTTCCTGTGGCAGGGTTTCAGCGCCGGCTGGCCGACCAACGGCCCGAGCGAAATCGGTGGCGCCTTCGAGACCATCCCGGCCTGGGGCTTGCCGCTGATCAACACGCTGATCCTGCTCTCCTCGGGCGTGACCATCACCATCGCCCACCACGCGCTCAAGGCCAACCAGCGCCGCGGCCTGCTGGTGTGGCTGGGCGCCACGGTGCTGCTGGGCATCATCTTCCTGGTGCTGCAGGCGGAGGAGTACATCCACGCCTACCAGGAACTGAACCTGACCCTGGGCTCGGGCATCTACGGTTCGACCTTCTTCATGCTCACCGGCTTCCACGGCATGCACGTGATGCTGGGCACGATCATGCTGGCCATCATCTGGCTGCGCTGCCTGAAGGGCCACTTCAGCAAGGACCACCACTTCGCGTTCGAGGCGGTGGCCTGGTACTGGCACTTCGTGGACGTGGTCTGGCTGGGCCTGTTCCTGTTCGTGTACGTGCTCTAAGCCGGCACGACACCACGACGCGGGGCCGGCCATCGCGCCGGCCCTTCGTTTTCTGGGGGATCAGCGGCCCACGCCGTGCGGCTGGATGACGCCGGTGGCGATGCCGGCCACCACCAGCAGGATCAGGCCCACGGACAGGCCGATGCGCCAGCTCAGCGACTTCACCGTGCGGTTGGTGCGGCCCTTGTCCACCATCATGTAGTACAGCCCGGCGCCCAGGTTCCAGACGATCAGGCAGAGGAATGCGACGATGACCAGGGTTTTCAGCTCGCTGCTCATGGCTAGGGCCGTTGGGAAGGAATGTTTCGCATTATCCGCCCCGCGGGGCCACGCGTGGTGAAACGCCGTGTCCTGCTGGCCCTGTTCGGCCTGTGCCTGGTGCTGGGGTTCTCGGCGCTGGGCCGCTGGCAGCTGGGCCGCGGCGTGGAGAAGGAAGCCATGCTGGCCGAAGCCGCCGCCGCGCTCGCCGCGCCGGCGCGGCCGCTGGGCCCCGCCAGCGCGCAGGCCGGAGACGAGGCGCTGAAGGTGTCGGGCGCCGGGCGTTTCCTCGACACCCCGCCGCTGTGGCTGGACAACCAGCGCCGCGGCCAGCGGGTGGGCATTCGCCTGTACTGCGCGTTCGCGCCCGATGGCGGCGCGCCGCTGCTGGTGGACCT
>NZ_AVCH01000024.1 GCF_000747075.1 Arenimonas malthae CC-JY-1
CGGTGAAGAACCAAAAAAAGGCCCGCCGAAGCGGGCCCCGAACCGCCACACGCGGAAAGCTCAGTCCTCGAACTTCTCGTCGAAGAACGACTCCATCGCCGCGTAGGCGCGCTTCGCCGCGCGCGGCTCGTACAGGCAGCCCGGGCTGTTGGCGTCGGCTTCGGCGAAGCAGTGCACCGCGCCGGAGTAGTTCACGAACTGCCAGTCGGCATTGGCCGCCGTCATTTCCTGCTGGAAGGTGGCGATCTGCTCGGCCGGAACGTAGGTGTCGTCGGCGCCGTTGAGCACCAGCAGGCTGGCCTTCACCGCGCCCGCTTCGGCCGGGATCGTGGTGGACAGGTTGCCGTGGAAGCTGACCACGCCCGCCACGTCCGCGCCCGTGCGCGCCAGCTCCAGCACCACCGCGCCGCCGAAGCAGAAGCCGATGCCGCCCAGCTGCGCCGCGTCCACCGGCGCCTTGCCGGCCGCATCGCGCAGCACGCCCAGCGCCGTGTTGATGCGGCCGCGCAGCGCCGCGCGGTCCGCATACACCGCGCCGGCCGCCTTGCCCGCCTCGTCGGCGTTGGCCGGGCGCACGCCGCGGCCGTACATGTCCACCAGCAGGATGACGTAGTCGTCGCCGGCGATCGTCTTGGCCTTCTCGAGGGCCGAATCGGTCACGCCCATCCAGTTCGGCACCATCACCAGGCCCGGGCGCTTGTCGCCTTCGGCATCGTCGTAGACCAGGTAACCGTCGAAGGTCGTGCCGCCGTGGGTCCAGCTCACCGGCTCGGCGACCGGCTTGGCCGCGGCGGTGAGGCTCAGGGACGCGAGGGCAAGGGCAAGCAGGCTGCGGCGCATGGGGCGGTCCTCCGGTGGAAAGACCGTGATTCTATGCCCGCCCCCGCCGCCCGGCGTAAGCGCCGCGTGAGCGGGCTCAGGCCACGCCCAGGCCCGGGATGGTGCTGATCAGCTCCGGGTCGAAACCCGCCGCCTGGGCGAAGTGGCGGCCGCGTTCGACGTAATCGCGGTAGCGGGGGAAACTCGGCGCGCCCGGCGAAAGCAGCAGCACGCCGTCGTGGCCCAGCACCTGCAGGCCCAGCTTCACCGCTTCGTCCATGTCGCCGGCCTCGGCCAGCACGAAGCGGTCGCCCAGCGCCAGCGGCTTGAGCTTTTCGTACACGCGCGGGCCGTTCTGGCCCATGGTGATCACCGCGGCCACCGGCTCGGCGGCGATGCGTTCGGCGAACACGCCCCAGTCCAGGCCGCGGTCGTAGCCGCCCACCAGGATGGCCACGCGGCGGCCGCGGTAGCAGTCGAGCGCGGCGATGGAGGCGTGCGGCGTGGTCGAGATCGAATCGTTCACCGATTCGATGCCGTGGCGCAGGCCCAGCGACTGCAGCCGGTGCGGCAGCGGCCGGAAGCTGGCCGCGGCCGGCGCCAGCGCCACCGCGTCCAGGCCCAGGGCCTCGAGCGTGGCCAGCGCGGCGCACAGGTTCAGGCGGTTGTGGCGGCCCGGCAGCGGCACGTGGCGGGCGTCGAACACCGGCTGCTCGCCGCGGTACACCAGGCTTTCGCGCAGGTGCCAGCCGTCGGCGTGGTTGAACCACAGCACGCGGGTGGTGGGCGGCACGTCCAGCTCCACCAGGCGCGGGTCGGCGGCGTTGAGCACGGCGATGCGCGGCGCGGCTTTCGTCACCAGCGCCAGTTTGTCGGCGTAGTAGCGCGCTTCGCTGCCGTGCCAGTCCAGGTGTTCGGGGAAGAGGTTGAGCACCACCGCCACGTCCACGTCGCGGGCTTCGCCGGTCTGGTAGCTGGAGAGTTCGATGGCCCAGAACTCCGGCGGCGGCTGCACGTCCAGCAGCTCCAGCAGCGGCAGGCCGATGTTGCCCGCCAGCGCGGTGCGCTTGCCGGCGGCGCGCAGCAGGTGCGCCACCAGCGCGGTGGTGGTGGACTTGCCCTTGGTGCCGGTGATGCAGACCCGGCGGCCGGCCGGCGGTTCGGCGAACCACAGGCCGCTGGCGCCGGTGAAACGCACGCCCTCGAGCGCGGCGTCGGCCGCCGGCGAGGTGTAGGGGCTGATGCCCGGCGATTTCACCACCACCTCGTGTTCGGCCAGCAGGGCGGCGTTGACGCTGGTCTCGATGCGCAGGGCCGGGTCCTGCAGTTCGCGCAGGGGCTCGGCTTCGTCGTGGGAACAGAACACGGTCACCGGCTGGCTGGGCAGGCGCCAGCGCAGCGCGGCCAGGGCCGACCGGCCTTCGCGGCCGTAGCCCCAGATCGCGACCTTCTTGCCTTCAAGCTCCGAAATGCGCACGCAGCCGCTCCCACAGCCCCTCGGGGATGCCGTGATCATCCGAGGGTTCGAGCAGCGGCGCCAGCCCCCGCTCCGCGGCCTCGAGCTGCGGCCGGATCTCGCGGGCGTAGCGCCGCACCAGCGCGTCCTCGCGCCAGGCCGGGCTGTCGGCCAGCACGTCCATGGCGGCGCGCGATTCGCGGCCCTCGCCCACGCATTCGAAGGGCTTGTGGTCGCGGTATTCCATCAGCGCGTCGAAACCCGGCGCCTGCTCGGGTTCGTCGAGCAGGTTGCGGCCGAAGATGGCCACCAGCCGCGGCTTGGGCATGAACGGCGCCAGCGCCAGGAACACGAAGTGGCACTTGGGGCAGACGCCGCACCAGCGCTGCGCCGGTCGTTCGCCCAACAGGTGGAAGTTGCGGTTGCAGCTGGAGAAGAACTGGTCGTAGTGGTCGATGCGCGCGAACTGCCGGGCCACCGCCAGCTCGGAAAACGGCCGGAGCAGCGAGTAGTAGCGCAGGTCGGCGGCCACGTTCCGGCGCACGTGGCGCGCGAACGCCCGCTCGAAGTCCCAGCCCTTGGACCACTGGTGGTTCACTTCGCCGGTGCCGGGAATGAGGCTGCCGTAGCTGGCCGAACGTTCGTTCGAGAACACCACCTGGTCGTGGCCGTGCAGCAGCGCGGCCAGCACCAGGATGGCCGAGTTCACCGCGGTGACCGGGATGTGGCCGTTGAGCGCGCCGCGGCGGTTGAGCTCGAACAGCAGCGGCGACAGCGCGCGCGTGACGTTCAGGGTGGGCAGGCCGGTGCGCGCGGCGCAGGCGGCGATGAGCGGCGAACCGCCCACCCAGGCCACGGTCTGGGCCACGCCGGCGGCGCGCAGCGCTTCGATGGACACCAGCGAATCCTTGCCGCCGCCGATGGCCACCACGGCGTGTTCGTGCAGGCCCAGCACCGGCGCCGCGGCTTCCGTGGCCGCGCGCACCGGGAACTGCACCCTGCCGCGCAGCGACAGGCCATTGCGGTAGGCGAATTCGCCCAGGCCGTTTTCGTAGATGGTCTCGAGCAACCCGGCGGTTTCGGCATCGATGTCGTAGGCCTCGATGCGGATGTCCGGCGGCACCGCGGCCTTGTAGTAGCTGACGCCGGCGATCAGGTGCAGCAGGCGCAGGGCCCGCTCCACCGCCGCGGCGCGGGCGCCGTCGAAGGCGAAGGGCGCGCCGGGGAAGCGGATGACCTCCACCATTTCCGGGCCGTCGTCGAAGGCGTAGCCCAGGCGCGCCTCGCCGGTGGCGGGATCGAGGCCGCAGTTGAGGAAGCGGAAGGCGCGCACGGCGCCCGGGTCGAACTCAGTCATCGAGCACATCCTCCTGCGGCAGTTCGCGCAGGTTGTAGCGGTTGGCCATCACCGCGCCGTAGGCGCCGGCGTGGCCGACCAGGATCACGTCGCCCTCCGCGGTGGCGTCGGGCAGGCGGCGCTGGCGGCCCAGCACGTCGCTGGATTCGCAGACCGGGCCCACCACTTCGCAGGGTTCGCCCGGCGGGTCGCCGGCGCGCGTGAGGTTGGTGATTTCGTGCCAGGCGCCGTACAGCGCCGGGCGCATCAGCGCGTTCATGCCGCCGTCGGCGCCGACGCGGCGCTGGCCCTGCTTGCGCACCACCTGGGTGACGTGCAGCAGCAGCGCGCCGGCTTCGGCCACCAGGTAGCGGCCCGGCTCCACCCACAGCGCGTACTGCGGGTAGGCGGCCTTCACTTCGGCCAGCGCCGCGGCATAGGCCTCCAGGTCGAAGGGCTCGGCCTCGGGGTCGTAGGCCACGCCCAGGCCGCCGCCGACGTCGATGAAACCCACGGTGCCGATGCCTTCGGCCACCGCGGCCAGGCTGGCGTACACCGTGTGCCAGTGCTGGGCGTCGTGGATGCCGCTGCCGATGTGCGCGTGCAGGCCGGCGATGCGGGCGCCGGCGGCGCGCGCCGCGGCGGTGAATTCGCCCACCGACTCCAGCGCCAGGCCGAACTTGGCGTCCTTGCCGCCGGTGCGCACTTTCTCGTGGTGGCCCTGGCCGAAACCCGGGTCCACGCGCAGCACGATCTCGCGGCCGGCGAACAGCTCCGGCCACTGCTGCAGCGGCGCCAGGCTGTCGAGCGTGACGTGCACGCCGCGCGCCAGCGCCGCTTCGAATTCCCGGCGCGGCGCGAAGCTGGGCGTGAACAGCACGCGGTCGGGCGCCAGCGCGGGCAGCACGCCGAACAGGTGTTCGATTTCGCCCAGCGACACGCATTCGAAGCCGAAGCCTTCGGCCTCGAGCGTTCGCAGCACGGCCGGGTGCGGATTGGCCTTGAGCGCGAAGAAGCGGCGGTCGATGGCCGGCACTTCGGCCAGGTCGCGGGCGCGTTCGCGCACGGTGGGCAGGTGGTAGAGGTAGCGCGGGGTGCCGGCGGCGGCGGCCTGCAGCACGCGCTCGCGCTGCCGCAGCCACCAGGGCGCGGGGCGTTCGGCGGCCGGGTGGTCGATGTGGCGCCAGCTGGGGCCGAACACCGCCGCCTCGGTCACCGGCATCGCACCCGACTGCGCCAACAGCGCGTGCAGGCGGGGCAGCATGCCTTCGGCCAGGCCCTCGTCCACCACGAAGGTGAGGTTGAGGTCGTTCGAGGACTGCGAGATCAGGTGCACGCGCTCGCGGCCGAATTCGGCCCAGACGTCGCTGAGCTTGTGCAGCAGCGAACGCATGCCGCGGCCGACCAGCGTGATCGCCGCGCAGGGCGCGATGACCTTCACCTTGCACACCTGGGCCAGGTCGGCGCAGAGCGCGTCGAGCACGTTGGTGCTCACCAGGTTGTCGCTGGGGTCGAGCGAGACGGTGACGTTGGCCTCGGACGAGCCGATCAGGTCCACCGACAGGCCGTGCGCCTTGAAGCGTTCGAAGACGTCGGACAGGAAGCCCACCTGCTGCCACATGCCGATGGTTTCCATGGACACCAGCACGATGCCGCGGCGCGAGCTGATGGCCTTGACGCCGGGAATGGTGGTGGCCGAGGAATCGATGACCGTGCCGGGCATGTCGGGGCGGGTGGTGTCGCGGATCCACAGCGGCACCCGCGCCTCGCGGCAAGGGTGGATGCAGCGCGGGTGCAGCACCTTGGCGCCGGTGGTGGCGATTTCCTGGGCCTCTGCGTAGTCGAGCCGCGTGAGCAGGCGCGCGTCCGGCACCTGGCGCGGGTTGGCGCTGAACATGCCGGGCACGTCGGTCCAGATCTCGACGCGGCGGGCGCCGAGCAGCGCGCCGAAATACGCCGCGCTGGTGTCGGAACCGCCGCGGCCGAGGATGGCGGTGCCGCCGCCTTCGGCGCGGGCGATGAAACCCTGGGCGATGCGCAGCGCCGGCCCGGCCGCGGCGAAGCGGGCGCGTTGCGCGGCGTCGCCTTCGTAGTCGCAGGAGGCCGACAGGTGCCGGCTCCAGGCGTTCTGGTTGGGCAAGCCGCGGGCCTGCAGCCAGTCGCGCGAATCGGTCCAGCCCACGTCCAGGCCCTGCGAGCGCAGGTAGGCCACGCCGAGCGTGGACGAGAGCAGTTCGCCCTGGGCCAGCACCTCGGCCTGCCAGGCCAGTTCGCCGGCCGCGCGGCGCGGGTCGTCGGCCAGGGCGCGCAGCGCGGCCAGGCGTTCGCCGAGCACGGCGTCGGGGTCGAGGCCGAGTTCGTCGGCGCAGAAGGCGCGGTGGCGCTGCGCCAGGGCGTCCAGGCGCGCGCGGGTGGCGGCCGCGTCGGCGTGGCCGTCGCAGACCGCCTGCAGTTCGTTGGTGACGCCCGACACGGCCGACACCACCACCAGCACTTTCGCGCCCTCCTCGGACGCGCGCCGTTTCATCAGCGCGCCGATCGTGTCCCAACGGGTGCGTCGGGACACGCTGGTGCCTCCGAACTTGAGGACGATCCAGTCCGGTGCGACGGCACCGGCGGCGGGTGCGGCTGGGGTCATGGTCAGGGTTCTGTCTGGGGGGCGCCGGCGCGGCGGGCGCGCAAGCCCGCTGAGTGTAAACGAAGGCCGCCGACGCCGAGTTCAGGAGCGGGCTGGTAACCTTTCGCCTCCCTAGGGCAGGAAGCCCCCGAATGTCACGCGCCTTCGTACAACTCGACGTCTTCGCCGCCCGCCCGGGCGACGGCAACCCGCTGGCCGTGGTGCTCGACGCTGCCGGCCTCGACGACGCCACCATGCAGGCCATCGCCCGCTGGACGCGCCTGCCGGAAACCACCTTCGTGCTGCCGCCGACCACGCCGGAGGCCAGCTACCGACTGCGCATCTTCAGCCCGCGCCGCGAAGTGCCCTTCGCCGGGCACCCGAGTATCGGCAGCGCGCACGCCGTGCTGGAAGCCGGCCTGGCCTCGCCGCGCGACGGCCGGCTGGTGCAGGAATGCGCGGTGGGCCTGCTGCCCATCCAGGTGCAGGGCGAAGGCCGCGCGCGCCGGCTGAGCGTGCGCGCGCCGCGGGCCCGGGTGCTGGAAACCGGCCATGCGACCGACCCGCGCCTGGCACCGGCGCTGGCCGGCATTTCCCTGGGCGCCCTGCCCCCCGTGCTGATGGACGGCGGCCGCCGCTGGTGGATCGCCGAGCTGCGCGACGAAGCCACGCTGCGCGCGCTGTCGCCGCCTTGGGACGCCATCTCGGTGCTGGCGAAGCAATCGGAAGCGATGGGCCTGTGCGTGTTCGCGCGCTGCACCGGCCGCGACTACGACCTGGCCGTGCGCGCCTTCGTCGGCCAGCCGGCACAGGTGGAGGACGCCGCCTCCGGCGCCGCCAATGCCACGCTGGCCGCCTGGCTCAGCCATTCCGGCGCCCTGCCGAACCCCGACGGCCGCTATGTCGTCAGCCAGGGCCGCGAAGTCGGCCACGATGCCCGCCTGGAACTGCAGGTCGACGCCGACGGCGAAGTCTGGTCCGGCGGCCAGGTCCAGACCGTCGTGACCGGGTCGCTCGACTGGTGACGGGGAACCGTAGGAGCGGCTTCAGCCGCGACGCTCTTCGCGAAAAGCGTCGCGGCTGAAGCCGCTCCTACAGGAAGAGCGGGTCAGTCGGCGAGGTAGGTGGGCCGGCCATCGACCCACGTCGACAGCACCTTGAGCTCGGGCAGCTCCGCCGGCGCGACCACGAACGGGTCGGCGTCAAGCACGACGAAGTCGGCGGCCAGGCCGGGGGCCAGGCGGCCGACGAGGTCCTCGTCGGAAGCGGCGAAGGCGGCGCCGGCGGTGAAGCCGTGCAGGGCCTGTTCCGGCGTGAGGCGCTGGTCGGGTAGCCAGCCGCCGGGCGGCTGGCCGTCGCGGTCCTGCCGGGTCACCGCCGAATGCAGGCCCAGGCGCGGGTCCACCGATTCCACCGGGTAGTCCGAACCCAGGGCCAGCGGCACGCCCAGCGCGCGCAGGCGCTGCCAGGCGTAGGCGCCATGCAGGCGCTCCTTGCCGACGCGGGCTTCGGCCCAGGGCATGTCGGAGGTGGCGTGCGTGGGCTGCATCGAGGCCACCACCTTCAGCGCGGCGAAACGCGCCAGGTCGTCGCGGTGCACCACCTGCGCGTGTTCGACGCGCCAGCGGTGGTCGCCGCCGGCGGCGTCGCCCAGCACCTTCTCGTAGGTGTCGAGCACGATGCGGTTGCCGCGGTCGCCGATGGCGTGGCTGGCCGGCTGGAGGCCGCAGGCGCGGGCCTTCGCCACCGCCGCCGCGTAGGCCGCCGGTTCGGTGACCAGCAGGCCGCGGTGGCCCGGCTCGTCGCTGTAGTCCTCCAGCAGCGCAGCGCCGCGGCTGCCCAGCGCGCCGTCCACGTAGAACTTCACGCCGCGCATGGCCAGGCGGCCGTCCGGGTGTTCGTAGGGACCCATGGCGCACAGCGCGTCGAGCGCGGCGGCGGCGCCGTCGGCGTAGGCGCGGATGCGCAGCGGCAGCCGGCCCTCGTCGGCGAAGCGGCGCATCAGGCCCAGGTCGGCCAGCGACACGCCCATGTCGTGCACGCCGGTCAGGCCGTGTTTCGCGGCGGCTTCCAGCGAACGCTCCAGCGCTTCGGCGCGCAGCGCGTCGTCGGGCGCGGGCACCACGGCGTCCACCAGCGCCGCGGCGGTGTCGATGAACACGCCGGTGGCGCGGCCCTGCGCGTCTCGCAGGATGCGGCCGCCCTCCGGCTGCCAGTCGCCCGAGAGATCACGGGTCACGGCGCGCAGCGCGGCGGAGTTCGCCCAGCCGGCATGGCCGTCCACGCGCTCGAGCCAGACCGGGCGCTCCGGGAAGGCGGCGTCGAGGTCGGCGGCGGTGGGGAAGGCCTTGCCCGGCCAGTCGTTCTGGTCCCAGCCGCGGCCCAGCAGCCAGGCGCCCGGCGGCAGCGTGGCTTCGAAAGCCTTGAGCCGCGCGATCACCTCCTCCTTGCTGGCCGCGTCCACCAGGTCGGCGCGCAGCAGGGCGAAGCCCAGGCCCATCACGTGCGCGTGGGCGTCGATCAGGCCGGGAATGACCACCGCGCCGGGCTGCGCGTGTTCGCGCGCGTCCGGGAAGCGCCGGCGCAATTCTTCCGCGCTGCCCAGCGCGAGCAGGTTGCCCTCCTCGTCCCAGGCCATGGCCTCGGCCACGGGGCGTGCGGCGTCACCGGTGTGGATGCGCGCGGCGGTCAGCAGGTGCGTGGCGGCGGACGCCGGCATCACGACGGCCAGCGAGAGGGCAAGGGCAAGGCAGGTTCGGCGCATGGTGGGCTCCCCGGGAAGGCCCCTACCCTACCCGCTGCCCCAGGCGGGAAAAAGTGAAGGAGCCCGCAGGCCCCTTCCTTCGCACGCAGGCCGGCGCCGGGCGCTCAGCCTTCGGGCGTCACGTCCACGCGCACCCGCAGCTGGTCGCCCGGGTGGTAGTCGGTGGTGGTGTGGAAAACGCGGCCGGCGTACTCGTAGGCCACGCGGTAGCCGATGACGCGGCCCTCGTGTTCGACGTCGGTGACCACGCGGCAGCGCTCCACCTCGGCCGGGCGCGAATAGCGGGCCTGGCGGTAATAGCGGTCGTCGCGCCGGGCGCCATTGCGCTCGATGTCGTTGCCGATGGCGCCACCGACCACCGCACCCACCACCGTCGCGGCGCGGCGGCCGTCGCCGTTGCCCACGGTGTTGCCCAGCGCGCCGCCGACGATGGCGCCCAGCACCGCGCCGCCGCCGCTGGTGCGGCGCGGGGCGTAATAAGCGTCGCGCTCGTAGCGCTCTTCGTAGGCGTAACGCGGCGTCGGTTCGCGCCAGCATTCCTGGCGCCGCACTTCGCGCGCGGGCTCGACGATCGGGTCCACGCTGAGCACGCGCGCCATGTCGGTGGCGGCGCCACCCTCGCGGCCGTAGGTTTCGTACGGCGCGTAGGCCGGTTCCTCGTAGCCGGCGTCGTAGCCGCGGTCGTAATCGTCGTAATAGCCGTCCTGGGCGAAGGCCGCGGTCGCGGCGAAGGCCAGGCCGAGGGCAAGGCAGGGAACGACAACACGCTTCATGGCAGGCTCCGGACGCCGGGATGGCGTGGGGCGATGCTCAGGCCGGGGCGCCCAACGGGTGCTGAATTCCGGCGACGCCGACAACGGCGTTCAGCCATCGGAGTACCTCCGCCGCCAGCGCAGGGGCCTGGCGGCCCAGCAGCGGGCCGACGTGGCTGCCGGGCACGCGCCGGAACGTGGCCTCCCAGTCCGCCGCCAGCGCGGCGGAAGTCGCCGGCGGCACGTCGTCGTCGCCGTCCGAGGCGATCACCAGCACGGGCACGCGTGGTTTGGCCAGCGCCACGCCGGCGCGCGCTTCGGCCAGCGCGCGGCCGGACTCGTCGCGCCAGCGGCGGAAGGCCTGCAGCGCAGCCAGGTCGTCGGCATCGGGCATG
>NZ_AVCH01000025.1 GCF_000747075.1 Arenimonas malthae CC-JY-1
GCCAGTTCCACCACGCCGGCGCCGGGCACCAGGGCCTGCGCAGGCGCCAGGGCCTTCAGCCGCGCCGCCTGTTCCCAGGCCGCCTGCACGCGCAGGAAGGCCACGCGGTGCGCGGTGTCGGCCTGCAGCCAGGCCTGCAGCTCAGCTTCCTGCTGCGCCGTCCAGCGCGCGCCCACGCGGCGCGCCAGCCATTCGGCGGCGAGGCGGTCAGTCTGCGTGCTGGCGTTCATGGCGTTTCTCCCGTCGGGCCACGGCCGGCGCGGGCGGCGCCAGGTCCAGGCCGTCGCCGGTGCCACCGTGGAAACCGTCGGCCATCAGGCGCATGCCCTTGGCCAGGTGTTTCTCCACTGTCTTTTCGCTGATGCCCAGGCGCGCAGCCACCTGCTTCTGAGAGAGCTCTTCCACCCGCCGCAGCCACACCACCTCGCGGCAGCGGGCAGGCAGGCGGTCGAAGGCGTCCGACAGCCGCCGCAGCACCTGGCGGGCGCCGCACCAGTGTTCCGGCGACAGCCCGTCCACCATCAAGACGTTCAAGGCCTCGAAATCACCCATCGTCTCGATCGAAACCACCCGGCTGCGGCGCACCCGGTCGGCCAGCAGGTGCCGGGCGGTGGCGAACAGGAAGGCCTTGGGCTGCTCGGGCAGGGCCTTGCCGGCGGCCTCGTACACGCGCACGTAGATTTCCTGGCGCAGGTCGGCCACTTCGTCGCGGTGCGGCCAGAAGCGGCGGAGGAAGTGCATCAGCGCCGCCTCGTGGGCGAGGATTTCGCGGACGAACCATTCGTCTTGGCTGGCAGACATGGCCGACACCATAGCCGAAGGCGCGGGGTGGGGATATTGGTCCTCCGTTCGTCATGGCAGGGACAACCAAAATTCGGGGAGCGCGGCATGGCAGGCAGGGGCAAGTGGCTGTGGACTTTGGGCTTGGCCCTGCTGGCGCCGCTGGCGTGGGCGGCCGACTACGACCACTACCAGCTCGGCGACCCGGACGCGCCCACCCCGGGCAAGGTCACCCCCGGCCTTCTGCTGATGGGCGGCGGCGACCGCAACTTCGATTCCCTGCGCTGGTTCTTCGAGCGCGCCGGCGGCGGCCACATCGTGGTGCTGCGTGCGTCGCTGGCCAATGAAGTGGCCGAGGAGTTCTTCCACGAAGTCGGCGGCATCGCCTCGGTGGAAACCTACGTCTTCAGCAACCGCGAATCCTCCAGCGACCCGGCCCTGCTGCGCAGCCTGGCGCGTGCCGACGGCATCTTCATCGCCGGCGGCGACCAGTCGCGCTACGTGCGCTACTGGCGCGGCACGCCGGTGGCGGCAGCCCTGCAAAAGCACGTGATGGACGGCAAGCCGCTCGGCGGGACCAGCGCCGGCCTGGCCATGCTGGGCGAATACCTTTACGGCGCCATGGACGGCGGCAGCCAGGTGAGCCCGCTGGCGCTGGCCGACCCGCTGGGCGCCGGCAACACCATCGAAACCGGTTTCCTGCAGCTGCCGCTGCTGCACGGCGTGCTCACCGACACCCACTTCCGCGAGCGCAACCGCCTGGGCCGCCTGGTGGCCTTCGTGGCGAAGGCCGAGGCCATGGCCGGCCCCGGGCGCCGCATCATTGGCCTCGGCGTGGACGAAGACGCCGCGCTGGCGCTGGAAGGCGACGGCACCGCGCGCGTGTACGCCACCGCGCCGGGCGCCGGCGCCACGGTGGTGCCGGGCGGCTTCCCGCGCACGCAGCAGGAAGACCTGCCGATGCAGCTGCCGGCCTTCGAAGTGATTGGCGCGGATGCCGGCTCGGTGCTGCACCTGCCCGAAGGCCGGGTGGAGAAGCCCGCGTTCCGCCACCGCTACGCCGTGCGCGACGGCGTGCTGGTGGCGCTGGACCAGCCGCTGCTGGTGATCCACGGCGGCGCCGGCGTGGAGCGCGCCAGCCTGGACGCGAAGGAAGAAGCCGCGGCCCGCGCCGCGCTCGAACAGGCCCTGCGCGCCGGCCACGCCGCGCTCATGGCCGGCCAGCCGGCGCTCGACGCCGTCACCGCCGCCATCACCGTGCTCGAGGACGCGCCGCAGTTCAACGCCGGCCGCGGCGCGGTGTTCACCCACGACGGGCGCAATGAACTCGACGCCTCGCTGATGGACGGCGCCAGCGGCCAGGCCGGCGCGGTGGCGGGCGTTCGCCGCGTGCGCAACCCGATCACGCTGGCGCGCGCGGTGATGGAAAAATCGAAGCACGTGATGATGGTCGGCGACGGCGCCGAAACCTTCGCCGCCGAACAGGGCATCGAACTCGTGGATCCGTCCTGGTTCCGCACCGAGAAGCGCTGGCAGCAGCTGCAGAAGGCGCTGGCGGAAGAGGCGAACGCGCGGGCCGCCGTGGTGCTTCCGGGCAAGGCCTACTTCGGCACCGTCGGCGCGCTGGCGCTGGACGCGCAGGGCCGCCTGGCCGCGGGCACCTCCACCGGCGGCATGACCAACAAGCGCTACGGCCGCGTCGGTGATTCGCCGGTCATCGGCGCCGGCACCTGGGCCGACGAGCGCTGCGCCTTCTCGGGCACCGGCTGGGGCGAGTACTACATCCGCGCCGCGGCGGCCCACGACGTGTGCGCGCGCATGAAGTACAGCGGCGTCGGCGTGCGCCGCGCGGCCGAGGCGGTCATCAACGAAACCATCCCGGCCAGGGGTGGCGACGGCGGCGCCATTGCGCTGTCGGCCGACGGCGAAGTGGCGTTCCCCTTCAACACCGAAGGCATGTACCGCGGCTGGATCGGCGCCGACGGCGTGCCGCACGTGGCCGTGTTCGCGGGTGAAACGCTGGCGGAGCCCTGAGCATGGGGCTGGCGCGCAGCGCCTTCGACCGACGCGCGCGGCGGCATACTACGGGCATGAAGAAGCGCCCCTCGCCCCCGCCCGCCGCCATGATGGCCGCCTTCGCCGACGCGGTTTACCGCGTGTACGACGGCGATTCGAAGATCGAACTGCGCATCGGCCAGGCCAACCCGGCCATGGCCGCGCTGCTGGCGCGCCACGGCGTGGCGCAGGGTGGCCTGGTCACGGGCGAGAATCCCTTCGGCCAGGCGCAGTCGCCGGAAGCCAACGCCGCCGCGAACGCCGCGCTGGCCGCGGCCATCGATGCGCTGGGCCTGGTTCGCCTGCCTTCCGACGGCGGCAGCGAAGACGAGAGCTGGAACGAACCGGGCTTCCTGGTGCTCGGCGGCGAAGGCGACCCCGTGGACATGCTGGCCCGCGCCTACCGCCAGGCGGCCTGGGTGCGCATCGACGAGCAGGGCCGCCCGCACCTGGCGCCCTGCCATTACTGGCGCGCCGGCGAAGGCCCCGAACCCTGCTGGCCGGCCGGCCTGTTCGACGACGAGACCCCGCGCCCCACCTGATTTCGGTCAAGGCCGGCGCCGCGGCCCGGCCGCAGACTGCCGGGCATGGACACGCCCGCCCCGCTCCGCCGCCTGCTCGCCTGCCTCGACCTGACGCGCCTGGGCGACGCCGACACGCCCGCCGATATCGCCGCGCTCTGCGACCTGGCCGCCCGCCTGCCGGTCGCGCCCGCTGCGCTGTGCGTGCACCCGGAGATGATCACCAGCGCCCGCGACGGCCTGCTGCGCCGCGGCCTGGCCGGCGTGGCCATCGCCACCGTGGTGAACTTCCCCGACGGCGCCGCCGACCCGGCGCGCTGCCGCCGGGAAATCCAGCGCGCGCGCGGCGCCGGCGCCCAGGAAATCGACGCCGTCCTGCCCTGGCGTGCCCTGCTCGACGACGACCCCGACGCCGTGGTCGCCTGCCTCATGGCCGTGCGCGAGGCCAGCGGCCCGCTGCCGGTGAAGGTCATCCTCGAGAGCGGCGAGCTGGGCAGCGCCACGCGCATCCGCGAGGCCTCGCTGCTGGCCATCCACGCCGGCGCCGATTTCATCAAGACCTCCACCGGCAAGGCGCGCGTGCATGCCACGCCGGAAGCGGCCGAAGTGATGCTGCAGGCCATCGCCGACACCGGCGGGCGCTGCGGCTTCAAGGCCGCCGGCGGCATCCGCACGCCGGAAGAAGCCGCGCAGTACGTCGCCATCGCCGCGCGCCTGCTCGGCCCGCTGTGGGTCACGCCCACGCGTTTCCGCATCGGCGCCAGCAGCCTGGCCGAAGCGGTGCTCGCGCAGCTCTCGCCCAAGCCGCCGGAGGCCTGACATGGCCCTCGCCGCGCCCTCGCCGCAGGCCGTGCTGCGCCGCAAGCGCGACGGCCACGCGCTGGCCGCATCGGAGCTGCAGGGTTTCATCGCCGGCATCGCCGACGGCCGGCTCAGCGACGGCCAGCTCGGCGCCTTCGCCATGGCCGTGTGCCTGCGCGGCATGGACCGCGACGAAACCGTGGCGCTCACCCTGGCCATGCGCGACAGCGGCCGGCGCCTGGACTGGCGCGCCGCGGGAATCACCGGCCCGGTGCTCGACAAACACTCCACCGGCGGCGTGGGCGACTGCACGAGTCTGCTGGTGGCGCCCGTCCTGGCGGCCTGCGGCGCGCACGTGCCGATGATTTCCGGCCGCGGCCTGGGCCACACCGGCGGCACGCTCGACAAGCTCGAGTCCATCCCCGGCTACCGCAGCACGCTTTCGCCCGACGCGCTGGTGGCCGCGGTGCGCGAGGCCGGGCTGGCCATCGTCGGCGCCAGCGCCGAACTCGCGCCCGCCGACCGCCGCCTCTACGCGGTGCGCGACGTGACCGCCACGGTGGACGCGATCCCGCTCATCACCGCCTCCATCCTGTCGAAGAAGCTCGCCGCCGGCCTGGACGCGCTGGTGCTGGACGTGAAGTGTGGCAACGGCGCCAGCCTGCCCGGACCCGCGCAGGCCCGCGCCCTCGCGCGTGAGCTGGTGGAGGTCGCCAACGCCGCCGGCCTGCCCACGCAGGCCCTGGTCACCGACATGTCGCAGCCGCTGGCACCCGCCGCCGGCAATGCGCTGGAAGTGCGCGTGGCCCTGGCCTGCCTGCGCGGCGAAGCGGTGGCGCCGCGCCTGGTGGAACTGAGCCTGCACCTGGCCGCCACCGCGCTGTGGCAGGGCGGCCTGGCGCCGGATCTCGATGCCGCGTACGCGCAGGCGCAGGCCGCACTCGCCAGCGGCGCCGCGGCCGAACGTTTCTCGCGGATGGTGGCCGTGCTGGGCGGGCCCGCCGACCTGCTCGAAGCACCCGACCGGCATTTCCCGCCCGCGCCCTGCATCGCTTCGCTCGCTGCGCCGGCGGACGGCTGGCTGGCCGGCTTCGACACCCGCGCGCTCGGCGAAGCGGTGGTGGACCTGGGCGGCGGCCGGCGCCAGCCCGACGACCGCATCGATGCACGCGTCGGCCTCGACGCCATCCTTCCCCTCGGCACGCGCGTACGGGGCGGCCAGCCGCTGCTGCGCGTGCATGCCGCCGACGAAGGCGCGCTGGCGGCCACGCTCGAACGCCTGCGCGCGGCGGTGACGATCCAGCCGCAGGCACCGGCGCCCTCGCCGCTGGTGATCGAACGCGTCGGCGCGGGGGTCGCCAGCGCATGAGCCGCGTCATGCTGCTGGTGCTCGATTCGCTCGGCGTGGGCGCGCTGCCCGACGCCGCCGACTACGGCGATGCCGGCGCCGACACGCTGGGCCATATCGCCGGGTGGTGCGCGCGGCCGGCGTCGGAAGGGGGCCGCGGCCGCCCGCTGTCGCTGCCGAACCTGGTGGCCCTGGGCCTGGGCGAAGCGGCGCGCTGCGCCACGGGGCGGACGCCGCCGGGCCTGTCGGGCCCCGTCGCCTGGAACGCCGTGCACGGCGGCGCGCGCGAGCAATCGCGCGGCAAGGACACCGTGTCCGGCCACTGGGAACTGTGCGGCCTGCCCGTGCCCTGGGACTGGGGCCTGTTCCCGCGCCACGAAGAGACGCTGTCGCCGGAAGAACTTGCGCGCCTCGCCGCGGCCTGCGGCGTGCCGGGTTTCCTCGGCAACCGCCACGCGTCCGGCACGCAGGTGATCCAGGACCTGGGCGCCGAACACCTGCGCACCGGCCTGCCCATCCTGTATTTCTCCGCGGATTCGGTGATCCAGATCGCGGCGCACGAAGAACGCTTCGGCCTCGGACGTTTGCTCCAGGCCTGCGAAGGCGCGCGCCGGCTCGCGGACGACTGGCGCATCGGCCGCGTCATCGCGCGACCCTTCCTGGGTTCGCCGGACGAGGGCTTCCAGCGCACGCCGAACCGCCGCGACTACGCCGTGCCGCCGCCCGCGCCCACCCTGCTCGACCACCTGCGCGACGCCGGTGGCGAGGTGGTGGCCGTGGGCAAGATCGGCGACATCTTCGCCGGCCGCGGCATCACCCGCGCGGTCAAGGCGCATGGGCTGGACGGGCTGGTGGAGGCCACGCTCGCTGCCTTCGCCAGCGCGCGCGATCCGTCGCTGGTATTCACCAACCTCGTCGATTTCGACCAGGAATTCGGCCACCGCCGCGACGTGGCCGGATACGCCGGCGCGCTCGAACACTTCGACCAGCAGCTGCCGCGCCTGCGCGACGCGCTCGGCACCGGCGACCTGCTGGTGCTCACCGCCGACCACGGCAACGACCCCACCTGGCCCGGCAGCGACCACACCCGCGAGCACGTGCCGCTGCTGGCCTGGGGCCCCGGCCTGCGCGGCGCCGACGCCGGCGTGCGCGACAGCTTCGCCGACCTGGGCCAGTCGCTCGCGCGCTGGCTCCGCCTGCCACCGCTGGCCCACGGCACGGCCGCCTTCTGAGGACACCATGAGCCTGCACATCAACGCCGCCCCCGGCGATTTCGCCCCCACCGTGCTGCTGCCCGGCGACCCGCTGCGCGCCCGCCACATCGCCCAGGCCTATCTTTCCGACGCGCGCGAAGTCAGCAACACCCGCGGCATGTTCGGCTTCACCGGCCAGTGGCAGGGCCAGCGCCTGTCGGTGATGGGCAGCGGCATGGGCATTCCTTCGTGCGTGCTCTACGCCACCGAGCTGGTGCGCCAGCACGGCGTGCGCCGGCTGCTGCGGGTGGGCACCTGCGGCGCGGTGAAACCCGGCCTGCGCCTGGGCGACCTGGTGCTGGCCCTGGGCGCCAGCACCGATTCGCGCGTGAACCGGCAGCGCTTCGGCGGCCACGACTTCGCCGCCGTGGCTTCGTGGCCGATGCTGCGCACGCTGGCCGACACCGCCGCGGCCGCGGGCCTGCCGCTGCATGCCGGCAACATCTTCTCCAGCGACCTGTTCTACCACCCCGACCGCGCGCTCACCTCGCTGCTGGCCGACATGGGCCTGCTGGGCATCGAAATGGAGGCCGCCGGCCTGTTCGGCGTGGCCGCGGCGGAAGGCGTGCACGCCGCCGCGCTTCTCACCGTGTCCGACCACCTGCTGGAACACACCGCCATGGACCCGGCCGAACGCGAACAAGGGCTGGGCCGCATGATCCGCCTGGCGCTCGACGCCGCGGCGGCAATGGAAGCAAACGCCGCGGACTGAGCCGCGGGCTCAGCCCGGCGGCAGTTCGAAGGCTTCCGGCAGCAGCGCGCCGATGGCGTGCCAGGCCGACGTGCCGTCGCCGGTGCGCCAGCCCACCTGGGCCTCGCGGCCGAATTCGTGGATCAGCTGGCGGCAGGCGCCGCAGGGGGGGATGGCGCGCAGCTGCCCGCTGGCGTCGCGCGCGGCGATGGCCACCGCCACGATTTCCATGCCCGGCCCTTCGGCCAGCACCGCCGCGGCGATGGCGTGGCGCTCGGCGCAGCCACCGAGCGGGAAAGCCGCGCTTTCGACATTGCAGCCGGCGTGCAGGTCGCCGCCGCGGGTCAGCACCACCGCGCCCACGCCCAGCCCCGACCACGGCGCATGCGCCTGCGCCAGGCTGTGTTCGGCCATGGAAACCAGCACCTCGCGTTCCCGGGGATCGTGCATGTCGGCACACCGCATCGGCGCCGGATCGGCGCCTGCCCAGCATCAGGCCAGGGCCCGGTCCGCGGAAATGACGTGGGTCAAGCAGGCAGGGGCAGGGGCAGCCTCAGCGGCCGTCCACGGCGGCGCGGCCCAGGGCCGGGTCGTCGGTGAAGAAGGCGTCCAGTCCGGCCGCGAGGTAGCTGCGGATTTCGCGCACCGAGCCGGCCTCGTTGCGGGCGGCGGGACCGGCGTCGTCCCGGAAGCGCGGCTCGAGGAAATGGTTTTCGGGGCGGAAGGTGTAAGCCACGACCTGCAGCCCGGCGGCGTGCGCGGCGTCCACGAGCGCGCTGCGCCCGCCGTCGCCCCGTGGCTGCAGCTGCAGCATGGCGTAAGGCGGGCCGAGGGCGTCGGCGTAGTCCGCCACGTCGCGCAGGCCATCGGGCGACACCAGCTGCGCGTAGGGCACGGGTTTGCCGGCGGCCACCGTGTCGTAAGGCGCTGCGTCGGGCGCGCCCACCAGCTGCAGCAGGCGGATATTCCCCCCACGCGGCACCGCGGCGCGCAGCGCGCGCAGGTTGGCGGTTTCGAAGGACTGGATGAGCACCGGCGCGCGCCGCGTGTAGGCGTGCGCGGCCAGCGCGCCCAGCAGCGGCTGCTCCATCGCCAGGCCCCGCGCGGCGAAATACGTCGGGTGTTTGATTTCCGGCACCAGGCCGACCACCCGTCCGCGCTGTTCGGATTCGGCCGCCACCAGCGCCAGGATCTCGTCGAAGGTGGGTACCTCGAAGCGGCCATCGTTCGCGGTGGAGCGCAGCTGCGGCAGGCGTTCGCGCGCGCGCAGGGTTTTCAGCTCGGCCAGGCTGAAGTCCTCGGTGAACCAGCCTTCCACCCATTCGCCGTCCACCTGCCTGCGCGCCTTGCGGTCCGCGAACTCCGGGCGGGTCGCCACGTCGGTGGTGCCGGAGATTTCGTTCTCGTGGCGCGCCACCAGCACGCCGTCGCGGGTCATCACCAGGTCGGGCTCGACGGCGTCGGCGCCGTCGGCAATCGCACGCGCGTACGCCGCCAGCGTGTGTTCGGGCAGCCAGGCGCTGGCGCCGCGGTGGGCGATGACCTGCATCTCAAACGGTTCGGGCATGGCCCCGGCCTCGGCGCGCGGCAGCGATTGGCATGCGGCCAACCCTAGCGCGGCGAGCGCGGCGATGGCGAGGCGCGGGCTCATCCGCCCAGCGCCTGCGCCGCCCGCGCCTGCAGCCTCGCCACCAGCGCTTCGGGCGAAGCGCCGCCGCGGGTGAAGGCGAAGGCGTGTTCGGCGTCGAGCCGGCGGTCGAGCCAGATGCCTTCTTCCGACGCCAGCCGCGGCCGCGTGGTGGCCAGCCACAGCGCGGTGTCGGCGCCTTCTTCCGCGCTGCGCAGCACCGGCCTGAAGAAGCGCCGGAAGCCCGGCAGCGCGCTGCGCACGCCGTCGGTGTCCACCCAGCCCGGGTGCATCACCCAGGCGCGCGGGGCGGTTTCGCCCAGGCTGTTCCAGTAGTGCGTGAGCGCGACCTGCGCGCGCTTGTGCTGGGCGTAGGCGAGGAAGCCGTCGTGGCCGGCGGCGTCCGTGGCTTCCAGCGCGTCCGGGTCGAGCGCGGCGCCGTACATGCCACCCGAGCTCATCGAGACGATGGCCGAGCGCGGGCCCAGCGCGCCGCCGCGGCGCAGCGCGACGTCGAGCACCCAGTGGCCCAGGCGAAACCGCGCTCCACGCCTTCGGGCGTGCGGATGAATTCGTGGCACATCAGGCCCACGTTGTGCACCAGCACGTCCACCGGGCCGGCGGCGGCGATGGCCGCGCCGGCGCGCCGCACGTCCTGCATCAGGGAAAGATCCACCACCACCGGCGTGATGCGGCCGCGGTCGAGCGCACCGCCGGCCAGCGCCTCGAGCTTGCGGCCGTCGCGCGCCAGCGCCAGCACCCGCGCGCCG
>NZ_AVCH01000026.1 GCF_000747075.1 Arenimonas malthae CC-JY-1
CGAGGTCGTCGCGGCGTTCGCGCAGCGGGTCGCGCGCTTCCACCAGCGCGGCCAGGTCGCAGGCCAGCGCGGTTTCGCGCGGGTCGCGCGGGGCCTTGAGCATGGCGGCCAGGCGCGGGTGCGTGCCCAGCGCCAGCAGGTCGCGGCCGAAGGCGGTGATGCGGCCGTCGGCGTCGAGCGCGTCCAGGCGCTGCAGCAGTTCGCGCGCGGCGCCGAGGGCACCGGAGGGCGGCGCGTCCACGAAGCGCAGCGAGGCTTCGCCCCAGGCCGCCAGTTCCAGCGCAAGGCCGGCCAGTTCGACCTGGGCGATCTCGGGCGTGCGCATGGGTTCGAGCCGCTGCGACTGCGGCCACAGCCGGTAGGCCCAGCCCTCGGCGACGCGGCCGGCGCGGCCGGCGCGCTGGTCGGCCGAGGCCTGCGAGATGGCCACGGTTTCAAGCCGCGAGAAGCCGGAGTTCGGGTCGTAGCGCGGCTCGCGCGCCAGGCCGGCGTCGATGACCACGCGCACGCCGGGCAGCGTGACCGAACTCTCCGCGACGTTGGTGGCCAGCACGATGCGGCGGCGGCCCTGCGGGTCGGGCGAGAGCGCGGCGCTTTGCGCGTCCACCGGCAGGTCGCCGTGCAAGGGCAGCAGCACGGCATCATGCGCGGCGGCGGTGTCGGCGAGCGCGGCCTGGGCGTCGGCGATCTCGCGCTGGCCGGGCAGGAACACCAGCAGGTCGCCGGGGTGTCTTGCCAGCGCTTCGGCAATGCAGCGGCGCAGCTGGGCGCTGGCGAGTTCGTCGCGGCGCGCGGGGAAATGCGCGACGGTGACGGGGTAACTGCGGCCGGCGCTGGTGAGGCGCGGGGCGTCGAGGAAACGCGCCAGCTTTTCGCCGTCGAGCGTGGCCGACATCACCACCAGGCGCAGGTCGTCGCGCAGCTGCGACTGCACGTCCAGCGCCAGCGCCAGGCCCAGGTCGCCCGCCAGGTGCCGCTCGTGGAATTCATCGAAGAGGATGGCCGCGACGCCTTCGAGCGTCGGGTCGTCCTGGATCATGCGGGTGAGGATGCCCTCGGTCACCACTTCGATGCGGGTGCGCGGGCCGACCTTCGATTCGAAGCGGATGCGGTAGCCCACGGTGTCGCCGGGCGCTTCGCCGCGCTGCTTCGCCATGAAGCCGGCGGCGGCGCGCGCGGCCACGCGGCGCGGTTCGAGCATCAGGATGCGGCCGTCGCCGCGCCAGGGCGCGTCGAGCAGGGCCAGCGGCACCTGGGTGGTCTTGCCCGCGCCGGGCGGCGCCTCGAGCACCAGGCGCGGGTGCGCCGCCAGGCTTTCCAGCAGGCCCGGCAGCAGTTCGGCGATGGGGAAATCGGGGCGGGCGGCGGTCGTCACCGCCATAGGCTAGTGAGCGCGGCGGGTGGCGTCGAGCCGCGGCGGCGCGGTGCGCCGCGGAAGCAACGCCGGCGAGGCGGTTTCCTGCAGTTCGCGCACCGGCTCGAGCGCGTCCAGGCAGGCGCGCTGCAGGGCATTGATGTCGTTGCGCATCTGGCTGCCATTGCCCCGCACCAGCAGCACGCCGTTGCTGCCCTGCCGCCAGTCCACCCAGGGCGTGAATCCGAAGGCGCCGGGGCTGGACACGCGGGTGGTGGCGCCGTGCACGTCGCGTTCCTCGACCCACTGGCCCAGGCCGTAGCCCTGGTCGGTGCGGGAGTCGGGGCTGTCGGCGATGGGCAGGCCGACGGTGCGGTCGCGCGCCATCACGGCCAGCGTCAGTGGGGAGAGGAAGGCTTCGCCGTCCACCTCGCCGCCGGCCAGCACCATGTCCACCACCCGCGAATAGTCGGCCAGGGTGGAGCGTGCGCCGCCGGCGATGCGCGGGTTGGCGTTGGGCACGTAGCCATGGCGCACGGCGGCGGCGGTCCAGTCGGTGCCGGTGAGCCCGAGCGGAACCACCATTTCGGCCTGGAAGATCGCGTCCCAGCTGCGGCCGGTGGCGCGCTCGGCCAGGGCGCCGGCCACCTGCATCGAATTGCCGCCGTAGGCGAACACGCTGCCCGGCGCCCAGGCCAGCGGCCGGGCCAGGATCTCCTGCGCGCACTGCTGCAGGGTAACGCCGCGCGCCGACAGGCAATCGGCCTCGTCGGTGGCGATGCCGCTGGTGTGGGAGAACAGCTGGTCCACGGTGATGCCGCGCACGGCCGCCGGTGCCTCGGGGAAGTAGTCGCCCACCGTGCTGTCCCAGCGCAGTTCGCCGGCTTCCACCAGGCGCGCCAGCGTCAGCGCCGACAGCCATTTGCTGGCCGAGGCGATGGGTACGCGCGTGGCTTCGTCGTAGGTGCCCACGTGGCGCCGGTGCACTTCGCCGGTGCCGGTGGCCAGCCGCAGCGAGGCGCCGGGCAGGGCGTAACCGGCGACCAGCGCGTCGGTGGCCGCGTCGGCGTCGCCGAAGTCATGCAGCGGGCGGGCCGGGACGCCGGCGGCCAGGACCAGCAGGGCGGCGAGCAGCAGGGGGCGGGGGGTGCGCATGCCCGCCATAACGCCGGCGCGACGGCGCGGTTGACGCCGGCCCGGTAAAATCCCCGCCTCACCCGCGGGAATCGGCATGGACCTGATTGATATCGGCGCCAACCTGGGCCACGAAAGCTTCGACCACGACCTCGACGCCGTGCTGGCCCGCGCCCGCGCCGCCGGCGTGAACCGCCTGGTGGTGACCGGCGCCAGCCGCGCCGGCTCGGTGCGCGCGCTGGAACTGGCCCGGGCCCATCCCGGCCTGCTCTGGGCCACGGCCGGCATCCACCCGCACCACGCGGTGGAATGCACCGCGGAAGGCATCGCCGAGCTGCGCGCGCTGCAGGCCGAACCCGAAGTGGTGGCGGCCGGCGAATGCGGCCTGGACTACCACCGCGATTTTTCCCCGCGCCCGGCCCAGCGCAGCGCCTTCGAGCGCCAGCTGGAGCTGGCGGCGGAAACGAAGCTGCCGCTGTTCCTGCACCAGCGCGACGCGCACGGCGACTTCATGGGCATCATGAAGGAGTTCGAAGGCAAGCTCGGCCCGGTGGTGGTGCACTGCTTCACCGGCACCCGCGCCGAGTGCTTCGACTACCTCGACCAGGACTGGCACGTCGGCATCACCGGCTGGCTGTGCGACGAACGCCGCGGCCGGCACCTGCGCGAATTCGTGAAGGACATCCCGGCGCACCGGCTGATGGTGGAAACCGACGCGCCCTACCTGCTGCCGCGCACCGTGCGGCCGATGCCCAGCCACCGGCGCAACGAGCCCATGTACCTGGCGCACATCGTCGAAGAGCTGGCGCGCGACCGCGGCGAAGCCGTGGAAGCCACCGCCGCCGCGACCACGGCGACGGCGGCGGCGTTCTTCCGGCTGGCCTGAACCGCCGCGCTCAGCTTCGCAGGCCGACGCCGCGCTTGAGCAGCCACAGGCCCAGCGCCGAGAGCGTGACCACGAAGAACAGCATCAGCGCATAGGCCGTGGCCATGGGCACGTCGCTCTGGCCCAGCAGGCCGTAGCGGAAGGCGTTGACCATGTAGAAGATCGGGTTGAGGTGCGTGGCCGTCTCGGCCCAGCCCGGCAGCAGCTTCACCGAATAGAACACGCCGCCCAGGTAGGTCAGCGGGGTCAGGATGAAGGTGGGCACGATGGCGATGTCGTCGAACTTCTTCGCGTACACCGCGTTGACGAAGCCCGCCAGCGAGAAGATCACCGCGCCCAGCACCACCGTGCTCAGCGTCACCAGCGGGTGCGGCACGCGCACCTTGGTGAACAGCATGGCGATGGCCAGCACGATCGCGCCCACCATCAGGCCGCGCAGCACGCCGCCGGCGACGTAGCCGCCCAGGATCACCCAGTTCGGCATGGGGCTGACCAGCAGCTCTTCGACGTGGCGGCCGAACTTGGCGCCGAAGAAGCTGGAGCTGATGTTGCCGTAGGCGTTCTGGATGATGGCCATCATCACCAGTCCCGGTACGATGAAGTCCATGTAGCTGATGCCGTCCATGCTGCCGATGCGCGACCCGATCAGGTTGCCGAAGATCAGGAAGTACAGGGTCATGGTGATGGCCGGCGGCACCAGGGTCTGGCCCCAGATGCGCAGGATGCGCGCCACTTCGCGGCGGGCGATGGTCTTGATGGCGACGAGGTTGGGATGGCTCACGCGGCTTGCTCCGGCTGGCCGGTGAGGCGCACGAACAGCTCCTCGAGGCGGTTGGACTTGGTGCGCATCGAGCGCACGCGGATGTTGGCGGCGGCCAGCGCGGCGAACACGCGGTTGAGGTCCATCTCGCGCGGCATTTCGATGTCCAGCGTGTGCGCGTCCTCGGCCAGCAGGGTGGCGCCCTCGATGGTGGGCAGCGTGGCCGGCAGCGTGCCGTCGATGTCGAGCAGGAAGCCTTCGACGTCGAGCTTGGCCAGCAGCGTCTTCATCGGGCCCTGCTCGATGATGCGGCCCTTGTCGATGATCGCCAGGTTGCGGCACAGGCTCTCGGCTTCCTCGAGGTAATGCGTGGTGAGGATGACCGTGGTGCCGGCGGCGTTGACTTCCTTGAGCGTCTTCCACATGCCGCGGCGGATCTCGATGTCGACGCCGGCGGTGGGCTCGTCGAGGATCAGCAGCTTCGGCCGCGTCATCATGGCGCGGGCGATCATCAGCCGGCGCTTCATGCCGCCCGAGAGCGTGCGCGACATCTTGCGCGCCTTGTCCCACAGCTGCGCCTTCTTCAGCTCTTCCTCGGCGCGCACCAGCGCCTCGGCGCGCGGGATGCCGTAGAAGCCGGCGTAGTTGACCAGGATGTCGAGCGGCTGCTCGAACATGTTGAAGTTGATCTCCTGCGGCACCAGGCCCACCAGGCGCATCGCCTCGGAGCGGTTGGCGTGCAGGTCCACGCCGAACACCTTCACCTCGCCGGCGCTCTTGTTCACCAGCGAGCTGGTGATGCCGATCAGGGTGGACTTGCCGGCGCCGTTGGGGCCGAGCAGGGCGTAGAAATCGCCGGGTTCGACGCGCAGCGAGACGCCCTTGAGGGCTTCGACGCCGTTGTCATAGGTCTTGCGGAGATCGGTGATCTCCAGCGCGGGAAGGTTTGGCATGGGGCTCCTGGCGCCCGTCGACGCTGCGTCCACGGGGGTGGGGCCGTATTATAGGCACTTGCCGCCCCGGGCCCCGGGACCGCGGCGGTACGCAGTGTTTCCCAACCCGGAGCAAGCTTTTGGCCATCGTGCACTTCCCCCTTCGCCTGGTCGGCAGCCGCATGCTGGCGCCTTCCGTGCGCCACCTCGCGTTCGCGCGCGACGACGGCCAGCCGCTCGATTTCATCCCCGGCCAGTTCATCCAGGTCCATTTCAACTACCCCGACGGCACGCCGACCAAGCGCAGCTATTCCCTGGCCACCATGCACGACCACGCGCTGGGCCCGGGCGAAGCCATCGAGATCGCGGTGAGCTACGTGCCGGGCGGCGCGGCCACGGCGCTGTTCGAGGCGCTCGACGAGGGCCAGCAGATCCAGGCCTCCGGCCCCTACGGCCGCTTCTGCCTGATGCCCGCCGACGCCAACCGCCGCTACCTGCTGGTGGCCACCGGCACCGGCGTCACGCCCTACCGCGCCATGCTGCCGAAGCTGGCCGAGCTCATCGCCAGCCGCGGCGTCGAGGTGGTGCTGCTGTTCGGCTGCCGCACCCCGGCCGAACTGCTGTACGGCGACGACTTCCGCGCCTTCGCCGCCGCCCACCCGGGGTTCCGCTACGTGCCCTGCTTCAGCCGCGAAATGCCGGCCACGCCGCACCCGGACGACCGCCGCGGCTACGTGCAGGACGCGCTGGCGGAATTCGCCCCCTCGGCGGAAGGCGACATCGCCTACCTGTGCGGCAACCCGAACATGGTGGACGCCAACTTCGAGGCCCTGAAGGCCGCCGGCCTGCCGGTGCCGCACATCCGCCGCGAGAAGTACGTCAGCTCGAAGTAGCGCCCGGGGCTGTCACGTTCCGGCCCCCGCCGGCGTCTGTCATCCTGAAGGCCGATCCGGCCGTGGAATGGGAGCGCCATGAAACCCCTCTTGTTGACCGTGGCCCTGGCGGCCGCGCTGGCCACCCCGGTGGCCGGTGCCCGCACCCTGGGCAGCCTTGAATTCACCCCCTGCGAACTGGCGCAGCCCGGCACCGGCGCCACCACCCGGGCCGAGTGCGCCGTGCTGGAAGTGCCCGAGAACCCGGCCGAACCGCAGGGCCGCAAGCTTTCGCTCAAGGTGGGCCTGGTGGCGGCGCGCGCCGCCGAGCCGCAGCCCGACCCGGTGCTTTTCATCGCCGGTGGCCCGGGCCAGTCGGCCACCGAGAGTTACCCGTCCATCGCCGGCGGTTTCGCCCGCCTGCGCGAGAAGCGCCACGTGCTGTTCATCGACCAGCGCGGCACCGGCGGCTCGCACCGCCTTGCCTGCGATTTCCCCGACGAACTGGCCGAAGCCGCCGCCAGCACCGAAGTGCAGGTGCAGATGGCGCGCGACTGCCTGGCCAGCCTCGACGCCGACCTGGCGATGTACACCACCAGCGTGGCCGTCACCGACCTCGAGGCGCTGCGCCAGGCCCTGGGCGCGCCGAAGCTCAACGTGTACGGCGGCTCCTACGGCACGCGCGTGGCGCAGGAATACGCGCGCCAGTTCCCCGACGGCGTGCGCAGCCTGGTGCTCGACGGCGTGGTGCCGCCGGAGCTGGCGCTGGGCAGCGAGCACAGCGTGAACCTCGAAGCCGCGCTCAAGGCCCTGCTGGCCCGCTGCGCGCAGCAGCCCGCCTGCGCCGAAGCCTTCGGCAAGCCCTACGACACGCTCTACGCCCTGCGCGACCGCGTGCGCGCCGCGCCGGAAGCCGTGGCCGCGCGCGACCCGCGCACCCACGCCGCGCGTGAAATGCGCTTGGACGAAACCGCGGTGGCCGCCATCGCCCGCCTGTTCGCCTACACGCCGGAAACCGCCTCGCTGCTGCCGCTGCTGCTGCAGGAAGCCAACGCCGGCCGGCCGCAGTCGCTGGTGCAGCAGGCGGCGCTCGTTTACGACTCGCTGGTGGGCCAGATCAACCACGGCATGCAGCTGTCGGTGATCTGCGCCGAAGACGCGCCGCGGCTGGAAGCGCGCGAGCAGGACGCCAACCTGATCCTGGGCAACGCCATCGTCGGCGTCACGCTCAACCAGTGCAGCGTCTGGCCCAAGGGCCCGGTGTCGGAAGGCTTCCGCGAGCCGCTGCGCACCGACATCCCCACCCTGCTGCTGTCCGGCGAATTCGACCCGGTCACGCCGCCGCGCTACGGCGAACAGGTGCTGGCCTCGCTGGGCAAGGCGCGGCACCTGGTCGGCAAGGGCCAGGGCCACATCCTGCTCGGCCGCGGCTGCACGCCGAAGCTGGCCGCCAGCTTCGTGGACACGCTCGATCCCGCCGGCCTCGACGCCGGCTGCCTGGACGTGCTCGACGCCCCGCCCTTCTTCACCACCTACAACGGAGCCGAGCCATGATCGAAGTCCGTGATTTGCACAAGGCCTTCGGCAAGGTCCAGGCCGTGGACGGCGTCAGCTTCCGCGCCCAGGACGGCCAGATCACCGGCCTGCTGGGCCCGAACGGCGCCGGCAAGACCACCTCGCTGCGCATGCTCTACACCCTCATGAAGCCCGACAGCGGCCAGGTGGTGGTGGACGGCGTGGACGCGGCGAAGGACCCCGAGGCGGTGCGCCGCCGCCTGGGCGTGCTGCCCGACTCGCGCGGCCTGTACAAGCGCCTCACCAGCCGCGAGAACATCCGCTACTTCGGCCGCCTGCACGGACTGGACGACGCCCTGATCGCGCAGCGCACCGAGGCGCTGGCGCAGGCGCTGGAGATGGGCGACATCATCGACCGCCGCACCGAGGGCTTCTCGCAGGGCCAGCGGGTGAAGACCGCCATCGCCCGCGCGCTGGTGCACGACCCGCGCAACGTCATCCTGGACGAACCCACCAACGGCCTGGACGTGATGGCCACGCGCGCCATGCGCCGCTTCCTGCTGCAGCTCCGGGCCGAAGGCCGCTGCGTGCTGTTCTCCAGCCACATCATGCAGGAGGTCGCCGCGCTCTGCGACCGAATCGTCATCATCGCCCACGGCCGCGTGGTGGCCGAAGGCACGGCCGACGAGCTGCGCGCGATGACCGGCGAAACCAACCTCGAGGACGCCTTCGTCAAGGCGATCGGCACCGAAGAAGGACTGATGGCATGAAGCCGGCGATCACTGTTTTCCTGAAGGAAGTCACCGAGAACCTGCGCGACCGCAAGACGGTGTTCAACGCGCTGGTGATGGGCCCGCTGCTGGGCCCGCTGTTCTTCGTGATGATGATGAGCTTCGTGATCACCAAGCAGCTCGACAGCGCCGAGAAGCCGCTGGAAGTGCCGGTGGTCGGTGCGGAGCACGCGCCCAACCTGGTCGCCTGGCTGCAGCGCCAGGGCGTGGTGGTGCAGCCGGCGCCGGCCAACGCCGAAACCGCGGTGCGCGAGCGCGAGGCCAAGGCGGTGCTGCGCGTTCCCGCCGACTACGCCACGCGCTGGCGCGCCGGCGAGACCGCGCAGGTGGAGGTGCTGTTCGACAGCTCCGACCAGGACGGCCGGGCCCCGGTGGCCCGCCTCACCGGCCTGCTGGAAGCCTATGGGCGCACCCAGTCGGCGCTGCGGGTGGCGGCGCGCGGCCTGCACCCGGCGCTGCTGCAGCCGGTGGCGGTGGCCGAGCGCGACGTGGCCAGCACGCAGCAGCGTGCCGGCCAGCTGCTGAGCTTCCTGCCCTACCTGCTGATCCTGGGCGCCTTCCTGGGCGGCATGTACCTGGCCATCGACACCACCGCCGGCGAACGCGAGCGGCAGTCGCTGGAGCCGCTGCTGGCCAGCCCGGCCTCGCGCGCCGAGATCGTGCTGGGCAAGCTCGGCGCGACCTTCGGCTTCGCCATGGTGAGCATGATGCTGAGCCTGGTCGCCTTCGCGGTGGCCTTCCAGTACATCCCGCTCGACCGGCTGGGCATGAAGGTGGAGTTCGGGCCTGCGCTGATCCTGCGCGCGGGCCTGCTGATGGTGCCGCTGGCCCTGTGCTTCGCCGCGCTGCAGACGGTGGTGGCGGCCTACGCCAAGAGCTACCGCGAAGCGCAGACCTACCTGTCGCTGCTGATGCTGCTGCCGATGATCCCGTCGGTGATCCTGATGGTGTCGCCGATGAAGGGCGAACTGTGGATGGCGGCGGTGCCGCTGCTGTCGCAGAACGTGCTGATCATGGAACTGGCGCGTGGCGAAGTGGTGGAGCTGGCGCGCTTCGCGCTCAGCTTCGGGGCCACGCTGGCGCTGGCGGTGGCGCTGGTGTGGGTGGCGGTGCGCATCTACCACCGCGAGCAGCTGGCGGTGTCGGCCTGAGCCGGCGCCGCCCCCGCGCAGGCAAGAAAAAAGGCCCGGCGATGCCGGGCCTTTCCTTTTCCAGCGACCTGCCGCTTACGGGCGGAAGGTGAAGGTGCGGGTCAGCGTGGCCGGGCCGTCCATCGGCTCGAACTGCCAGCCGCGCACGGTGGAGATCACCTCGCGGTCGAAGGTGCCGCGCGGCTGCGAACGCACCACGCGGACGTTGCTGACGCTGCCGTCGGCGGCGATCGAGATCTCGACCGTCACTTCGCCGGAGACGCCGCTGCGGTAGGCCGAACGCGGGTAGGACGGCTGCGGCGCGCGCACGGCGACCGGGGTGCTGGCACGGGCCGGGGCCGGGGCGGCCGGCTGCACCGGCGCGGGCGCAGG
>NZ_AVCH01000027.1 GCF_000747075.1 Arenimonas malthae CC-JY-1
GGCCCATCGCGTGGCCCTGCACCTGCCCTGCACCCAGCGCAGCGTGGTGCGCAGCGACGCCGCCCTGCGCCGCCTGCTGGCGCGGGTTCCGGGCCTCGACCTGGTCGAACTGCCGGACACCGGCTGCTGCGGCGCCGCCGGCCTGCACCAGCTCGCGGAACCCTCGCGCGCCGCCGCCCTGCGCACCCCGCTGCTGGAGGCGCTGGCCGCCAGCGGCGCCCGGGAACTGCTGTCGGCGAACATCGGCTGCCGCCTCCACCTGGCCGGCGGAACTACAATTCCCGTGCGCCACCCCATCGAATTCCTGGCCGAGCACCTGGCATGAACGCGACCCGCCACTACAGCCCCCTGGACCGCCTGATCATCGAGGCCCAGCACGCCCTGGGCACGAGCCTGGGCAAGGCCTTCGCCGAGCGCCCCAATCCCGCCGGCGAACTGCGCGACCCCGTGCTGGAGGAAGGCGAACGACGCCACGCCGCCGGCCTGATGCGCATCAACCACACCGGCGAGGTCTGCGCGCAGGCCCTGTACCTGGGCCAGGCCGTGGTGGCCCGCGACGAGGCCACCCGCGCCCACCTGCAGCACGCCGCGCAGGAAGAAGCCGACCACCTGGCCTGGTGCGCCGACCGCCTGCAGGAACTCGACAGCCGCCCCAGCCTGTTCAACCCGCTCTGGTACGCCGGCAGCTACGCCATCGGCCTGGCCGCGGGCCTGCGCGGCGACGGCTGGAACCTGGGCTTCGTGGTCGAAACCGAACGCCAGGTCGAGGCCCACCTCGAGGAACACCTGGAAACCCTGCCCCCGGGCGACGAGCGCAGCCGCGCCATCCTGCGCACCATGAAGGACGACGAGGCCCGCCACGCCGACAACGCCCTCGCCGCCGGCGCCCGCACCCTGCCCCAGCCCATCCCCCGCCTCATGGCCCTCACCTCGAAACTCATGAAGGCCGTCGCCTACCGGGCGTGAAACAAGAAGGGGGCCAGGTTCACTTCTCGATGAGAAGTGAACCTGGCCCCCTTCTTCTTGGAGTTACCCAGGCATCGCCTGGGTAACCCCTCAGTCGGCCAGGTTGTGGCCGTTGAAGAGCTCGACGATCTCGCGCTTGAGCTGGTTCTCGATGCGCATCCGGTCCTTGAAGCCAAGGTTCTTGGCCTTCTCCTCGAACAGGTAGGTGTCGAGGTCGAACTCCTTGAGGTGCATCTTCGTGTGGAACAGGTTTTCCTGGTACACGTTGACGTCGATCATCTCGTACTTGCTCTTGATCGGCTTGGACAGGAAGTCCTGGATCGAGTTGATCTTGTGGTCGATGTAGTGCTTCTTGCCCTTCACGTCGCGGGTGAAGCCGCGCACGCGGTAGTCCATCACCACGATGTCGGACTCGAAGCTCTCGATCAGGTAGTTCAGGGCCTTCAGCGGCGAGATGACGCCGCAAGTCGCCACGTCGATGTCGGCGCGGAAGGTGGCGATGCCGTTGTGCGGGTGGGTTTCCGGATAGGTGTGCACGGTGATGTGCGACTTGTCCAGGTGCGCCACCACGGCGTCGGAGATCAGCTCCTTGCCCGCGGCCTTCTTGTCGATCACCGGCTCTTCGGAGATCAGGATCGTCACCGACGCACCCTGCGGGTCGTAGTCCTGGCGGGCCACGTTCAGGATGTTGGCGCCGATGATCTCGGCCACGTCGGTCAGGATCTGGGTCAGGCGCTCGGCGTTGTAGGCCTCGTCGATGTACTCGATGTAGCGCTGGCGCTGCTCTTCCGAGACGGCGTAGCAGACGTCGTAGATGTTGAAGCTCAGGGCCTTGGTCAGGTTGTTGAAACCCTGGAGCCTGAGGCGCGGAAGCGGCTTGACCACGGTGGCTTTCCTGCGTGCGGAGGGGGGTGGAGCGGAGGGGGCGCATTATCAGGCAAATACCCCCCGGGGGAAACCTTGGCCCCCGGGGGCCCCGCGCCATTGCCGAGGCCGGCCGGGCGGCCTAAGCTGAACGCCATCACAGTTCGGAGAGTCCCCACCATGGCGCAGGACAGGAATTCGTCGATGGCGATCCAGCCTCCCAAGATGGTCAACAGCCCCTTGGCGCCGGACGCGGCCACGTTCAGCCGGTTCCTGGACCACTGCCACCGCCGCCGCTACCCTTCGCGCACCGATGTGTTCCGCCCGGGCGCCCCGGCCACGTCCCTCTACTACGTGGTCAGCGGCTCGCTGAGCGTGGTCAGCGAGGAGCCGGATGGCCGCGAACTGATCCTGGGCTACATCAATGCCGGCGAGTTCATCGGCGAGATGGGCCTGTTCTTCGCCGCCGATTCGCGCGCGGTGGTGGTGCGCACGCGCAGCGCCTGCGAACTGGCCGAGATCAACTACGATCGCCTGCACCAGCTCTTCGCCGGCCCGCTGGCCGCCGAGTGCCCGCGCATCCTGTACGCCATCGGCCTGCAGCTCTCCAAGCGCCTGCTCGACACCAGCCGCAAGGCCAGCCGCCTGGCCTTCCTGGATGTCAGCGGCCGCATCGTGCGCACGCTGAACGACCTGTGCCAGGAGCCGGACGCGCTCTCGCACCCGCAGGGCACCCAGATCCGCGTGTCGCGCCAGGAGCTGGCGCGCATCGTCGGCTGCTCGCGCGAGATGGCCGGCCGCGTGCTCAAGCAGCTGCAGGAACAGGGCGTGCTGCACGCGCGCGGCAAGACCGTCGTCGTCTACGGCACCCGCTGACCCATGGGCACCTCGGCCGCCGGGCACGACACCCTCCTGGTGCGGCCGGCCGCCGCGCAGGACGCCGCCGGCGTCGCCACGCTGCTGGGCGTGCTGGGTTACCCCTGCGACCGCGCCGAAGCCGCCGAGCGCCTGCGCGCCGTGGCCGAAGAGCCCGGCCAGCAGGTGCTGGTGGCCGACCGCCACGGCTGCCTGGTGGGCCTGCTGGCGCTGGACGTGCGCTACTACCTGCCGCTGGGCGGCCTGACCTGCCGGATCACCGCGCTGGCAGTGCTGGACCAGGAGAAACGCCGCGGCATCGGCCGCCGCCTGGTGCGCGAGGCCGAGCAGCGCGCCCGCCAGGCCGGCGCCGCCCGCATCGAGCTCACCGCCGCCCTGCAGCGCGAGGAGGTCCACGCCTTCTACCGGGCCTGCGGCTATGGCGAGGGCGCGCTGCGTTTCCTCAAGCGCCTCGGCGCCTAGGCCGGCGTCAGCGCAGGGTTTCGAAGGCGCCGCGCAGGCGCCGGTTCACGCGGGCGAGGCTGCGGCGGTCGGGGGCGACGAGCACCGGGCGGGCGGTTTCGCACAGCAGCGGCAGGTCGCGCGCGCTGTCGCTGTAAACGGCGGCGAAGGGCGGCCGGATGCCTTCGCGGGCCAGCGCCACCAGCTTGCGCGGACCCACGGTGTGCTCGACGCCGATCCAGCCGCCCAGCGCCGGGCGCACCGACGAACCCACCACCGGCAGCTCGGGCTGGCCCAGCACGCGCCAAACGTCGCGTGCCAGCCGCGCTTCCGCCCCGGTGACGATGACCACCGCGTCGCCCGCGGCCAGGTGCGCGTGCAGGCGCGCCACCGCCGGCTTGATCAGCAGCTGCTCGCGGCGCGCCGCGCACTTGCGCAGGAAATCCTCGCGCGCCTCGGCCAGGGCCTCGTCGGTGCGGCCCACCGTCGCCAGCCAGGTGTAGAAGCTGGCCGGCACCCAGGCGCTGCGCCACCAGGCGAAGCCGGGCGACAGGAAGGGAAAGCTCAGGCCCGCCAGCAGGCGGCGCAGCGGGTGGCTGCGCAGCAGGTCGCGCAGCCAGGCGGCGGCGCAGTCGCCGCGCACCAGGGTGCCGTCGAAATCGAACAGGACGGTGGCGCTGGCGCGGGGCACGGCGGGCTCAGCCGAACAGGCGCGCCAGCTCGGCGCCCGGATCGGGCGCGCGCATGAAGCTCTCGCCCACCAGGAAGGCATGCACGCCGGCGGCGCGCATGCGCGCCACGTCGTCGCGGGTGGCGATGCCGCTTTCGGTCACCAGCAGGCGGTCGGCCGGCACGGCCGGCTTCAGGCCCAGCGTGGTGTCGAGCGAAACCTCGAAGGTGCGCAGGCTGCGGTTGTTGATGCCCACCAGCGGCGCGCCCACCTGCAGGGCGCGCTCGAGCTCGTCGATGTCGTGCACTTCCACCAGCACGTCCATGCCCAGTTCCATGGCCAGGTGCGACAGCTCGGCCAGCGCGGCGTCGCCCAGCGCGGCCACGATGAGCAGCACGCAGTCGGCGCCCAGCACGCGCGCCTCGTACACCTGGTAGGCGTCGACGATGAAGTCCTTGCGCAGCACCGGCAGCATGCAGGCGGCGCGGGCCTCCTGCAGGTAGGCGTCGGCGCCCTGGAAGAAGTCCACGTCGGTGAGCACCGACAGGCAGGCGGCGCCGCCGCGCTCGTAGCTGGCGGCGATCTCGCCCGGGCGGAAATCGGGGCGGATGACGCCCTTGCTCGGGCTGGCCTTCTTCACCTCGGCGATGACGGCGGGCAGGCCGGCGTCCACCTTCGCCTGCAGGGCGGCGGCGAAACCGCGCGTGGCCGGCGCGCCGTCGCAGCGGGCGGAAAGCTCGCGCAGGGAAACGCGGGCCGAACGCCCGGCCACCTCTTCGGCCTTTCGGCGCAGGATGGTCTGCAGGATGTCGCTCATGCGCCTTCCCCGCGCGCGGCCGGGCCGCCGTAGGCGCGCTCGACCTTCGCCACGCGCAGCTCGAAATGTTCGTACCACTCGTCGCGGCCATGCTGGCGCGCCACCGAATGCTCGGCGTTGCGGCGCCAGGCGGCGATGTCGGCCTCGCTTTCCCAGTAGCTCACGGTGATGCCGAAACCGGCGGCGTCGCGCGTGCTTTCGATGCCCAGGTAACCGGGCTGCTGCGCCGCCAGCTCGACCATGCGGTCGGCGGTGGCGCCGTACCCGTGGTCGCCGTCGCGGCGCTGGTTGGCGAAGATCACCGCGTAATACGGCGGCGCGGGCGTGCGGGCGAAACGTTCGGCGCTCATGCTTTCTTCCCGGCGAGGCGGCGGGTGGCCGCGACGAATTCATCGAGCTTGGCGCGGGCCTTGCCCGCCACCAGCGCGGCGCGCGCCTGGGCGATGCCGTCGGCGATCGACACCGCGCGCCCGGCCGCGTACAGCGCGGCGCCGGCGTTGAGCGCCACGATCTCGCGCGGCAGGCCGTCCTTGCCGTCCAGGGCCTCGAGCAGCATGACGCGCGACTGCTCCGAGTCCTCGACGCGCAGGTTGCGGCTGGCGGCCATGGGGATGCCGAAATCCTCGGGGTGGATTTCGTATTCCACCACTTCGTTGCCGCGCAGCTCGCCCACCATGGTGGCGCCGCCCAGCGAAATCTCGTCCATGCCGTCGCGGCCCCAGACCACCATGGCGCGGCGCGCGCCCAGGCGCTGCAGCACGCGCACCTGGATGCCCACCAGGTCGGGGTGGAAGACGCCCATCAGGATGTTCGGCGCGTCGGCCGGGTTGGTGAGCGGGCCGAGGATGTTGAACAGCGTGCGCACGCCCATTTCCTTGCGCACCGCCGCCACGTTCTTCATGGCCGGGTGGTGGATGGGC
The DNA here is from genome assembly GCF_000747075.1 of Arenimonas malthae CC-JY-1. Lineage (GTDB taxonomy): Bacteria > Pseudomonadota > Gammaproteobacteria > Xanthomonadales > Xanthomonadaceae > Arenimonas > Arenimonas malthae. Next base: position 5,555 of record NZ_AVCH01000027.1, read on the forward strand.
GCGAACATGAAGCCCATGCCGGTCTCGGCGATGCAGGCGGCCACCTGCTCCGGCTGCAGCTCGATTTCCGCGCCCAGGGCCTCGAGCACGTCGGCGCTGCCGGACTTCGACGACACGCTGCGGTTGCCGTGCTTGGCCACCTTGGCGCCGGCCGCCGCCACCACGAACATGCTGGCGGTGGAGATGTTGAAGGTGTGCGCGCCGTCGCCGCCGGTGCCGACGATGTCGACGAAGTTCTGCGCGTCGGGCACCTGCACGCGGGCTGCGAACTCGCGCATCACCCGGGCGGCGCCGGCGATCTCGCCCACGGTTTCCTTCTTCACGCGCAGGCCCGACAGGATGGCGGCGGTCAGCACCGGCGAGACTTCGCCGCGCATGACCTGGCGCATCAGGTCCACCATCTCGTCATGGAAGATCTCGCGGTTCTCGATGACGCGTTGCAGGGCGTCCTGCGGCTTGATCGGCATGGTGTTCCTCGTTCGTCCGGCGGCGCCCTCAGGCGCGCGCCCCTTCCAGGAAATTGCGCAGCATGTCGTGCCCATGCTGGGTGAGGATGGATTCGGGGTGGAACTGCACGCCCTCGACCGGCAGGGCCTTGTGGCGCAGGCCCATGATCTCGTCCATCGAACCGTCGGCGTTCTCGGTCCAGGCGGTGATTTCAAGGCAGTCGGGCAGCGATTCCTTCTCCACCACCAGCGAATGGTAGCGGGTGGCCTCGAACGGGTCCGGAAGGCCTGCGAACACGCCCACGCCCTTGTGGCGGATGGGCGAGGTCTTGCCGTGCATGATGGTGCGGGCCCGCACCACCTTGCCGCCGAAGGCCTGGCCCAGGCTCTGGTGGCCCAGGCAGACGCCCAGGATGGGCACGCTGCCCGCCAGCTTCTCCAGCACTTCCAGCGACACGCCCGCCTCGTTCGGCGTGCACGGCCCCGGCGAGATGACGATGTGGTCGGGCTTGAGCGCGGCGATCTGCGCGACCGTCAGCGCGTCGTTTCGCACCACCTTCACGTCCTGGCCCAGCTCGCCGAAATACTGGACGAGGTTGTAGGTGAAGCTGTCGTAGTTGTCGATCATCAACAGCATGGGCTGTCCGTGGCGCCTTGCAGGGCCCCACAGGATATCCCAGCCGGACCCGCGGATTCAGGCCGCGGCGGTCCCCAGGCCGGCGCAGGCGGCACAATGCAGCGTGCCGATGCGGTGCAGGTAGCGGCTGGGCGCGCCGGCCGGGATCTCGGCCTGGCAGCCGTCGCAGACGGCGTCGATGTCCAGGCATTCCACCACCTGGGTGCGCACCGGGTGCTCCCTGCCGCCGGTCACCAGGCCGCGCGGGGCGGCCTTCACGAGCTCGGCGCGGAACAGTTCGTGGATCGCCAGCCAGCGCCGGGCCAGCGGCCCGGGCACGCCGTGCTCCAGCAGCACCTGCTCGAACAGCGCCTCCCGGTGGTCGAACAACTCGTCGGAAATCACCATCCAGTGGTGCGCGTTGAACGGGTTGAGGCCGAAGTAGCTGCGCCGGCCCGTGAACACGTCGGCCAGGAACTCGTACTGCTTCTGCACGGCGCGTTCGACCGGCACGCCCTGGAAGAAGGGCGCGAGTTTCGGGTCGGCATAGACGCGGGCGTAGAAGTCCTCCAGCAGCCGCGTCAGCCCCGGGCCCTGCCCCAGCATGACCCAGATTTCCGGCTCGGGCGCGAGCGCGGCGAGCTTGGCGGCGTCGCGCGGCAGTTCGCCGGCGGCCAGCGTGAAGGGGTCGGCGAACACCTGCGCGCGCGGGATGCCGGCGCGCAGGGCCTCGACCCGCGCCTGCTCGACCATGCGCGGATGCCCGCACAGGAACAGCAGGCCTTCGCCCAGCGCCGGGAACAGCGCGCTGGCGCGATCAAGCGCGCGTCCGGCCTGGTCCCCCGGCGACGGCGATCCCCCGGACACGCAGGCCTGGTAGTCCAGCTGCGGGTGCGCCGCGGCCAGCAGCCGCAGGGCCGTGTCCAGGTACAGGTCCTCGGGCTCGCGCACGCCGTGGAAAAAGCCGATCGGCCCGCGATGCCCGCGCGCCAGCGCCTCGCGCAGCACGCCCAGCAGCGCGCCGGCGCCGGTGCCGGTGCCGACCAGCAGCAGCGGCACGTCCGCGGGCAGCGTCGCCGGCAGGTGGAACCCGCCGAAGGGGCCACGCAGCTTCAGGCGCTGCCCCGGGGCCAGCCCACGGCAAAGCCACGGGCTCAGCGCGCCGCCGGCCATCTCGCGCACGTGGATGCGGAAGCTGAAGCCATCCTCCGGCAGGCTGGCGATCGAATAGGGCCGCGACACGCCGTCCTCGCGAACCAGGTACACATGCTGGCCGGGCCTGAAATCCAGCTCGCGGTGCGGCGCCAGTTCGAGCTCGAAGATGCCCGGCGCCAGCGCCATGCGCGACACCAGCTCCACGTCCACCGGCTGCTGCGACAGGTCGGCCGGCGCCAGCGCCACGTCGCCCGCGGGCCGGCACACGCAGGCCAGTACATGGCCTTCCGCCGCGCGGCCACCGGCCTCCGCCTGCTCGACCTGCCCTTCCAGCACGCGCACCTGGCAGCAGCCGCAGGACCCCTTGCGGCACGAATGCGCCACCGGGGCGCCGTGCCGCAGCAGGGTGTCGAGCAGCGTTTCCCCGGGCAGCGCCGGGTAGTGGAGTGATTCGAAACGGATCGTCGCCATCGCCTTCTCCTGCGCCTCAGGCCTGGCGCCCGGCCGGGGGGAATGCGTCAGAAACGGCCTGGGCGCAGGTCTTGGCTTGGCCCAGCACCAGGCCCAGGCGCGCGTCGCGTTCGGCCAGCACGGCCAGCAGCAGCAGGCCGCCCGAGCCGTCGATGCTCGACACCACGAGCTTCCCGTCGCGGCCCTCCACCAGCACGTGGTCGAGGCCGCCGGCGCCGAGTTCGCGCAGGGCCGTCTGGCCCAGCGCCACCAGCGAACTCACCATGGCGGCGAACTTGCCGCAGTCCACCTGCGAGCGGCAGCGTTCGACGAAGGGGCGGCCGTCGCGCAGTGCGAGCATGGCGGCCCGGATGCCATCGCTGGAATCGACCAGGTGCTGGAGCGCGGCGTCGCACTGGCTGCGGTTCGGGGGAACGATCACGCCCATGCATTGGCCTCCCTGGCCTCGGTGTCGTCGAAACCCAGTTCGAGCTGCATGAAGAGCAGGTCGAACATGCGGATGATGTCCTCGCGCCGGCGCGCGTCCACGACGATGGCCGGCGCCACCAGCCCATGGCGGCGCAACAGGTCCAGGCAGGCCTGGCGCAGGTCCTCGCCCGCGCGCGCGTCCTTGTTGAGCGCCAGCACGCAGGGCAGCTGGCCCAGCTCGGACGCGTAGGTGTCGAGCGTCTCGGCCAGGCCGTCCATCGCCGTGGCGGAACTGGCGTCCACCAGCACCACCGCGCCCAGCAGGCCCTCGCGCACCACGTCGAACATGAAGCGGAAGCGCGACTGGCCCGGCAGGCCGTAGAGCAGCAGCCGGCCCTGGTCGCCCAGGTGCAGCTCGCCGTAGTCGAGCGCCACCGTGGTGGTGGCCTTGCGCTCGGCCAGCTCGTCGGTGCAAGCGACGTCGGTGCTCACCGGCGGGACGTGGCTGAGCGCGGCGATGCAGGTGGTCTTGCCCGCGCCGGGTTCACCGATGAAGACGATCTTGTGGGTCCGGGTCATCGCTGGAATCCAAGCAGCAGCCCGACCCGCGCGGCGAGCCCGGACCAGCGTCCGGGGCGCGGCGCGGGCGCTTGCGCGTCCGGGCGGGGGTGAAAGACCACGACGTCGACGAGGCCGTCGCGCTCGAGCCGGTCCAGGCAGCGGCCCACCTCGGCCTCGGGCACGCCGGTGCGCGCGGCGATGTCGGCGGGCGAACGCGCCTCGCGCGAGGTCGCCGCCAGCACGCGGTGCCA
>NZ_AVCH01000028.1 GCF_000747075.1 Arenimonas malthae CC-JY-1
GCCGGCTTTGCTCCGGCAGGCTTGGCGGCGGCCGGGGCCGGGGCCGCGGCAGCCGACGGCTCGATCAGCGCCACCACCGAACCTTCCGAGAGCTCGTCGCCGACCTTCACCTTCAGCTCGCGCACGATGCCGTCGAAGGGCGCCGGCACTTCCATCGTGGCCTTGTCGGATTCGAGCGTGACCAGGCCCTGGTCCTTCTTCACCGCGTCGCCGGGCTGCACGAGCAGCTCGATCACCGGCACGTCCTTGTCAGCGCCGATATCCGGCACCCGCGCTTCCTTGAGCTCGGCCATGGTCCACCTGGGTTTCATTTCGCTGGGTCGGCTATTGTCCCCCCGTTTCCCGCAAAAAAAACCCCCCGGGGGGTGCCGGGGGGCGTGGGGAGCGCAAACACCGGCGGGCGCGCGTGCTGTACCGCGCCCGGGCGGGGTCATTCCGGACCCGAGCGCAAGAGATCCAGCCGCTCGCCGCCGGGCAGCCTGAATTCGAATTCCTCCTCGATCGCGTCCAGCGCCGCCACCTGCGCGCACAGCGCTTCGGCGCGCCGTTCCAGCGCCTTGGCGCGGGGCTCGACCAGGCGTTCGATCTCGGCCTCCATGCGCTCGGCGCGGGCCTCGAGCGCCTCGGCGCGGGCGGTGTCGCCGGAGAAAGCGGCCGCGAGCGCGGACTTCACGATGTCGCCCACCAGCGCCGGCACCAGGCTGGCCACGGCTTCTTCCATCACCGCGTCCAGGGCCTCGTCGTCGATGGCGGCGGTGCTGGCGCGGTCGAGCTGGCGCATCACCTCGCGGCGGGCGTCGTGCAGCTTGGCCAGGGTTTGGTCCGGGTCGTCCGACAGGCCGCGGGCCACTTCCGACAGCGCGGTGAAAGCGATGTCCACCGCCTCGAGCGCGACCTCGCGCACTTCCGGCGCCATGCGCAGGGCCTGGGCTTCGTAGCGCTCCAGGCGGGCCTGGTCGGCGGCGCCCAGGGCCATGGCCTTGCCATCGACGAGCAGGCGGCCGCGGCGGATCTCGATGCGTTCGGGGGTGCCTCCCTCGCGCTCGAAACGCAGGCTGTCCTCGTCGAGGCTCAGGTCGTAGTCGGACTGCACGTCGCAGTGCAGGTCGCCGGCGAAGGCGCCTCCCGCGGCGGTCGACAGGGCGATCAGGAGCAGGGCGCGTTTCATGGGGTTCTCCGGCGGGGTTCCATGGCTGTGATGCACAGGGTGGGCCATGGGTTGCGGCCGGTCGTGTGCCAAAAGCGACCATGACTGGGGTCACGGGCATTCACCCGGCGTGGACGCCGGCCTCACCGCCGGTTGATGCCGGGCCGCGCAGCCTCTGTGCGCCGGTGCCCGTGCCGGCGCCCCGACCACATTCCAGGAGCCCCCCATGTCCCGCCTCGTGCTGACCAGCCTCGCCCTCGCCGCCGCCTTCGCCGCCACCAGCGCCAACGCCCAGGGCTTCAGCGCCACCCTTGGCTACCACAACACCAACCCGAAGTCGGACAACGGCACCCTGGCCGGCGCCGACGCCAGCGTGAACGACGACTGGAGCGTCACCGGCAGCGCCGCCTATGCCTTCAACGACAACTTCTCGGTCGAGCTGTGGAGCGGCCTGGCCAAGTTCGAGCACGAAGTGACCCTCGCCGGCCTGGGCACCGTGGCCTCGGTCGAGCACCGCCCGACCACGCTGAGCCTGAACTACCACTTCGCGCCGGACAGCGTGGTGCGCCCGTTCGTGGGCATCGGCTACGGCTGGGTGAACGTGTCGGGCGAAGAAACCCTGGGTGCGCTGGCCGGCCTGGGCATCGACGGCTCGAACGCCGACGGCATCAGCTTCAGCGCCGGCCTGGACTGGTTCGTCAACGACAACTTCTTCCTGCGCGCCGACGTGCGCAAGCTGTCGTTCGACACCGACGTGACCGTCGAAACCCTGGGCAACGTCGGCACCGCCGAGGTGGACCCGGTGGTGTACGGCATCAGCGCCGGCCTGCGCTTCTGATTCACCGCGCGGGCGGGGGCGTGTTCGCGCACCCCGCCCGCGACGCACTCACTTCGCGCGCGCGGCCTGCCGCTTCGCGCGCATCTCCTGGCGGTGGGCCCGGAACTCCTCGTGGCTCAGCTCGCCATTGCCGTCCTTGTCGATGGCGGCGAAGTTCTCCGCCAGCTTCGGCACCTTGTCGCCCAGCTCGGCGCGGCTGATGGCGCCGTTGCGGTCGTCGTCCATGCCCAGGAACAGGCCCTGGTGGAAGGTCCTGCGCGCGTGCATGCCGCGCCGGCCGTGGTGCATCTTCGCGCGCATCTGCGCGAGTTCTTCCTTGTCGATGCCGCCGTCGGCGTTGGCGTCGATGCGATCGAAGTTTTCCGCCAGCCGCGGCGCGTGCCCGGCGGCCTCGGCCTTGTCGAGCTTGCCGTCGCCGTTCTTGTCTGCTTCGGCGAAACGCGCCTCGGCCTTGGCGCGCCACTCGGCGCGCATCGCCTCGCGGTCGGCGGGCGCGGCCGGCTGGGCCAGCACGAGGCCGCTGGCCAGGGCCAGGGCGGTAAAAAGCAGGGTCTTGCGCATGGCAGGTCTCCGTTGCGTGGCGGTGTATTCCGCCGATGCCCCCTAGAACGTCCAGGGCCCCGCCGCGTTGACGCGGTGCCGGCTGGACGCGCGAACAGTTCAGCTTGCCGCTGCCCCGGGCCTGCGGCATGGTGCGCGCAAAGCCCCCCGGAGACGCCGCATGAACGCACGCACCCCGATCGCCCTGGCCCTGCTGCTGGCGTTGGCCGCCTGCTCGCGCGACGCGGCCCCGCCGCCGGCCGAAACGCCCGCCGCTGCACCCGCGCCCGTCGCCGAAGCGCCGGCGCCCGCGGAAGCGGAAGCCGCGCCGCCCGCCGGCCAGGTGCCGCGCGCCTTCCTGTGCCGCGGCAACGAACCCTTCTGGGCGCTGGACCTGGCCGTGGACAACGCCCTGCTCAAGACGCCCGAAGGCGAAACCGTGCTGGCCGGCGAGCTGCGCGCCACCGACGGCGGCGCCTGGACCTTCCGCGGCGCGCCGGAAGACAGCCCGGGCGACGCCGTGGGCGCCCTGCTCTCGCCCGCGCAGTGTTTCGACACCATGGCCGACGGCCCGGCCATGCCCTTCAGCGCCGCGGTGAACTTCGCCGACGGCAGCACCGCCAACGGCTGCTGCACCGCCGAATACGGCCTCGACCTGGGCGCCGCGCCGGCCTTCGACGCCGCCACCAAGGCCGACGACGACTGGTCGCGGCAGTTGCCCTCGCTGGCCACGGCGGTGTCGCGCTGCGCGCTCGACGCCGGCGTGGCCACCGACGTGGTCACCAAGGCCTGGCCGATGAACCGCGGCAAGGCCACCGTGCGCCTGCGCGACAGCGGGATGGCGCGCTTCGACTGCCTGGTGGACCTGGGCAGCGGCGAAATCGAATCGGTGCAGCCCGTGGCCGAGGCCGACACGGCGCCCGGCGAAGGTTCGCCGCTGTGGCTGCCGGTGCGCGAGAACCCGCCGGTGCTGCACTGCGGCCGGGTCGAGCGCGTGACCGGCGCCGACGGGGCCACCACCGGCTGGCTGCACTACCCCGAGGGCTGCTGATCCGGGAATCCGCCCCCCCGGGCGGGTGAATGTCTGATTTGGCCCGCAAGGTGGCGTTTTCGCCACTGCCGGGCGAAACTCGCCAGCGCGACCCTGTGCTCACCCCGGGCCCCCGCCCGTCCCGCACGGAGTCACCCATGAAACGCCTGATGCTGGCCGCCCTGCTCGCCACGCTGTCCCTCGCCGCTTCCGCCGCCGAGCCGGTGGCCGACGAGGCCGTCTTCGTCGAAGGCGCCCGCTACGACGCCGTCCTGCGCCGCCAGGAACAAAGCTGGCGCCTGCTGCCCGCCGAGGGCCGCGACGTGAAGCTGCGCGTGGCCGAAACCTGCCATGCCGGCAGCCCGCCGCCGCGCGGCCTGTGGCTGCTCACCACCGGCCGCGATGGCCGGCCCACCCTGCTGGCGCCTTCCGCCACGCCGCTGCCGGCGGGCCACCCCGGCGAAGTGGTGCTGGTGCCCTGCGGCCAGCCGCTGCCCACCGGCACGCCGGCGCTGGCCGTGCCGGAAACGCTGGTGGCCTGGCTGGCCGAAAACTCCGGAGCCGTCTATGTCGCGGACTGAGCAGCGCTTCACCGTCGGCCTGCTGGCGCTGGATGGCGCCATGGCCTCCAGCCTGGTCGGGCCGATGGACATGCTGCGCATCGCCCAGAAGCTGGCCCAGGTGCGCGACCCGGCCACGCCGCTGCGGCTGCAGACGGTGCTGGTCGGCGCCCGCGGCCAGGCCAGCTTCAGCGATTCCGGCGGCCTGGCGCTGGGCCCGGTGCATTCGCCCGACCACGCACTGGACGTGCTGGTGGTGCCGGGCTACATGCATTCGAGCGCGCACGACGCCGTGGAACGGCTGGGCCAGTACGGTCCCGAGATCGAACTGCTGCGCGCGCTGTCGCTGCGCGGCGTGCCGCTGGCGGCCAGCTGCTGCGGCGCCTTCCTGCTGGCCGAGGCCGGCCTGCTCGACGGCCACGAGGCCACCACCAGCTGGTGGCTCGACGGCGCCTTCCGCCGCCGCTACCCGCGCGTGAAGCTGTCGGTGGACCGCATGGTGGTGGAGGACGACGGCGTCACCACCACCGGCGCCAGCACCGCCGTGATGGGCTACATGCTGCAGCTGCTGGCGCGCCACGCCGACCCGGCCCTGGCCCAGCACACCGCGCGCATGATGCTCATCGACCCCGACCGCCAGAGCCAGGCGCCCTACATCAGCCTGGCCCTGGGCGAACGCCCGCGGCATTCGCTGTCGGAGAAGGCCGAGGCCTTCCTGCAGCGCGAACTGCACCGCGAACTGAGCATCGCCGAGCTCGCCGGCCACTGCGGCACCAGCGAGCGCAGCCTGCTGCGGCACTTCCGCCAGCACTACGGCGCCAGCCCGCTGGCGCACCTGCAGCACCTGCGGGTGGAGCGCGCCAAGGCGCTGCTGGAAACCACGCTGCTGAGCTTCGAGGAAATCGTCGAACGCTGCGGTTATTCCGACGCCTCGAGCTTCCGCAAGCTGTTCAAGCGCGCCACCTCACTGACGCCCGCCGACTACCGCGAGCGCTTCCGGCTGCGGGCGCACTGACGGCTTGCGGCGCTTGAGGCCGAACAGCGGGCGCAGCCAGGCAACGCGGCGAACGATTTCGTGGCCGAGCAGGCAAGCGGCCACCGTGCCCGCGACCACCAGGCTCGCTTCCAGCCACGCGTCCAGTTGCAGCGGCACCAGCCAGTAGGCGACCACCACGGTGGCGCTCTGGTGGATCACGTACCAGGGGAACACCGCCTCGCTGGCATAGGGCAGCCAGCGGAACGGCCGGTCGAGGCCGTGCTTCGCCCAGGCCAGGATGGCCAGCAGCGTGGTCCACACGAACAGGCCGCGCAGGCTGCGCACCGCGGCCAGCGCCGGTTCGCCGAATTCGACGCCCGACTTCACCAGGCCCACGTACACCACGCACATCGCGGCCGCGCCCAGGCCCAGCGGCCGGCGCAGGCGGACGATTTCCTCCCAGAACCCGCGCGCGCGGGCCAGCAGGTAGCCATAGACGAACACGGTGAAGAACTGGGCATGCTGGAACCAGTCGTGGATCAGGTCGTTGGTGGCCTCGAAGCGCGGCAGCAGGACGTTGAGGTAAACCACCAGCGGCAGCGCCGGCAGCAGCACCAGGGCCCCGCCGCGCAGCCCGGCGAAGGCCGCCTGCAGGCGCCGGCCGGGCGCCGATTCCAGCAGCGGCAGCAGCGCGGTGAGCAGCAGGCTGTAGGGCCACAGGTAGGCCAGGTACCACAGGTGGTTCCAGGTGATGCCGTATTCGGCGCCGTCGAAGCCGCCCTCGGGCCAGGGCTTGACCTGCCAGTAGCGCCACAGGAACTCCAGGTAGCCCGGGCGGACGGTGCCGTTGACCACGCCCTGGCAGTAGGCCTGCACCGACACCACCACGAACATGCCGAACAGCAGCGGCGGCAGCAGGCGCCAGGTGCGGTCCAGGGCGAAGCGGCCGGGGTGCCGGGCCGGCTGGTACAGGCCGATGGCCAGGCCGGAAACCAGGAACAGCAGGGCCATGCGCCAGCGGTTCATGGCCAGCATGGGCCACTGCAGCCATTCGGCCAGGTGGGTGCTCTTGAGGTGCCAGTCCCACTCGGCCACGTAGAGCATGGCGCAGTGGTAGGCGATGAGCAGGAGGAAGGCGAGGACGCGCAGGGCGTCGAGGTCGTGGCGGCGTTCCATGGGGGGCTCCGGTGGATTCGCGGCCAGACTGGGGCGGGCCGGCGCCGGCGCCCAGCGCGAAGGGACGCGCCGGGGGCCGCCGGGGACGAACCGCGGACGGCAGGGACGAACGGGGCTGGCCTTCCTGCGCCCCGGGCTGTCTAGAATCGGGCGATGGCCGACGCTTCCCCTGCCCCCGGCGCCTACGAGCGCTACCTGCCCTACCGACGCTGGGTCGAGTGGGGGTATTGGATCTGCACCGCGCTGGCGAGCATGGTGGGCAACGCCCTGACGGTGGGCATGGAAATGCGCCGGGCCGGCCTGCCCCACCACCCGGCCGAGCCCTGGATCTGGGAGGGCAGCAGCAACCTGGTCTTCCTGGCGCTGGTGCCGGCGGTGGCCTGGTTCACCCGGCGCTACCCGCTGCACCTCGACACCTGGCGCCGGCGGCTGCCGGCCTACCTGCTGGCCAGCGTGGCGTTTTCCGCCCTGCACGTGGTGGCCATGGTGGGCCTGCGCATGGCCATCTACGCCAGCGCGGGCGACAGCTACGACTTCGGCCACTGGGGCCGGCAGTTCGCCTACGAATACCTCAAGGACGTGCGCAGCTTCGCCGGCATGGTGCTGCTGATGGAGGCCTACCGCTTCCTGCTGCGCCGGCTGCAGGGCGAGGCCAGCCTGCTGGCCGCGCCGGACGACGACGCGCCGCCGGTGGAGCCGATCGATCGGCCGGAGCGTTTCCTGGTGCGCAAGCTGGGCCGTGAATTCCTGGTGGCGGCGGCCGACATCGAATGGCTGCAGGCCTCGGGCAATTACGTGAACCTGCGGGTGCGCGGCCGCGACTACCCGCTGCGAAGCACGATCTCGGCGCTCGAATCGCGGCTGGACCCGGCCCGCTTCCAGCGCGTGCACCGCAGCCACATCGTCAACCTCGACCAGGTGGCCAGCATCGAGCCGCTCGACACCGGCGACGCCCGCATCCACCTGCGCGACGGCAGCACCTTGCCCTGCAGCCGGCGTTACCGGGCCGCGCTGCGCGAACGCACGGCCTGAGGCCTCAGCGCGGCGGCCGGTACAGGGTGCCGAACAGCCAGTCGCCCAGCGGGTAGGTGATGTTGAAGTTGTAGCGCGACATCAGCTTGGGGTCGTGGTGGGCCTGGTGCAGCCAGCGCAGCCTGCGCACCAGCCCCAGGCGCGCCAGCCAGTGCGTTTCCGGCAGGTGGTAGGCGGTGTGCAGGATTTCGTAGTTCAGGAAATACGCCAGCGCCGAGGCCACGAACAGCCAGGCGACGTTGGCCGACACGACCGCGTCGAGCAGGAACCAGACCGGCACGCCGAACAGGCCGAAGAAGAAGACGACCAGCACCGGCGGGAACAGCAGCGCGCGGAAATCGCGCGGTGAATCCACCGGCATGGCCTCGTGGGTGAAGAAGCGGTGGTGCTGGCCGGCGTGGCGCTTGTAGACCAGGCCCAGGCCGCGGAACGGCCGGTGCATGGGATAGCGGTGGCCCAGGTACTCGGTGAGGTTGGCGTAGGCCAGCGACAGCGGCACCGCCAGCCATTCCAGCGGCCGCACCGCTTCCAGCTGCCAGAGGCAGGCCAGCAGCACCAGCCCGCCCACCCCGAAGGTGAACAGCGCATGCCACTGCCCGCGATACCCCGCCGGGATCAGCGTGGCCCGGTACTCCGCCCGATACCTCTCGACATGCTCCGGCACCACCCGCGCTCTCCCTGGACATGGGGTCGGGCAACATAGTCGTTTCAAACCTTGTACCCAGGCAAATATGTTCGCGGGGCCCATTTGCCGGACAATGGGAGGATGGGCGGGGTTCGGAAGATCGTGCACGTGGACATGGACGCGTTCTACGCGTCGGTGGAACAGCGCGACGACCCTTCCCTGCGCGGACGGCCGGTGGTGGTGGCCTGGCGCGGGGCGCGCTCGGTGGTGTGCGCCGCCAGCTACGAGGCGCGCAGGTTCGGCGTGCGCTCGGCGATGCCGGCGCTGCGGGCCGAGAAGCTCTGCCCCGACGCGGTGTTCGTGCCGCCCGACTTCGCCCGCTACAAGGCCGTGTCGCGCCAGGTGCGGGAAATCTTCCAGCGCCACACCGACCTGATCGAACCGCTCTCGCTCGACGAGGCCTACCTCGACGTCACTGAAAACAAGCAGGGCCTAGCCAGCGCCACCGCCGTGGCCGAGGCCATCCGCGCCGCCATCCGCGAAGAGACCCGCCTCACCGCCTCGGCCGGCATCGCGCCCAACAAGTTCCTGGCCAAGATCGCCAGCGACTGGCGCAAGCCCGACGGCCAGTTCGTGGTGAAGCCGGCGATGGTGCTCGACTTCCTGGCCCCGCTTCCGGTGGGCAAGCTGCCGGGCGTGGGCAAGGTGATGGAATCGCGCCTGCAGGCCCTGGGCATCGCCACCGTCGGCCAGCTGCGCGCGCACGGCGGCAACGAACTCGAGCGCCGCTTCGGCCGCTGGGGCCGGCGCCTGCACGAACTATCGCTCGGCATCGACGACCACCCGGTGGAAAGCGAGCGCCCCACCACCCAGGTCTCCGCCGAGGACACCTTCGAACACGACGTGCCGCTGGAACAGACCGGCGACGCCATCCGCCGCCTCGCCGAAAAGGCCTGGGCCGGGGCGAAGCGCGAGCTTGAACGCAGCCCGCGCACCGTGGTGCTCAAACTCAAGACCGCCGACTTCCGCATCCTCACCCGCAGTCTCACCCCGCCCACGCCGCCGACGTCGCTGGCGCAGTTCACCGAGATCGCGCTGGAGCTGCGCCAGCGCGTGGAACTGCCCGCGCGCACGCGCTACCGGCTGGTGGGCGTGGGCCTGGCGAACTTCCGCCGCAACGACGAACTGCCGCCGCAGGGCGGGCTGTTCGACGCGCCGGGCTGAGGCAGAAAAAGGTTCTTCACCCAAGTCCGGGAAGGTTTGGTCGGTTCTTCTTTGCCCACTGAACTGGCGCCGGCCCCACCGCGAAGGCGCGGGTCGATTCCTGCTCGGTGAAGCCTTTATCTCCCAGGAATCGACCCTCGCCTTCACGGCGTGTCCGGTGCGTGGCACCAGGTTGGCTGGACGAAAGGCCCGTCACTGCCCGCTCCGGTGCTTGCGCGTCACGCTCGGGGGCCAAGGCGAAACATTTTTCTTGCGGATCCGGCCGGGCTAAATCGGTCCAGACACCAACCAGGGCATGACTTGTCGTTCGCGTCCCTTCGGACGC
>NZ_AVCH01000029.1 GCF_000747075.1 Arenimonas malthae CC-JY-1
GCGCCGACGACCGCCGCCGCCGCGCCCGGCAAGCCGGCCCCGGCCCGCGCCGCGCTCGACCGCAGCATCTTCCGCGCCTATGACATCCGCGGCGTCATCGGCAAGACGCTCGATGCCGAAACCGCGCGCCTGATCGGCCAGGCCATCGGCAGCGCGATGCAGGCGCAGGACGCCCGCACCATCGTGGTGGGCCGCGACGGCCGGCTGTCGTCGCCGCAGATGGCCGACGCCCTGATCGAGGGCCTGCGCCAGGCCGGCCGCGAGGTCATCGACATCGGCGCCGCGCCGACGCCGGTGGTGTACTTCGCCGCCTACCACCTGCGCGCCGGCTCCTGCGTCTCGGTCACTGGCAGCCATAACCCGCCGGACTACAACGGCTTCAAGATCGTCATCGAGGGCGAAACCCTGGCCGGCGACGCCATACAGAAGCTCTACGAGCGCATCGCCGAGAACCAGCTCTACCTGGCCGACAACCCGGGCATGGTGTCGCGCCGCGACGTCACCGAGGACTACATCAACCGCATCGCCGGCGACATCCAGATCGAGCGCAAGCTGCGCGTGGTGGTCGATTGCGGCAGCGGCATCGCCGGCGGCATCGCGCCGCAGCTGCTCGAGGCCATCGGCGCCGACGTCGAGCCTCTGTTCTGCGAGGTGGACGGCAACTTCCCGCACCACCACCCCGACCCCAGCGACCCGGCGAACCTGCAGGACCTGGTGAGCGTGGTCAAGCGCGTGGACGCCGACCTGGGCCTGGCCTTCGACGGCGACGGCGACCGCCTGGGCGTGGTGACCAAATCGGGCGAGATGATCTACCCCGACCGCCTGCTGATGCTGTTCGCCGCCGACGTGCTCGAGCGCAACCCGGGCGCCTGCGTCATCTACGACGTGAAGTGCACCGGCCACCTGGCCATGCACATCCTGCGCCACGGCGGCAGCCCGCTGATGTGGAAGACCGGCCATTCGCTGATCAAGGCCAAGATGCGCGAGACGGAAGCCGAACTGGCCGGTGAGATGAGCGGCCACTTCTTCTTCCGCGAACGCTGGTACGGCTTCGACGATGGCCTGTACGCCGCCTGCCGCCTGCTCGAGATCCTCTCGAGCCGGAGCGAGACGCCGCAGGAAATCTTCGACACCCTGCCCAAGGGCGTGTCCACGCCCGAGCTCAAGATCAAGGTTGAGGAAGGCCGCCAGTACACCTTCATCGAGGACTTCCTGGCCAAGGCCAGGTTCGAGGGCGCGCGCCTGGCCACGATCGACGGCCTGCGTGCCGACTGGCCGGACGGCTGGGGCCTGGTGCGGGCGTCGAACACGACGCCGGTGTTGGTGCTGCGCTTCGACGCCAAGGACGCCGAAGCGCTCGAGCGCATCAAGAACCTGTTCCGCGAGCAGCTGCTCGCGGTCGACCCGAGCCTTCAGCTGCCCTTCTGAGGCGGGGGCTCAGCCGGCCGGGGTGGTTTCCCCGGCGGGCGGGGCCGCGTTTTCCTGGCGCGGCGCCTTGAGTTCGTGGAAGCGCCGCACCAGGTGCTCGAGCTCCTCGTCGAGCTTCATCAGCTCGGCCTGCTTCACGATCAGCATGTTCTGCTGCTTGACCATTTCCGCGTGGATCTCGCGGATGGCGGCGGCCTGCTTGGCGTTCACCGCCTTGCCGGCCAGTTCGGATTCGGAGGCCTCGGCCAGCAGGCCGGTCAGGCTGGTGCGCTGGCTGCCGATGCCGGCCTCGATGGCATTGAGGTTTTCCTGCATCAGCGTCACCCGCATGCCGAAGGAGCGGCGCAGGTCCTCCTCGCTCTGGAACGAGGCGAGCATGGCTTCTTCGGTCTGGCGTTGCTTTTCCGCGTCGCGCTCGGCGCGTTCGGCCTCGGCGGCCAGGCGCTCCTTCTCGGCCTGTTCCTCGGGCGTCAGGGCGCGGTCCACCGCGCCGGTGGTGCGGCCGCTTTCGGCGTTGATCTCGGTGCGCGCCTGCTGCAGCGCTTCGGCCGGCAAGGTGTCGCTGAACTGCACCTTGCCGTCCTTGTCCACCCAGCGATAGAGCTTCTTGGTCTTTTCCTCCGCGAACGCGCCGCCCGAGGCGAGCAGCGCGGCGAGGACGGCGAGGCAGACGAGCTTGCGTTTCATGGCCCAACTCCGGCGTTCAGCGACGGCTTCCGTAAGCGGCACGATACGACACCAGGGCGTCCTTGTGCGCGGCCACCTGGGGCCGCTCGTCGGCGTGCGCCAGCAGTTCGTCCAGGCCCGCGACGGCGATCACCGGCAGGCCGAATTCGGCGGTCACTTCCTGGGCGGCCGAGAGATCGCCCGACTGGCCGCGCTCCTGGCGGTCGAGGGCGATCAGCACGCCGCAGGGCTCGCCGCCGGCGGCCCGGATGATGCCGATGGACTCGCGGATGGCGGTGCCGGCGGTGATCACGTCGTCCACGATCAGCACGCGGCCGCGCACCGGCGCGCCGATGAGGCTGCCGCCCTCGCCGTGGGCCTTGGCTTCCTTGCGGTTGAAGGCCACGGGCACGTCGCGGCCGCGACAGGCCATGGCCACCGCCAGCGCCGTGGCCAGCGGGATGCCCTTGTAGGCCGGCCCGAACAGCATGTCGAACTGCAGGCCCGCGTCGTCCAGCGCCTCGGCGTAACACTTGCCCAGCGTGCCCAGGGCGGCGCCGGAATCGAACAGGCCGGCGTTGAAGAAATACGGGCTGACGCGGCCGGACTTGAGGGTGAACTGGCCGAAGCGCAGCACCTGTCGGTCCAAGGCCAGGTCGAGGAAGCGGCTCTGGTGCGGTTTCATGGCGGGTTCCCGGGCGGAAAGCGTGATTGTGCAACAGCCGGCGCGCGCCGGGCACCCGCGCCGGCGCGCGATTGGGCTACCCTTTCCCGACCACGCCACCGGCCCGCCTTCCCTTGAAAATCATCAGCTTCAACGCCAACGGCATCCGCTCGGCCGCCAGCAAGGGTTTCTTCGACTGGTTGCCCGGCCAGGACGCCGACATCGTCTGCGTCCAGGAAACCAAGGCCCAGGAGCACCAGCTCGGCGCCCCGGACCTGCGCCCCGCCGGCTACCACGCCCATTTCCGCGACGCGACCACCAAGAAGGGCTACAGCGGCGTCGGCATCTACTCGCGCCGCGAACCCGACGAGGTGCGCACGGCCCTGGGCTGGGCGCCGTTCGACGAGGAAGGCCGCTACCTCGAGGCGCGCTTCGGCAAGCTCAGCGTGGTGTCGCTGTATTTCCCGTCCGGTTCCTCCGGCGACGAGCGCCAGCAGTTCAAGTTCCGCTGCATGGAGTGGATCACGCCGATCTTCGCGCAGTGGGCCGCCAGCGGCCGGGACTACGTGATCTGCGGCGACTGGAACATCGTGCATACCCGCAAGGACATCAGGAACTGGACCTCGAACCAGAAGAACTCCGGTTGCCTGCCCGAGGAGCGCGCCTGGCTCGACCTGCTGTTCGGCCAGCAGGGCTGGGTGGACAGCTACCGGCACCTGCGCCCCGAGGGCGAGGAGTACACCTGGTGGAGCCAGCGCGGCGCCGCGCGCGCCAAGAACGTGGGCTGGCGCATTGATTACCAGGTGGTCACGCCTTCGCTGCGCGACAAGCTCAGGAGCTGCGCCATCTTCCCCGAGCCGAAGTTCAGCGACCACGCTCCCTACCTGGTGGAGTACGCATGAGCCTGGCCGAGCGCCTGCTGGCCGGCCTGCGCCCCTACGTCCAGCGCGAGCCGCTGGCGGCGCTGGCGCTGGGTATTTCCTCGGGTTTTCCCTACGCGATGATCGGCGCCACGCTCACCACGCGCCTGGCCCAGGATGGCATTGACAAGAAGGCGGTGACGGCGTTTTCGCTGGCCTTCCTGGTCTACAACTTCAAGTTCCTGTGGGCGCCGCTGGTGGATTCGGTGCGCCTGCCGCTGCTGGGCCGGCTGGGCCAGCGCGTGTCGTGGCTGGTGCTGGCCGGCCTGCTGGCGATGCTGGCGGTGGCCTGGCTGGCGGTGCTCGATCCCAAGGCCGACCTAGCGCTGTTCGCGCTGGCGGCGGTGGCGGTGGGAGCAGCCGGCGCCACCTACGACATCGTCATCGACGCTTACCGCATCGAAACGCTCAAGCCCGAGCAGCTCGGCGTGGGCTCGGGCATGTCGCAATATGGCTGGCGCATCGGTTCGGTCGCGGCCGGTTCGCTGGCGCTGTACGTGGCGGCGCGTCATGGCTGGACCCTGGCCTACCTGCTCTGCGCCGCGTTCGCGCTGCCGGCGATGCTGGCCGGCCTGGTGATGGGCGAACCGGCGCGGCACGTGGCGGTGTCGGCGCATCGCGGCCTGCGCCAGGCCTGGGAAGCCACCGCCGGCCCGCTGCTCGAATTCTTCCGACGCCGCGGTGCCTTCCTGGTGCTGCTGTTCGTGTTGCTGCACAAGATCGGCGACACCCTGGCCAACCTGACGCTGCGGCTCCTGCTCAACGACCTGGGCTTCAGCAACGACGAGATCGCCACCTACGACGTGGGTTTCGGCTTCGTGGCCATGCTGGCGGGCATTTTCGTCGGCGGCATGATGTACGCCGCGATCGGCATGAAGCGCTCGGTGCTGATCGCGCTGGTGCTGATGGCGGCCTCGAACCTCAGCTTCGCCTGGCTGGCCTCGGTGGGGCATTCGAACGCGCTGCTGGCCTTCACCATCGGCTTCGAGAACCTGGCCAGCGGTATCGGCGGCGTGGTGGTGGTGGCCTACCTGTCGGCGCTGTGCAACCTGGCGTTCACGGCCACCCAGTTCGCGCTGCTGTCGGCGGCGGCGAGCGTGGTGGGGCGGTTGGTCACGGGCACGACCGCGGGCGCGTTGATCGAATCGCTGGGCTACGTCCAGTTCTACGTGCTGACCACGCTGGTGGCGCTGCCTGGCGTGCTGCTCTACCTGTACATGCTGCGCGCCGGCCTCATCGAGCGCTCGCTCGGCGACGCCGGTTACAAGGGCGGCGCCGGCTGAGCCGGGGCTGACCCCGGGGCCCGGCGAGGGCCGGCAAGGCTTGCAGTCCCGGCCCGTGGCCGTATGCTGGTCGTCCCCCCGAGGATCGAGGCCATGGCCGACTTCCTGCTCCGCGACATCGACGAGCGTGTGGCCGAGCGCATCAAGGAGATGGCGCGACAGAAGGGCTGGCCGCTCAACGACGTGATCCTGCACCTGATCAAGCAGGCGCTGGGCATCATCGAGCCCGAGCCGGCGCCGGAACCGGGCGACATCGCCCGCCTCACCGGTTCCTGGAACGACGACGAAAGCCGCGCCTTCGCCGAGGCCATGGCGGCGCTCAACAGCCTGCCCGACGATGCGCCGTCCTACATGGTCGACGCGAAGAAGAAGCCCGGCGGCTGATCAGCCGCGGTAGACGGCGCCCAGCACGCGCGGGCCCGCCGCGCCGGTGACCGCCAGCAAATTGCCGGGGCGCCCGGCCAGGGTTTCCCGGGCCAGCCAGGCGAAGCCGGCGGCTTCCACGAAATCCGGATCAAGCCCGACGCTGGCGGTGCTCGCCACGGCGACGCCGGGCAGGCGTGCCGCCAGGCGCTGCATCAGCAGCGGGTTGTGGGCGCCGCCGCCGCAGGCCAGCAGGCGCGCGCAGCCGGGCTGTTCACGCCGCAGCGCATCGGCCGCGGTGGCGGCGCTGAGTTCGCACAGCGTGGCCTGCACGTCGGCGGGCGTTTGCCCGCCCAGGCGCGCGCGCAGCCACTGCAGCTGGAACTGGTCGCGGCCGGTGCTCTTGGGCGGCGGCAGTTCGAACCAAGGGTCGGCCATGAGCGCCGCCAACAGCGTTTCATCGACTCGGCCCTCGCGGGCGAAGGCGGCGTCGCGGTCGTAGGGCTGGCCGCGGTGTTCGAGGCACCAGGCGTCCATCAGGCCGTTCGCCGGGCCGGTATCGAAGCCGCGCACCACGCCGCCGCGCGGCATCAGGGTGAGGTTGGCGATGCCGCCGAGGTTGAGCACCGCGCGCTCTTCGTGCTCCGCGCGCAGCACGGCGGCGTGGAAGGCGGGCATCAGGGGCGCGCCGTGGCCGCCGGCGGCGACGTCGCGGCGGCGGAAGTCGGCGACCGTGGTGATGCCGGTGCGCTCGGCGATGACGTTGGCGTCGCCGAGCTGCAGCGTGAACGGGGCATCGCCGCGCGGGTCGTGGCGCAGCGTCTGGCCATGCGAACCGATGGCGGTGACGTCGCGCGCCAACGTGCCGCTGTCGGCCAGCGCCTGCATTGCGGCGGCGGCGAAGGCCTGGCCGAGCTGCGTGTCGAGCCGTCCGGCTTCGTCCAGCGTGATGCGCGCCTCGGCCTGCGAGAGCCGCAGCACTTCGTCGGCCAGCGCCGCGGGCAGCGGGTAAGTGCGGCCGAACAGCACCTGCGGCGCGGGCGAGAAGCGCACCAGCGCGGCGTCGATGCCGTCCACGCTGGTGCCCGAGATCAGGCCAAGAAAAAGCCCGCCGTCGGTGGCGGCGGGCTCGGTGTTCGCGGAGGCCATGGTGTCAGCGCGCGGCCAGGCGCACGTCCTCGACGCGCTTGAGCTGCGCCATCGCCGGCGCCGTGGTGGCGCGGAAGCGGGCGAGCTCGGCGCCGGTCAGCGGGTCGGGCTTGGGCATGGTCACGGTGAGCGGGTCGCGGTGCGCGCCGTTGACGCGGAATTCGTAGTGCAGGTGCGGGCCGCTGGCCAGGCCGGTGGCGCCGACGTAGCCGATGGTGCTGCCCTGCTGCACGCGCTGGCCGACCTTGTACTTGCCCAGGCGCGACATGTGGCCGTACAGCGTGGTGTAGCCGCGGCCGTGGTCGATGACGATGGTGCGGCCGTAGCCGTTCTGCCAGCCGGCGAAGGCGATGCGGCCGTCGCCCGCCGCCATGATGGGCGTGCCGGTGACCGCGGCGTAGTCCACGCCCTTGTGCGCGCGCACCGTGCCCAGCACCGGATGCTTGCGGCGCGGGTTGAAGCGCGAGCTGATGCGCGCGAACTCGATCGGCATGCGCATGAAGCCCTTCTTCAGCGGCCGGCCGGCGAGGTCGAAGTACTCGGACTTGCCGTTGCGCTCGTAGCGCAGCGCGGTGAATTCCTTGCCGCGGTTGGTGAAGCTGGCGGCCACCACTTCGCCGCTGCGCAGGCGTTCGCCGTCGCGCCAGACTTCTTCGTACACCACCTGGAAGCTGTCGCCGACGCGCAGGTCCTGGGTGAAGTCGATGTCATACGAGAAGGCGTTGGCCATCTGGTTGATGATGGCCGGGCCCAGGCCGGCCTTTTCGCCGGCGGCGTAAAGCGAGCTGTCAATCTCGCCGCTGGCGATCATCACGCGGCGCTCGAGCGGACGCTCGATGACCTTTTCCTTGAAATCGCCGTTGGCGGCGACGATCTCCACGCGGGCGGCTTCGTCGCGGTCGAAGCGCAGGCCGCGCAGCTCGCCGGCCTCGCCCAGGTCGAAAGCCAGCTCGGCGCCGGCGCGAAGGCGCGACAGGGCCTGGCGGGCGCTCGGCAGTTCGAGCACCTGGTGCATCACGGTGGCGGGCACGCCCATCTGTTCGAACAGCGCGCCCAGGGTCTGACCGCTCTGCACGGTGACGACTTGCCAGGCGCGGCTGGCGGCGTTGGCGCGCGCATCGGCCAGCTGCAGCGGGGGCAGGGCCAGCGGAAGGATGCTTCGGTTGGCGGCGGCGTCGGCGCCGCGCATGGCGGAGGCGAAGCCAGGGACGATGGTTCCGACCAGGATCGCCAGCGAGGCGAACAGGCTGGCCAGGACCCAGTGTTCGTGCGACCAGCGGCGGAGGGAGAAGGAATCGCGGTGTGGCAAGGGCTTTCCCCGCTGGGGCCTGATGTCGCGGTACGATAACCAGCCGGAAATAGTCGCGTCAAACCCTTGTCGCGGCTGGATTTTTCGCCCTGCGCGCTTTAACTTTCCATTAACCTCCATTTAACGGCCGGGCTCCTCCCGGCGCCTGCCCGACCACGGAATCCCGATTGCCATGTCCGACCTGTACTCCGCCCTTGAACTGATCGGCCGCGGCGCCGAGGAGATCCTCAAGCCCGAGGAACTGGCTGCCCGCCTCAAGGCCGGGCGCCCGCTGCGCGTGAAGGCCGGCTTCGACCCCACGGCGCCGGACCTGCACCTGGGCCACACTGTGCTGCTCAACAAGATGCGGCAGTTCCAGGACCTGGGGCACCAGGTCATCTTCCTGATCGGCGACTTCACCGGGATGATCGGCGACCCGACCGGCAAGAACGCCACCCGCAAGCCGCTCACCCGCGAGGACGTGCTGGCGAACGCGCAGACCTACGCCGACCAGGTATTCAAGGTGCTCGACAGGGATCGCACCGAGGTACGGTTCAATTCCGAGTGGTTCGGCCAGATGTCGGCCGCCGACATGATCCGGCTGGCGGCGCAACACACGGTGGCGCGCATGCTCGAGCGCGACGATTTCTCGAAGCGCTACGCCGCCCAGCAGTCCATCGCCATCCATGAATTCCTGTATCCGCTGGTGCAGGGCTACGACTCGGTGGCGCTGCAGGCCGACGTCGAACTCGGCGGCACCGACCAGAAGTTCAACCTGCTGATGGGCCGTGGCCTGCAGGAGCATTACGGGCAGGCGCCGCAGATCGTGCTCACGATGCCGCTGCTCGAGGGCCTGGACGGCGTCAACAAGATGTCCAAGTCGCTGGGCAATTACATCGGCATCAACGAGCCGGCCATCGACATCGTCACCAAGACGCTCAAGATCGGCGACGAGCTGATGTGGCGCTGGTTCGAGCTGCTCAGTTTCGAGGTGTCGCTGGCGGAGTTGAACGCCATGCGTGCCGAGGTGGCTTCGGGGCAGCTCAATCCGCGTGACGCGAAGCTGCGCCTTGCGCGCGAGCTGGCGGCGCGTTTCCACGGTGCCGCGGCGGCCGAGCAGGCCATTGCCGGCTGGCATGCCGTGGTGCGCGGCGAGGGTGATACGTCGCTGCTTCCGCAGGCCGAAATCGCCGTGCCGGCCGAGGGCCTTCGCATTGCCGCGCTGCTGGTGGCGGCCGGGCTGGCGCCGAGCAACTCCGAGGCGTCGCGCAAGCTAAAGGAGCGGGCCGTGAAGATCGATGCGGAGGTGTTCGAGGACCCGCAGCGCCTGTTCGCCCCCGGATTCGAGGGTGTCCTGCAGGTCGGAAAGCGCAGTTTCGCCCGGGTGCGCCTGGTGCCGACCCTTTGATTCCGCGGGTTCCAGCGATTTGCTTGCAATCGCCGGCGCGCTGCGATTAAAGTTCGCCCCCCCGCAGACGCCGGCCACGAGCCGGGCGACGCGGGAAGCGGTACGAAAATCCTCTGAAAAGGGTGTTGACGTTCCGCGAAACGGCCGTATAATGTGCGGCTCCCTCGGGCGAAACGCCATGAGGAGCGAGGTTCGAAAGACTTCGCAAGTGATTGAT
>NZ_AVCH01000030.1 GCF_000747075.1 Arenimonas malthae CC-JY-1
CCGAGGCGCAGGCCCTGCTCAACGGCCTGCGCCGCGACCAGGCGCTCGACGCCGACGGCCTGGCCGCGCTGGAAATGAAGATCACCGCCGCCAGCCTGGCGCAGGCCCCGGACGCGAACACGCTGCAGCAGGCCTGGCACGCGCTGCCACAGCGCCTGCAGCACGCCGCGCCGGTGGCCACCGCGTTCGCGCTGCGCGCGGCGCCGCTGGGCCTGGAAGACGCCGGCGCGCTGGCCGTGGCCGATGCGCTCGAAGCGAACTGGGACGAATCACTGGCCGCGCTGTACGGCCGCCTGCCGGCGGGCCGCGACAGCCAGCGGCTGGCGCGCGCCGAAGCCTGGCTGGCCGCGCACCCCAGCAGCCCCGGCCTGCTGGCCACGCTGGGCTGCCTGTGCCGTGCGCAGGAACTGTGGGGCAAGGCCGAGGACTACCTGCACCGCGCGCTGGCGCAGGGCGCCGGCGCCGATGCCTGGGAAAGCCTGGGCCACGTTTTCACGGCGCAGAACGACGCCGGCCGCGCCCAGATCGCCTACGCCAACGCGCTGCGCCTGGGCCGCGGCGAACCGGCGCTGCCGCTCGACGGCCGCAGCCTGCGCCAGCAGATCGCCGACCAGGCGGTCGCCGAAATCCGCAACGCCCACGGCATCCCGCTGCTGCCGCCTTAGCGCTCGACGATGGCGGCGACGCCCATGCCGCCGGCGGTGCAGACCGAGATCAGCACGCGGCCCTGGCCCTTTTCCTTGAGCAGCTTGGCCGCCGTGGCGACGATGCGCGCGCCGGTGGCGGCGAAGGGATGGCCCAGCGCCAGCGAGCTGCCGACCACGTTGAGCTTGCTGCGGTCGATGCTGCCCAGCGGCGCGTCCAGGCCCAGCTTTTCCTTGCAGAACACCGGGTCTTCCCAGGCCTTGAGCGTGCACAGCACCTGGGCAGCGAAGGCCTCGTGGATCTCGTAGAAATCGAAGTCCTGCAGCGTGAGCTTGTTGCGCTGGAGCAGCTGCGCCACCGCCCAGCACGGCGCCATCAGCAGGCCTTCGCCGTGCACGAAATCGACCGCGGCCACCTGCGCGTCGCGCAGGTAGGCCTGCACCTCGAGGCCGTGCGCCGCCGCCCATTCCTCGCTGGCCAGCAGCGCCGCCGAGGCGCCGTCGGTGAGCGGGGTGGAATTGCCGGCGGTCAGCGTGCCCTGGCCCGAGGTCTTGTCGAAGGCCGGCTTTAGCGTGGCGAGTTTCTCCACCGTGGTGTCGGGGCGCAGGATGTTGTCGCGCTCGACGCCGCGGAACGGCGCCACCAGGTCCTTGTAGAAGCCGCGCTCGTAGGCCATGGCGGCCTTGGTGTGCGACTCGAACGCGAGCTGGTCCTGGGCCTCGCGGGGGATCTTCCACTCCTTGGCCATCATCTCGCAGTGCTCGCCCATCGACTTGCCGGTGCGCGGCTCGCCCACGCCCGGGAATTCCGGCGTCAGCTCCCTGAACTTGAAGCCCTTGAAGGCCTTCAGGCGCGCGCCGAAGCTGCGGGCCATGTTCAGGTCGAGCAGGCGACGGCGCAGGCGCTTGTTCACCGCGATGGGCACGTCGGACGTGGTGTCGCTGCCGCCGCCGATGCCGGCCTCGATCTGGCCGAGCGCGATCTTGTTCGCCACGGTGATGACGGTGTCGAGCGAGGTGCCGCAGGCGCGCTGGATGGTGATGCCCGGCGTGGACGGCGACAGGCCCGAGCTCAGCGTCGCCTCGCGCGCCAGGTTGAAGTCGCTCGAGTGCTTGAGCACCGCGCCCATGGCCACTTCGCCCAGCGCCTCGCCGTGCAGCTTGAACTTCTCCACCAGCGCGCCCAGCGCCTTGATGGACATGCCGAGGTTGCCGACGTCGTGGTAGGCGGTGTTGTTGCGGCAGAAGGGGATGCGGACGCCGCCGAGGATGGCGACACGACGGGGAAGCGACATCGGGCTCACTCCTTGCTCGTGGATTCGTGGAAGGTCAGGCGCCGGCGTCCAGGCCGGCCGGCACCGGGCCCCAGTCGGGCCGCGAACGCCAGGCGCCGTGGATCCAGGCGCGGAACATCAGGGCCACCGGGTCGTCGGCGGGCTCGCGCGCCAGCAGCGCCAGCAGCGAATGCGGCGGCTGGGCGCGGGCCTCGTCGGCGACGATGGCGTCGAAATAGGCGGTCCACTGCGCGCCGTAGCTGATGCGCGGCGCGGCGGCGCGCAGGCGTTCGGCTTCGCGCGCCGACGCCGCGGCGTCGCCGTCGGGCTTGCGCGCCACCACCTGCACCCAGGGCGTGTCGGTGACCACGGCCAGCAGCTCCAGCCCGGCGCCGCGCACGTAGGCTTCCACTTCCTGCGGCACGCAGAACTGGTTGCGCGCCACGTCCTTGCGCTGGCCGGGCGGCAGGCGCGCGGCCTGGTCCACTTCCAGCGAGAAGCGGCGCCAGCCCACCGGGTGGGCCAGGTTCCAGTGGTCGAAGTAGAACAGGCCGCCGGGCCTGAGCACGCGGGCGACGTCGCGCAGGTAGAGCACGAAGTCTTCCTTGTCCATGTGGATGAACACGGCCACGCAATAGCCCTTGTCCATCGAGGCGTCGCCCAGCGCGTCCAGGCGGCTGCGGCGCAGCGGGCTGAAGGCGCAGCCGCCGACGCCGGCCAGGCGGCCGCGCGCGACCTCGAGCATGTTCTCGGCGATGTCCAGGCCGTGCCAGTGCGCCACTTCGCCGGCCAGTTCGCGGCCGATGCGGCCGACGCCGCAGCCGAGCTCGAACACCCGGTCGCCGGGCGCGAAATCGAGCGCGGCGCGGGCCTGCGCGGCCGAGAAGGCGCCGGTCAGGCGCAGCGTGCGTTCGTCGTGGCTGCCGTCCACGGCCACCATCGCGCCGGTGGGCGTGCTGGCCTTGTCGTTCCAGAAGGATTTGTAGTCTTGGAAATCCATGCCTGCGGCGGGTTCTGCACCGGCCGTCCATGTCGTGGAAGGTATGATGGGGATCATAACCCGTCACCGCACGCCCCCGTATGTCGAAGCCCGTCCTGAGTGTCCTCGGCGCCCTCGCGCTGGAACTGTCGCCCGGCGCCGGGCCCGGCCGCCAGGCGCTGGACGCGGCCGAAGCCGGCGCGCTGGCCGGCCTGGTGGCACGCGACCTCGCCAAGCTGGTGCCGGAAGCCGCCGGCCTCGACCTTGCCCTGGTGGCGGCGCCGTTCGACCCGGTGGAACTGCTGCGCCCGGGTTACCCGCTGCACGCCGAGCTCGAGCGGCTGGTGGCGCGCGCGCCCGGGGTCCCGGGCGGCCGCGTGATCGGCTTCGGCGCCGGCGCCGACGGCCTGCCGGAAACGCTGCGGCCCTCGGCCGATTTCGCCGGCGGCCCGCTCAAGCTGCTGCCGCTGCTGCTGCGCGGCGACGCCGCCGACGTGGCGCCGGTGGGCGAACGCCTGGAGCAGGTGCTGCTCGACACGGGCATGGCCGCGGCCGACACCGCGCTGGCCGCGCAGGACGGCTTCGCGGTGGCGGTGGAGCATGCGCGCCTGCTCACGCTCAACGACCTGGCCGCAATGATGGCCCTGCAGTACGAACACGTGGGCCTGGCCCCGCTGTGGCCGCTGCTCGAGGCCGCGCTGCTGGCGCCGGGCAGCGAGCAGTGGCTGGACGCACCGCCCGAACCGCTGGCCGTCTACGCCAACCACGGCGTGCGCATGGCCCTGCTCGACGTCGATGCCTGGGCCGAGGGCGGCTTTGCGCCGGAAGGCGCCGACGCCGAACGGCTCGCCCGCGCCTTCGAACGCTTCCAGATGCGCCAGCGCCAGCTCGCCGCGGTGCTCGAGGCGCACGGCGTGCCGGTTACCTACGACCACTGCCCCGCCGGGCAGGACCCGCGCGCCATCCTCACCGAGTAGGCCGCGGCCGCCGATAGACTGTGCAGGCAAGGCCGGCACCAAGCCGGCTCCGAGGTCACCTGCATGTCTGCCCGCCTGCTCCTGCCATTCGTCCTGGCCCTGTCCGCCGCGCTGCCCGCCGCGGCCTCGGAATTGCCCTGCCGCGCCGGCGACGACGATCCCGGGCGCCCGCGCATCGGCCTGGCGCTGGGCGGCGGCGGCGCGCGCGGTTTCGCCCACGTGGCCGTGCTCAAGGAGCTCGAGCGCCTGCGCGTCCCGGTGGACTGCATCGCCGGCACCAGCATGGGCGCGCTGGTCGGCGGCCTGTATGCCTCGGGCCTCGGCGCCGACGAAATCGAAACCAAGATGCGCGAGCTCGACTGGCCGCGCATGTTCAACGACCGGCTCGAGCGCCCGCAGCGCACCTTCCGGCGCAAGCGCGACGAGGACCTGGCGCTCATCCCCGGCAAACCCGGCATCGGCAACGAAGGCGTGAAGCTGGCGGGCGGCGTGCTTTCGGGCGAACGCGTGCTGCTGCTGCTCGAACAGCTGACCCAGCCGGTGGCCACCCGCGCCGATTTCGACGACCTGCCCATTCCGTTCCGCGCCGTGGCCACCGACCTCAACTCCGGCCAGGCCGCGGTGCTGGGCGAAGGCAACCTGGCCCAGGCCATGCGCGCCAGCATGTCCATCCCGGGCGCGTTCAAGCCGGTGGTCATCGACGGCCGCGTGCTGCTCGACGGCGGCCTGGTGAACCAGGTGCCGGTGGACGTGGTGCGGGCCATGGGCGCCGACATCGTGATCGCGGTGGACGTGGGCACGCCGCTGGCAAAGCTGGACGAAAGCGCCAACCTGTTCCAGATCATCGACCAGATCAGCAGCTTCATGACCGTGGGCAGCGCGCGTGCGCAGCTCGACGCGCTGGGCGGGCGCGACATCGCCATCCGGCCGCCGCTGGCCGACCAGGTGGCCACGACCGATTTCGGCAAGCTCGACCTGGCGCTGCAGATCGGCGAGCAGAGCCTGGCGGCGGTGCGGCCCCAGCTGGCGGCGCTCGGGGTCGAGGCGGGCCGGTACGACACGCTGGCCGCGGCGCGCCCGGCGCCGGCCGCCGACGTGCCGGTGGTGCACTTCGTGCGCCTGGACAACCGCAGCCGCTACGACGACACCTTCCTGCTCTCGCGCATCGACATCGCCCCGGGCCAGCCGCTGGACACCGGGCGCCTGCAGCGCAACCTGCTCGAGCTCTACGGCCTGGAAACCATGGACCAGGTCAGCTACGACCTGGTCGAGGAAAACGGCCAGGCCGGCGTGGTGGTCACGGTGGTGCCGCACCGGCACGGGCCGAACTACCTCGAAACCGGCCTGAGCCTGTACTCGGACTTCAGCGGCGACTTCTTCGTGAACCTGCGCGCCGGCGTGCTGCGTGCGCCGGTGAACCGCCTCGGCGGCGAACTGCGCGGACTGCTGCAGCTGGGCGACGAACCCGGCCTGCTGGTGGACTACTACCAGCCGCTGGGCGTCGAGGGCGATTATTTCTTCATTTCCCAGGCCAGCTACGAAAGCCCGAAGTTCGGCCTGTTCGACGACAACGGCGAACGCCTGGCGAACTACCGCGTGCCCAACTTCGGCATCGACGTGGCCGTCGGCCGCGAGTTCGGCAACCACGGCGCCGCCACCCTGGGCCTGCGCCGGCGCTACGGCGAGGTGGAGCTGGAGATCGGCAACCCGCAGTTCAACGGCCTGGACTTCGACCAGGGCGAAGTCGAGCTGGCGCTCACCTACGACCGCATCGACAGCACCTACCTGCCGCGCGCGGGCACCTACGCGGTGCTGAGCTCGGTGCTGTCGCGCACCGGCCTGGGCGCCGACACCGATTACACGCAGTCGAACCTGGACCTGGTGTCGGCGCGCGCCATCGGCAAGCACTCGGGTTTCGGCGGCTTCCGCTACCACGTCACCAGCGACGACGACATCCCGGTGCCCGGCCTGTTCCGCCTCGGCGGCCTGACACGCTTCGCCGGCTACCGGCCGAACGAACGCCTGGCGCAGAACTACGCGCTGGCCTACGCCGGCTACACCTACGAACTGGGCCGCGTGCTCAGCCGCTCGGCGGTGCTGGGCGGCACGATCGAACTGGGCCGCACCTGGGGCCGCGGCCAGGACCTCGACGACGGCGCGTCGGAGCTGCATGGCAGCGTGTATTTCGGCTTCGATTCCTGGCTGGGCCCGCTGCAGCTCGGTTACGGCATCCGCGAGGGCGGCGAGGGCATCCTGCTGCTGGAACTGGGGCGCCCGCGCTGAGGCGCGCTCAGCGGCCCCAGTAACCCAATTCGCGGCGCAGCTGCAGGCCGCGCCACCAGCCCGCCAGTGGCTTGCGCCGCAGCACGCCGAGTTCGCCGGCCAGCAGCGCTTCGGTGGCGGCGAGCACGCGTTCGCTGGCGCGGCCGTCGCGACAGGGGTGGATCGATTCGGCGTAGGCGTCGATGGCCTGCCGCAGCTCCGCGCCGGGCGCGAACGCCCGCGCCAGCCTGTCCGGCAGGTCCGCCGGGTCGTCGAAGTCGATCATGTGCGGTTTCGGCGCGCGGTTGCGGAAGGTGACGACCGGCTTTCGCTGCACCACGAACTCCGAGACCACCGACGTGGTGTCGGCCAGCAGCACGTCGGCGGCGCGCTGCGCGGTGACCAGCTGTTCGGTCTCGACGAAGGCGGCGTTCGGGCCGGCCAGCGCGCGGTAGCGTTCGAACAGCGCGGGCGGGCACTTCGGATGCAGCGTGAGCAGCCAGTAGCGGTCGCCGCGCGCGACCTCGGCGGCGATGGCCGCGTGCAGGTGGGGTGCGGCGCTCAGGCGCTCGGTGAAGGTGGAAGCGAACAGCACCACCGGCCGCCCCGCCGCCGGCGCGCGCAGCGCCGCGGCTTCGGCGTCGTGGCCGCGGAACAGCGGGTCGAGCTTGGTCCAGCCGGTTTCGACCACGGCGAAGTGGCGCTGCTTCTCGGCGAGCGCACGGAACGGCGCGGTGGTGGCGGGGCCTTGCGTGCAGTAGAGGTCGAACACGCCGCGCACGCGGAAGTGGCCGCGTGCGTCGCTGCGTTTTTCGACGTTGAAGCCGTGGAAGAGCTGCACCTTGGCGCCGGAAACAAAGGTGGGCACGTCGTTGGCGGCGCTGAACACCGCGCGCGGCCGCAGCGCCACGGCCTGGCGCACGTCCACCGAACGCACCGGCGCCGGCAGCGCGCAACCCGCGGCGCCGCGCGTTAGCAAGGCGTGAACGCCGTGCCCCGCCGCTTGCAGCGTCTCCGCGAGCGGACCCAGAATGGGCAGCCCGTAGCGTTCCGTCGCGAACAACAGGTACTCCGCCATCAAGACTCCTCCGCCCCGCGTCTCGGCTTGCATTATCACGTTGAACGAGGCCGGCCGCCTAGGCGACTGCCTGGCCTCGCTGTCGTTCTGCGACGAAGTGGTGGTGGTGGATTCCTTTTCCACCGACGACACCGTGGCCATCGCCCGGGCGCACGGGGCGCGCGTGCTGCAGCGCGCCTTCGAGGGCTACCGCAGCCAGAAGCAGTTCGCGGTGGAGCAGGCGGCGCACGACTGGGTGCTGTGCCTGGACGCCGACGAACGCGTGGACGCGACCCTGCGCGCCGCCATCGAGGCCGAGCGTGCCGCCGGCTTCGCTGACGCCGCGGGTTACCGCTTCGCGCGGCTGTCGAATTATTTCGGCCGGTTCCTTCGCCACGGCAACGCCTACCCCGACCGCGTGCTGCGCCTGTTCGACCGCCGCCGCGGCGGCTGGCGGGGCAACCGCGAAGTGCACGAGTCGGCCAGCGTGGACGGCCTGGTGAAGACGCTGCGTGGCGACCTGTTGCACTTCCCCTACCGGTCGCTCGAGCAGCAGTTGCTCAAGACCCAGCGCTACGCCCGCATGATGGCCGAGCACGATTTCCGCCGCGGCAAGCGCGCCACCCTGGCCAAGCTGGTGCTGGCACCGGCCTGGCGTTTCTGGCGCGGGTACCTGCTGCGCGGCGGTTTCCTCGACGGCTGGCACGGGCTGGTTTATGCCTACGTGCGCGCCAACTACGTGCGCCAGAAGACGGTGATGCTGTGGTTGCTGCAGCAGGGCCAGCCGGTGGCCGATCCGCCGCAGGACCGCCCGTGACCACCCCGGGCGCGCCCTAGGCCATGTGCGGCATCGCCGGCACCTGGTTCCCCGAAGCCCGCGACGACGACGCGCTGCACGCGCTCGGTGCACGCCAGGCCGAAGCCATCGCGCACCGCGGCCCCGACGACGCCGGCACCTGGGCCGACCCGGGCGCCGGCCTGGTGCTGGCGCACCGGCGCCTGTCCATCCTCGACCCCAGCCCGGACGGCCACCAGCCGATGCCCTCGCGCGACGGCCGCTGGGTAGTCGTCTTCAACGGCGAGCTTTACAACCACCACGCGCTGCGCGCCGAACTCGAGGCCCTCGGCGAACGCTTCCACAGCCGCAGCGACACCGAAGTGCTCGTGGCCGCGATCGCGCGCTGGGGCGTCGAGGCCACGCTGGCGCGCGGCAACGGCATGCTGGCGCTGGCGGCCTGGGACCGGAAGCAGCGCGAACTGTGGCTGGCGCGCGACCGCCTGGGTAAGAAGCCGCTGTATTACGGCTGGACCGACGACGGCAGCCTGGTGTTCGGCAGCGAACTGGCCGCGCTGCGCGCCCACCCGGGCCTGCGCCCGAAGGTGGACCCGGATGCGCTGGCGCTCCTGCTGCGCTTCGACTACATCCCGGCGCCGTGGTCGATCCTGCGCGGCGTGCACAAGCTCCCGGCGGGTTCCCTGCTGCGCCTGGACACGGCCGCGCGGCATGCGGGGGCCACGGCATTCGACCCGATCGCCGCGCCGCGGCGCTGGTGGAGCGCGCTCGAAGCGCAGCGCGACGCCATCGCGCGCGGTTTCGACGGCAGCGACGCCGAAGCCATGGACGCGCTCGACGTCCTGCTCCGCGACGCCACCGCGCTGCGCCGCGAGGCCGACGTGCCGCTGGGCACCTTCCTCTCGGGCGGCATCGATTCCTCGCTGGTGACGGCGCTGCTGCAGGCGCAGTCGCCCGGGCCGGTGCGCAGCTTCTCGATCGGTTTCGACAACGCGGTGCACGACGAGAGCGCGCACGCGGCCGCCGTGGCCCGGCACCTGGGCACCGCGCACACCGAACTGCGCGTGGACGGCCGGGCCGCGCTCGACCTGGTGCCGAAGCTGCCGCGCATCTACGACGAGCCTTTCGCCGATTCCTCGCAGGTTCCCACCGCGCTGCTGTGCGCGCTGGCTCGCCGGCACGTGACGGTGGCGCTGTCGGGCGACGGCGGCGACGAGTTGTTCTTCGGGTATTCGCGCTTCGCCCGCACGCTGCGCAACGAGGCCTGGCTGCGCCGGCTGCCGCGCGCGGCGCTGGCCAGCCGCGTGCCCGATCCGGGCGAAGCGGCGCGGCTGG
>NZ_AVCH01000031.1 GCF_000747075.1 Arenimonas malthae CC-JY-1
GATGCCCGCGCGCGCGGTGCTGGCCGGCCTGGCGGTGGCGGTGGCGCTGTGGTGCTGGGCGCTGCTGGTGCCGGCGCTGGCCGAGGCCATGGGCGCCTCGCCGGCGTGGCTGCGCGACGGGCCGCTGGGCTGGGCCTGGCTGGCGCCCGACGCGCTGTTCGGGTTGGGCGACTGGAGCCGCATCGGCCGCGCGACCGTGCTGAGCCTGGTGGCCGGCGCGCTGCTGCCGTGGATGCTGGCCTCGCGGCTCGATGCGCGCCCCGACACGTTCGCCGCCGGCGCGCTTTCGCGCGAGGTGCTGCGCGAGGTGGCGGTACGTTTCCTGCCCGCCGCGAAAGTGGATGCCGCGCTGGCTTCGGCACCGGCCGGGCAGGCGGTGCCGGCGGCCACGCGCCAGCGCATCGAGCGCGAACTGGCGGCGGTGCTCGGCGCCGCCTCGGCGCGCCTGCTGCTCGACGCCGCCCGCCGCGCCCAGGGCCCCGACCTCGACACCGTGGCCACCATCGTCGGCGAGGCCTCGCAGGCGCTGCGCTTCAACCAGCGCGTGCTCGAGGCCGCGCTGGAAAACATGAGCCAGGGCATTTCGGTGGTGGACGCCGAACTGCGCCTGGTGGCCTGGAACCGGCGCTACGCCGAGCTGTTCGACTACCCGCGCGAGCTGCTGCAGGTGGGCGTGCCGGTGGCCGAGCTGGTGGCGCACAACGTGCGCCGCGGCCTGGCCGGCGGCGGCCGTGAAGAACTCGAGGTGCGCAAGCGGCTGGAGCACATGCGCGCGGGCACGCCCTACGTCGCCGAGCGCCATTTCGGCGACACCGTGGTCGAGATCCGCGGCAACCCCATGCCCGGCGGCGGCTTCGTGGCCACCTTCACCGACGTCACCGCGTTCCGGCGCAGCGAATCCGAACTCAAGTCGGTGGCCGAAACGCTGGAGCAGCGCGTCGCCGAACGCACCGCCGAACTGGCCGGCGCCAAGGCCGAGGCCGAACGCGCCAACCGCGCCAAGACGCGTTTCCTGGCCGCGGTCAGCCACGACCTGGCGCAGCCGCTCAACGCGGCGCACCTGTTCGTGCACGCGCTGGCGCCGCAGCTGGCGGGCACGCCGCACCGCGAGGCGCTGGCGAACGTGGACGGCGCGCTGGGCTCGGCCGAGGACCTGCTCTCGGGCCTGCTCGACATTTCCCGGCTCGACGCCGGCGGCATGGCGCCCAACCCGCAGGCCTTCCGGCTCGACGAACTGCTGCAGCACCTGGTGGCCGAATTCGGCGTGCTGGCGGCGCAGAAGGGCCTGGCGCTCGACCACGTGCCTTCGCGCGCCTGGGTGCACAGCGACCCGCAGCTGCTGCGGCGCGTGCTGCAGAACTTCCTGGGCAATGCCGTGCGCTACACCGCGCGCGGCCGCATCGTGGTGGGCTGCCGCCGGCGCGGCGAGGCACTGGCGATCGAGGTCTGGGACACCGGCCCGGGCATCGCCGAGGCCGACCAGAAGGCCATCTTCGAAGAGTTCCGCCGGCTCGACAAAGGCGGGCAGGGCCTGGGCCTGGGCCTCGCCATCGCGGAACGCATCGCGCGACTGCTGGGGCATCCGCTGAAGCTGCGTTCCTGGCCCGGGCGCGGCACGGTGTTCTCGATCGAAGTGCCGCGCGCGGCGCCGGTGCCGGCCCG
>NZ_AVCH01000032.1 GCF_000747075.1 Arenimonas malthae CC-JY-1
CCACGGGCGGCGGGTTCGCGCCCAGCGTGCCCACCAGCACGCCGCGGAAACCGGCGGAATACACCATGCCCAGGCCGGTCAGCGTGGCCAGGCCCAGCAGCGGCAGCATCAGCACGCCGCTGCTGCGGTGCCAGCTCAGCCAGCGCCGCGCCGGCGGGCCGGCATGCCAGCGCAGCTGCGACAGCGCCTTGCCGGCCTTCGGCCACCACAGGTACAGGCCGCTGAGCAGCAGGCCGAAGGCGATCCAGCCGGCGATGCCCAGCACCTCCTTGCCGACGGTGCCGCCCAGCAGCTCCACGTGCCAGTGGTGCAGCCACATCAGCCAGTCGCCGTCGTGGCTGCGCGCCAGCAGGAGTTCGCCGTCGGTGGGCGCGAAGTAGGCGCGGCTGCCGTCGGCGTAATAGGCCTGCCAGACCGGCAGGCCTTCGCGAGGCAGGTCGAGTGCGGTGAGGCCGCGCGGGGCCCCGTCGGCGAGCAGGCGGCCCATCACCTCGCCGCTCGCCGACGGGGAAAACGCCGCCAGCCGCGGATGCGTGGCCAGCAGCAGTTCGGTGTGGAAAACCAGCACAGACCCGGCCAGCGACACCAGCGCGAACACGCTGCCCACCACCAGCCCCAGCCACAGGTGCAGCCAGGCCAGCAGCGACCGGGCGCGCCGCTTCAGGCGGCCCGGGGCGTGCAGGCTCGCGTCGGCCATCGCCGCGCTCAGAAGCGGTGCGACCAGGCCAGGCTCAGCACGCGCCCGCGGCCGGCGACGTAGTCGTCGTTCGAGGGCGTGGTCTGCGAGTAGTAGGTGACGTACTGCTCGCCCAGCAGGTTTTCCAGGCCCACCGACAGCGTGCCCAGCGGCAGCGCCACGCGGGCCTGCAGGTCGAGCGTGGTGTAGCCGTCGAAGGAAGCGACGCGGCTGCCGAAACGCTCGAAGTCGCGGTCGAAGGCGTGGCTGGCCTGCAGGCGGGTGGCGACGCCCCCGGTCCAGGCGCGCTCCCAGAACAGCGTGGCGCGGTCGGGGCTGATGTTGATGCCCTCGAGGTCGGTGTCCACCGCGCCGTCCTGGTCGCGGTCGTAGCGGCCTTCGGTCTGCGCGTAGGCCAGGCCGATGCGGTCGCCGCTGCCGAAGCGCAAGGCCACGTTGCCTTCGATGCCGCGGATCTCGGTCTTCTGGCGGCTGACGTTGTAGTTGTCGGCCACCGGGTCGTAGACCAGCAGCGAGCCCAGGTCGGAATCGGACCAGTAGGCGGCCAGGTGCGCGGTCCAGCGGCCGTCGTCGTAGTCGAGGCCGAGTTCGCGGTTGTCGGCCACCACGGGCGACAGGTCCACCAGGTTTTCCACCGACTGGCCCGGGCGGTTGATGGCGCGCAGCACGCGGCCGATGTCGGCCACGGTGTAGCCCTCGGCATAGGAGCCGTAGAAGGCCAGCGCGTCGGTGGCCTGCCAGACGAAGCCGGCGTTGGGCAGGGTTTCGCGGGTTTCCGGGTTGCCGCCTTCGACCGCCTGCGCGCCGTACACCGGCAGGGTCACGTAGTCGTCCACGCTGAGCTCGCCGCGCTCGTGGCGCAGGCCGCCGACCAGGCTCAAGTCGCCCACCGCGTACTGCAGCTGCACGAAGGGCGAGGTGGAGCGGTAGGTGGTTTCGGGCACCCAGTCCAGGCCGGCTTCCAGCAGTTCCTGGTAGGTGGTGTCCCGGGCCAGGTCGAGGCCAAACGTGGCCTGCAGCGGCAGGCCGAACAGGTCGGCGCGCGACCAGCTGAACTTGCCGCCGAACTTCTCGGAAACGTTCTGCGACTGGTCCTGCCAGATCGAACCGGGTTCATTCCTGAAGAAATCCACCCAGGGGCTGGAGCCGTAGCGGGCGGCGAAGTCCACCCAGTACAGCTGCGCCTGCAGGTAGCCGCCGGCCAGGTCGCGGTCGGTGTAGTCGGCGGCGACCTGGGTCGAGCGGTTGCGCGGCGGGTCCAGCGGCAGGTCGCCGCGCACTGAAGTGGCGGGGGTGCCGGTGGCGATCGAGCCGGGCACCGAGACGTAATCGCCGTCGCCGTCGAGCGCGTAATGGCTGGCGGTGAACTGCAGGCGGCGGTCGCCGCCGAGGTCGACGCCGAGCTTGGCGAACAGGTTGGTGGACTTCGAATCCATCAGGTCGCCCTGCACGCCGTTCACCGCCAGCGCGCGGCCATCGCCGTCGTAGTGCAGGCCTTCGGTGGCGTGCGAGGCGCCGCCGACGAAATCCACCGCGCCGCGGCGGGTGCCGGACAGCCAGGAGGCGCGCGTGCCGGTGGCATCGTCTTCGGTGGGCAGCGCGGTGCTGGCGCCGAGGGACACGTCGTGCCAGGTGTCGCCGTCCTCGCGCGGCGCGCGCTTGGTGATGATGTTGATGATGCCGCCCGAGGCGCCCAGGCCCTGCAGCGCGTTGGCGCCGTGGATGACCTCGATGCGCTCGACCATGGCCGGGTCGATCGTGTGGGCGTCGCGCGAGCCGTCGCGCAGCGGGGTGGACTGCGGCACGCCGTCCACCATGTAGAGCGGCTGCCGGCCGCGCAGGGATTCGCCGAAGCTGGTCATCTTCTGGCGCGAGGGCGCGAAGGCGGGGATCAGGTTGGCCAGCACCTGCGACAGGTCGTTGGTGAGCGCCAGCTGCTGCTCGAGCTGGGCGCGGTCGATGACGGTGATGGTGTTCGGGAGGGCTGCCTCCGACCAGGGCAGCCGGCTGGTGCTGGCGGAAACGGTGACTTCGTCGAGCACGGCCAGCCCGTCATCGGCCAGGGCGGGCAGGGAAAGGGCGCCGAGGACGGCGAGGGCGAGAACGGAAAGGCGGGGCATGCGGGCGGTCCATCAGGGAACTGCGCGCATGATAATAAGAATGATTCGCAACAGCAACAACTAGGCCGGGCCGAAACGCTCCTCCACCTCGGCCCGCCGCGGCATGGCCAGCGCCGCGCCGCGGCGTTCGGTGGACAGCGCGGCGAAGCGGTTGGCGAAGCGCACGGCGTCGGCGAACGCCGCATCCGCCCCGGCGGCGAGGGCCGCGGCCAGGGCGCCGCTGAAGGCGTCGCCGGCGCCGGTGGTGTCCACCGCGTGCACGGCTTCGGGGCGCAGGCGGTAGGCGCCGGTCGCGTCGCCGCGCAAGGCTTCGCCGGGATGGGAAACGAACACGCCGCTGGCGCCCAGCGTCACCACCACGGTGGCCCAGGGCGCGAGTTCCCGGCACAGCGCGTGCAGTGCGGCGTCGTCCTGCGCGGCCAGCGTGTCGGCGTCGCAGGCCAGGCCGCGGTGGCGCTGCAGCAGGGCGGCGAATTCGGTTTCATTCGGCGTCAGCACGTCGGCCTGGCGCAGCAGCGCTTCGGTGGTGAAGGCGTTCGCCGGCGCGGGGTTGAGGATGGCCAGCGCGTTCGCGGCGCGGGCGCGGCGCAGGCCTTCGTGCACGGCCTCGGGCGACACCTCCAGCTGCGCCAGGAAAACGTCGGCGCCTGCGAACGCCGGGTCCAGCGCCGCGACGAAGCCCGGCGTCAGCGCCGCGTTCGCGCCGGGCGCCACCACGATGACATTGCGCCCGGCCGCGTCCACGAAGATGCCGGCGGTGCCCGAGGGCAGGCTGCCATGCACTTCCGCGTGCAGCACGATGCCGTCGGCCGCGGCGAGCGCGCGCGCCGTGGCGGCCGCGGCGTCCTCGCCCAGCGCGGTCACGAAGCCGGTGCGGGCCCCGGCGCGGGCCGCGGCCACGGCCTGGTTGAAGCCCTTGCCGCCGGGGCCGCTGGTGTAACTGCCCAGGCGCGTGGCGCCGGGGGCGGGCAGGTCGTCGGCGGACCACGCGTGGTCCTGGTTGTACGAGCCCAGGACAAGCACCGTGCCCGCCATGGCTCAGGCACCCAGGGT
>NZ_AVCH01000033.1 GCF_000747075.1 Arenimonas malthae CC-JY-1
CGGTCATGAAGGTGGCCAGGGTGCCGCCCAGCACGGCGCGCAGGCCGAACTTGGCCAGGTCCTGGCGCCGCTCGGGGGCCAGGCCGCCGATGCCGCCGATCTGGATGGCGATGGAGCTGAAGTTGGCGAAACCGCACAGCGCGTAGGTGGCGATCAGGCGGCCCTTCTCGGTGAGCTCGACGCCGTCCACGCGGCCGTTGACGATGTCGGCCAGCTGCAGGTAGGCCACGAATTCATTGATCACGATCTTCTGGCCGATCAGCGAGCCGACCGTGTTGGCGTCCTGCCAGGGCACGCCGATGACCCAGGCGATCGGCGCCAGCACGTAGCCGAAGATGGTGGCCAGGTCGGTGGGCTTGCCCAGCATGGCGGCCACGCCGGTGACGTCGCCCAGCCAGGTCAGCGGCGCGTTGATGAGTGCGATCAGGGCGATGAAGGCCAGCAGCATCGCGCCGATGTTGAGCGCCAGGCGCAGGCCGTCGGCGGCGCCGGCGGCGGCGGCGTCGATGATGTTGCTGGAGGTCTTCTCGACTTCCATCTTCACCGTGCCGCGGGTGAGCGGGGTGCCGGTTTCCGGGATCAGCAGCTTGGCCACCACCAGGGTGGCGGGCGCGGCCATGATGGACGCGGCCAGCAGGTGCTTGGCGTAGAAGGCCTGCTGCTCCGGGTCGCCGCCGCCGAGCATGCCCACGTAGGCCGCCAGCACGCCGCCGGCGATGTGGGCCATGCCGCCGATCATCATGGTGATCAGCTCGGATTCGGTCATGCGCGGGATGTACGGGCGCACCGTCAGCGGCGCCTCGGTCTGGCCGATGAACACGCTGGCGCAGACGCTGGTGGTTTCGGCGCCGGACACCTTCATCACCTTGGTGATGGCCCAGGCCATGGCGCGCACGATCGCCTGCATCACGCCAAGGTGGTACATCACGCCCATCAGCGCGGCGAAGAAGATGATGGTGGGCAGCACCTGGAAGGCGAAGATGAAGCCGAACTTCGAGGTGTCCATCAGGCTGCCGAAGATGAAGTTCGAGCCGGCGGAGACGAACTCCAGGATCTTCACGAAGCCGTGGCCGAGCCAGTCGAACACCTCGCGCCCGCCCGGCACCAGCAGCACCAGGGCCGCGAAACCGATTTGCAGGGTGATGCCGGTGAGCACCAGCCGCCAATCGACCGCCCCCTTGTTGTTGGAGAAGAGCCAGGCGATGCCGATCAGGACCGCCAGGCCGAAGAGGCCGAAAAGGATGCTGGTGACCATGGAATGAGACCCCGGGAAGATGCGGCAGGGTAGTTCACCGCGCCCCGCCCGGGCAATGCGGGTTCAGTCGCCCTCGCGGGCCACCACGCGGTTCCGGCCGCCGGCCTTGGCCGCGCGCAGGCGCTGGTCGGCCCGTTTCATCAGGCCCGACAGGTCGTTGGCGTCCTGCGGGCAGCAGGCCAGGCCGGCGCTGAGGGTGAGCTTGCGCGGCTCCACGTCGGGCTCGGGCAGGAAGGGCGCGGCCTCGAGCTTGCGGCGCAGGGCTTCCATGCGCTCCCAGGCGGCGCCAATGGGCAGCGGCAGCATCAGCACGAACTCCTCGCCGCCGACGCGGATCATCGGCTCCTCGCGGCCCAGTTCGCGGCGCAGCACCGCCACGGCGTGGCGCAGGGCGCGGTCGCCGGCCAGGTGGCCGAGTTCGGCGTTGATGTGGCGGAAGTGGTCGAGGTCGACCAGGGCCAGGGTGAGGGTGCGGCCTTCGCGCCGCGCCGATTCCACCTTCGACGGCACCTGGGTGTTGAGGTAGCTGCGGTTGTGCAGGCCGGTCAGGCCGTCGGTGCTCGACCACTGGGTCAGGCGCTGGGCGCGGAACACGATGACCGCCGTCACCAGCGTGGCCGCCAGCAGCAGCACCAGCCGCTGCAGCTGCGAGGAGGCGTGCACGGTGCCGTAGTCGGCCGACACCAGCGGGCCGTCGGCGAAGGCCACCACGGCCAGCCAGAGCAGCGACGACTGCGCCAGCGCCAGCGTGCCGGCGAACAGCGTGACGCGCAGGTCCTGGCGCAGCGCGGTGGCGAAGACGGCCAGCAGGTAGCAGCCCCAGACCACGGTGCTGTTGAGCGTGGCCACCGGCGACGAGAGCAGGCCCAGCAGCACCAGCACGAAGCTGACCAGGCTCACGTCGAAGGCCGACGACACCATGGGAAGCCACGCCGGCCGGCGCTTGCGCTGGGCCATGCGCAGCCAGGCCCAGCTGAAGAGCGTCACGCCCGTGGCCCCGGCCAGGCCGGCCAGGCTGTCGGTCGGCTGGCCATCGGTGAGCGCGTTGAGCAGCGGCAACAGCAGGAGCAGCCCGGCCACCAGCAGGCGCAGGCGGGCGACCAGCAGTTCGCCACCCGCGCCGATTTCCAGCAGCAGGTCGTCGGGACGCTCGCGCAGCGCGGCCGCGAGGTCGTCCAGGGTTTCTCTCAGGGTACTCACGCCGGGGGTCGTGGCCTGGGGACGGTGGGACGAGGATACGACGCCCCGCCGCGTGCTGTCAGGCCGGCAGCCCCTGGAAGGCGACCCACAGGCCCAGGCCGGCGAACAGCGCCGCCGCGGCGTAGCGCGCCGCCTTGAGCGGCAGCCTGGCGGCGAAGCGCGCGCCCAGCAGCACCACCGGCACGTTGGCGATGGCCATGCCCAGCGTGGTGCCGGCCACCACCTGCCACAGCGGCGAGTACTGCGCCGCCAGCACGATGGTGGCGACCTGGGTCTTGTCGCCGATCTCGACCAGGAAGAAGGCCACCAGCGTGGCCAGGAAGGCGCCGTATTTCGGCGTCTTCGCTTCGTCTTCCTCGAGCTTGTCGGGCACCAGGGCCCAGGCGGCCACGGCCAGGAAGGACACCACCACGCCCCAGCGCAGGACTTCCGGGCTGACCCAGCCGGTCACCAGCGCGCCCAGCCAGCCGGCCAGGGCGTGGTTGAGCAGGGTGGCCACCAGGATGCCGGCGATGATCGGCCAGGGCTTGCGGTAGCGGGCCGCCAGCACCAGCGCGAGCAGCTGGGTCTTGTCGCCGATTTCCGCGACGGCGACGGCGAGGGTGGAAACGAACAATGCGTCCAAGGAAGACTCCGGGGCCGGGTGTGGGGCAAGGGAAGGCCGACGCCCCGCCACCCGGCCCGGGTGAGCGACGCGTCTGCCTCCGGTCTTGCCCGCAAGGCCTTCGCCTTGCCCGCGCACCATGGCGGTTGCCAAGTGTGTTGATGCGCGGAAGCCCCGTGGGGGCCGGGCTACTCCCCGAAGTCAGGGAAAGCGCGGGGATTATAGCGGGATCGGCGGGCCGCAGAAATCCGAGGCTGTGAGCGCCGGCAGGCGGTGGGGCGCCGACGCGTCGAGCTGGCGGTCGCGGAAACGGCGGCCGGCGAATCGCTGCGCGTGCAGGCGCGCCGCTTCGGCTTCCAGCTGCGCGCGCTCCGCGTCGTCGAAGCCGGCCCGCTGCGCCCACGAGGAATGCGTTTCGCGTCCGAACAGCCGGTCGGCCAGGACCCGCTGCACGTAGGCCGCCCGCGCGTCGTCCGGGACCAGCCCGTCGCCCAGGTCCGAGTCATTGCCCAGGGCGCGCGCCAGCGCGGACGCGGCCTCGGGTTCCCCTGCTTGCGCAGCCGCGAACAGGTGCCTTGCCGCGTCGCGCCGCCAGGCGTCGAAGCCCGGGTGCTGGTAGATGCCACGCTGGAAGCGGAACTGTTTTCCGATGGAGAAATACAGCACCTGCGACGGCGCATGCCCGGCCGCCGCCGCCGGCGCCAGCAGGGCGAGCGCGCCGACTTCGGTGCCCGGGTTGGCCTCCCGGCAGGCGGCCGTCTGTTGGATGCGCAGCAATTGCGCCTCGGCCAGGGCGTTGGCGGCCTCCAGATTGCCCTCCTGCTCGAGCCTTTCCTCGTAGTCCGAAGGGCCTGCCTCCTGCGGGCGCGCGCGCAGCATGCGGCAACGCATGCGTTCGATGGCGAGGCGGCAGCTGGC
This sequence comes from Arenimonas malthae CC-JY-1, assembly GCF_000747075.1. Taxonomy (GTDB): domain Bacteria; phylum Pseudomonadota; class Gammaproteobacteria; order Xanthomonadales; family Xanthomonadaceae; genus Arenimonas; species Arenimonas malthae. Next base: position 3,978 of record NZ_AVCH01000033.1, read on the forward strand.
TTCGGGATGGCCGGCTTCGGACCAGCGCTGCAGTTCGGCCATGCGCTGGGCCAGCGGCAGGGTTTCGGCAGGCAACATGGACACCGGCGCATCGGCGCGCAGCGACTCGGATTCGGCGGGAGCTGCGGTGGCCCGCGTCGCGGGTGATTCCTCCGGCACAGGCCGGTCCTTCCCACTCGGCGTGGGCGCCGCGGTGGTCGGTCCCGGCCACAGGCGCCAGCCTGCCGCGACGAGCAGGGCAGCGACGAGTACCACGCTGGCGACGCGCCCGGCGCGGCTCATTTCTTCAACCCCGGGATGGGCTGGCTGCAGGCCTGGCCGCTGCCTGCCATCAGCGGCATGCCGTGGTCGGTGGGCTCGGTGTTGGGGTCCACCTCCAGGCCATTGAAATACTCAAGGTGCCAGCGACGCGCCAGCGCCTGCGCCTCCTGCTGGAGGGCCGGATCCGCGCGGGGCAGGCTCGCCGCGATCTTCGCCGCCTCGGGATGCTGGCCGGCGAACAGCACCATCAGCTCCATGCGGGCGCGTTCCCGAAGCGGGTCGGGTGGCAGCAGCGCCGCGAGCTGGCCGCCGAAAATGGGCTCCTGCGCCAGCATCAGGTGCAGCGCCGCCTCCGGGTAGCCCGCTTCGAACACCGCCTGCAGCATGGCCGGCGCCTCGCGGCGCCAGGTGTCGAAGTCCGGCGTGGAAAGGAAGGCGTAACTCTCGCCGGGAACGCCGAAGGCTTCGCCCTTGGCATAGCGAAGCATGGCCTCGGGTTCGCCCGCGAAGGCGGCCTGGCGCAGATAGTTGAAATGGCGACCGCCGTACTTTTCGATCAGGTCGGAGCAGCGGTTGGGATGCTCCTCGTTGCCGCCTCTGCGCCGGGGGCCGGCAAGCACCGCTTTCTCGCGGCAAGCATGCAGCTCCGCCGCCAGCTGGCAGGCGGCGCGGGCATCGCCGCCGTCGGCGCGGGCGACGAGCTCGGCCAGCGGCGGCAGCGGTTCGACCGGGCGCGGCGTGCCGTTGGCGTCATAGCGCGCAACCGCGCGCGTGGGTTTCGCCGAGGGTTCGACCGGCAGGCTGGTGAGGCCGGGCAGGGGGGCGGCAGGCTCACTTGCATCGCCGGCCACCTCATCGTGGCCGCGCCTCATCAGGATGACGGCAGCGGCAACGAGCAGCAGGGCGCTCGCAACCAGGGCAACGCGGAAAGAAGTTCGCATCAATCCGGGACGGGCGCGGGGGAGGGCCAGTAGACCCCGATCCCGCGCCCGGCTTCAACCCGGACTATTTCCCGGTCAATCCACGCGCCGCGGCGCGGTGGCGATGCGGGTGACGATGCCGTCGGCGTGCACCACGGTCACGTCGTCGGGCTCCGGCGGGGCCGGGGGCGTGGGTGGGGCGGGCGGTGCCGGCG
>NZ_AVCH01000034.1 GCF_000747075.1 Arenimonas malthae CC-JY-1
CCCGTGGGCGAAGCCGGCGCCGAGGCCGCCGCGCCGCGCGCCGAGGCTGGCCGCAAGAAGCCCGAGCCGGCGCCCGCCGCCAGCGAGAAGCCCTCGCTGCTCGGCCGCATCAAGGCCGGCCTCAAGTCCCTGGTCAAGCGCACGCCGCCCGGCAAGCACTGAGCCCGGCGCTTCCTGCACAAACGCATCCTGTAGGAGCGGCTTCAGCCGCGAAGCTTTTCGCGAAGAGCTTCGCGGCTGAAGCCGCTCCTACAAGTTCTTGCGTCTGCTAGATTGCGCGGGACTTCCACCACCGTCGCCGGCATGGCCCTGCTCCGCTTCGACAACGTTACCAAGACCTACCCGGGCAACCCGCCGGCGCTGAGCGACGTCAGCTTCGCGGTGGAGGAGGGCGAGATGCTCTTCGTCACCGGCCACTCCGGCGCCGGCAAGTCCACCCTGTTGCGCCTGGTGCACCTGTCCGAGCGGCCCAGCCGCGGCACCGTGCTGGTGAACGAACGCAACCTGGCCAAGGTGCGCGGCCGCAAGGTGCCGCTGCACCGGCGCCAGGTGGGCGTGGTGTTCCAGGACCACCGCCTGCTCACCGACCGCAGCGTGTTCGACAACGTGGCCCTGCCCTTGCTGATCGCCGGCACGCCGCGCGCCGAAGTCGGCAAGCGCGTGCGCGCCGTGCTCGACAAGGTCGGCCTGGGCGATCGCGAACGCTCGCTGCCGGTGCAGCTTTCCACCGGCGAACAGCAGCGCGTGGGCATCGCCCGCGCCATCGTCGCCCAGCCGCAGCTGCTGGTGGCCGACGAACCCACTGGCAACCTCGACCCGCAGCTGGCCGCCGAAATCATGCAGCTCTTCGCCTCGCTGCCCGCGCTGGGCACCACGGTGGTGATCGCCAGCCACGACCTGGCCCTGGTCAAGCGCATGCGCCGCCGCGTGCTGGTGCTCGACCACGGCAAGCTGGTGGACGACATCTCGCCCGAGGACCTGGCGGCATGAGCAAGGTCGAAGCGCGCCCCAAGCCGGCCGCCGCCGAACGCGTCCGGGCCGGCGGCCTGGGCAGCCGCCTGCGCGCCTGGCGCGAGCAGCACCTGTATTCGCTGGTTTCCAGCCTGGGCCGCCTGCTCCAGCGCCCGGTGGCCACCGGCCTCACCATCGGCGTCATGGCCGTGGCCATCGCGCTGCCGCTGGGCCTGGCGCTGGCGCTGGGCAACCTGGAGCGTTTCTCCGGCACCGTAAGCCAATCGCGGGAAATCGGCGTGTTCCTCAAGGCCGACATGGCCGAGGGCCGGCCCGAGGCGCTCGCCGGCGAACTGCGCGCCCGCCCCGACGTGGCCGGCGTCACCGTGCGCACGCCGGAGGAAGGCCTCGAGGAATTCCGCGCCATGAGCGACCTCGCCGGCGCGCTCGACGTGCTCGAGGCCAACCCGCTGCCCTACGTGCTGGTGGTGCAGCCCGCCGGCGACGACGACGGCAACGCCCTGGCCGAGGCCCTGCGCCGCCTGCCCGAGGCCGACGTGGTGCAGCACGACGCCGCCTGGCGCCAGCGCCTGTCGGCCTGGCTGGCCTTCGGCGAACGCGTGGTGCAGGTGGTGGCCGTGCTGCTGGGCCTGGGCGTGCTGCTGGTGGTGGGCAACACGGTGCGCCTGGACATCGGCGCCCGCAGCGAGGAGATCGCCGTGCTGCAGCACCTGGGCGCCACCGACGGCTTCGTGCGCCGTCCCTTCCTTTACCTCGGCGCCTGGTACGGGCTGGCCGCGGGCCTGCTGGCCCTGGCCCTGCTGCTGGTCGCCGGCCTGCTGCTGCAGGGCCGCCTGAGCGCGCTGGTGGCCAGCTACGGCAGCCAGTTCGCGCTTTCCGGCCCCGGCTGGCGCGGCACCCTGGCCCTGCTGGCCGGCGCCGCCGCCATGGGGTGGCTGGGCGCATGGCTCGCAACCGGGCATCATCTACGTCGGACCCGTCCTACGGACGTGTGACATGAACAGCCCAGCCTTCCGAAGTTTCGATACCCCCAACCCACGCATCATGGTCGTGGACGGCTCCAAGGTCGTCCGCAAGATGATCGAGGGCGTGCTGCGCCAGCAGCTGCCCGACCTGGAGTTCGTCGGCTGCGAAACCGGCGAGGAGGCCAAGGCCGCCCTGCAGGCCGGCGCGGTGAACCTGGTCACCACCGCCCTGCGCCTGCCCGACATGGACGGCCTGGACCTGGCGCGCTACCTGCGCGAACACACGCCGCAGGCCTACATCCCCATCATCGTGGTCTCGGGCGACGTGCAGGAGCGGCTCGAGAGCCGTTCGATCAGCGACGACGTCACCGACTACTTCGACAAGGCGCTGGGCTTCAACGCCCTGGCCGCCTTCATCAAGGGCTACGTGGCGCCCGAATCCGAGGCCGGCGGCGAGGTGCTGTACGTCGAGGACAGCCGCGTCGTGGCCATGGCCACCCGCCGCATGCTCGAGAAACACGGGCTCACCGTCACCCACGCCACCGGCGTCGAGGACGCCATCGCCCACCTGGAAACCGCCCGCGCCCAGGGCAAGGTGCCCGGCCCCGACGTGGTGCTGACCGACGTCTACCTGAAGGGCGAACTGACCGGCAAGGACCTGCTCAGGTCCATCCGCGAGGAGTTCGGCTACGCCAAGGGCATGCTGCCGGTGCTGGTGATGACCGGCGACGCCAACCCGGCCAACCAGAGCGACCTGCTGCGCGCCGGCGCCAACGACCTGGTGCAGAAGCCCATCGAGGAGCGCCTGCTGGTCACCAAGCTGCTGTTCCAGCTGCGCGTCGGCCGCCTGCTGCGCGCCAAGCTCGGCAAGTAGGCGGTGGCGGAAGACGACCGGATCCGGCTCGAGCCGTCCTGGAAGGCCCGGGTCGGCGACTACCTGCAGCGCCCGGACATGCAGGAACTCTCGGCCTTCCTGCGTAAGGAAAAAGCGGCCGGCAAGCGCATCTTCCCGCCCGGCCCGCGCATCTTCTCGGCGCTCGACGCCACGCCCTTCGACCAGGTGAAGGTGGTCGTGCTCGGCCAGGACCCCTACCACGGCGCCGGCCAGGCCCATGGCCTGTGTTTTTCGGTGCTGCCGGGCGTGCCGGTGCCGCCTTCGCTGCTCAACATCTTCAAGGAAATCCAGGGCGACCTGGGCATCCCGCCGCCCGACCACGGCTGCCTGCTGCCCTGGGCGCGGCAGGGCGTGCTGCTGCTCAACGCCGTGCTGACGGTCGAGGAAGGCAAGGCCGGCTCGCACCAGGGCAAGGGCTGGGAGGGCTTCACCGACGCCATCGTCCAGGCCCTGGACCGCGAGAAGGAAGGCCTGGTGTTCCTGCTCTGGGGCAGCTACGCCCAGGCCAAGGGCAAGCTGCTGCAGGGCCGGCACTGCGTGCTGCGCGCCCCGCACCCCTCGCCGCTGTCGGCGCACCGGGGTTTCCTGGGCTGCGGCCACTTCGGCAAGGCCAACCGCTGGCTGCAGGGCGGCGGCAAGGCGCCGATCCAGTGGGCATTGCCGCCGCGGGCCGAGGTCGAGGCGATGCTGGCCGGCGACTGAGGGCGCCGGCCACGCGTTTCAGGGCGCGGCGGCCGCGCCGTGTCCTTCCCCGGAGTGCCCGTCGTCGTTGATCCAGAAGGCGTGCGCGTCCAGCAGCAGCCGGGCGGTGGCGCCATAGGCCGCCGCACGCGACTCCACTTCGGCCATGGCCGCCTCGCGTTCGCGCCGGCGGGCCGCCAGCAGCGGTGCCAGGGCGACGCCGCCGAGCTCGCGGCCGCGCTCCAGGCGCGCGGTTTCCTGGCGTTGCGCGTCCAGGCCTTCCTTCGCCAGCGTCCAGGCCGCGGCCAGCGTTTCGGCGCGGGCCGCCAGTGCCTGCGCGTGGCGGCCGACTTCGATGCGCACGGCATCGGCGTCGGCTTCGGCGGCCATGGCCTGGCCCGCCGCTTCCGCCGCCACCGCGCGCCGCGCGCCGGTGCCCAGCGGCACGCTGAAGAACACACCGAGCGCGCTCTCGTCGCCGCCGCGCTCGGACAGGGCGCGCAGGCCGATGGTGGGGTTGGCGCGGCGGTCGAGGCGGGCGCGTTCGGCGCGGTTGGCCTCGAGCTCCGCCCGGCCCTGGGCCAGCGTCACCTCATGGCTGACCGCGACGATGCGCTCGCCCCAGTGGCGCCAGCCGGGCTCGGGCACGGAGGGCGCGGCGATCGGCGCCGCCTGCGCCGGCAGGGGCAGGCCGGGATAGCGCGCCTGCAGGGTGATCCGCGCTTCCTGTGCGCGGATCTCCGCCAGCCTCACTTCGCGGCGCGCGGCCGCCGCCGCCGCGAGGGCGGCGTCGTGTTCGACCAGCGCCGCATCGCCGCCCTTGAGCCTGGCGGCGACTGCGTCGAGGTCGCTGTCGGCGTCGGCCACGGCCGCCATCGACACGCGGCGCAGTTCTTCCGCTGCCAGCCATTCCAGCCAGGCTTCGAGCAGGCCGATCGCCGCCATGTGCCGGGCATCGGCCAGCAGGTCGCCGCCGACCGATTCTTCGGCGTCGGCGATGCGCCGGTCCACCGCGGCCTTGCCGGGCAGGCGCAATTCGCGCTGCAGGCTGGCTTCCCATTCATTGAACCGGCCCTGGGCGCCGGCGTCGCGGTCCAGCCACTGGCCGCCGGCGATCCACTCGTGGCTGCCGCGCCGGCGGCCGGACGCGCGCGCGAGCGCGGCCTCGCGTTCGCCCTGGGCGCGGCGCACGCCGGGATCGGCGTCGATCACGGCGACCGCCTCGTGGGCGTCGGGAAGCGTGTCCGCCAGCGCGGCCGGCAGTTCGGCGGCGCGCGCCAGCGGCGCGCCTGCAAGGGCCAGGGCCAGGAGCAGCGGGCTCAGGCGGGCTTTCATTCGACGATCCTCCCGAATTCGATGATCGGACTCATCCAGTAGGCGATTTCCGGCGACGGCAGGCGCATGCGCAGGCCTTCGACCAGTCGGCGCGCGCTGTCCTCGGGCAACACGGCCAGCAGCAGCGCGCGCTCCGCGCGCCCGCTCACCTGTTCCTGCACCGAGGCGCGGGCGAAGCCGTGGCCATGGCCTTCGGCGTGCAGCGTGGTGAAGCCGGCGAGGTCGGGGTCGATCTCCAGCAGGTCGGCCAGCAGCTGCCGCTCGGCCGGGCGCGGATAGGCCAGCGTCAGCTGGACCAGCGGGTTCTCGTTCATGGCGTGGTCCTCGTGCGGGCCTGGCCGAAGCGCAGGTAGAGCAGGGGCAGCAGCAGCAGGGTGAGCGGGGTGGCGGTGACCAGGCCGCCGACCACGACGATCGCGAGCGGGCGCTGGATCTCCGAGCCGGGGCCCGAGGCCAGCAGCAGCGGCACCAGGCCCAGCGCGGTGATCGAGGCGGTCATCAGCACCGGCCGCAGTCGCCGGCGCGCGCCTTCGACCACGACGCGCGCGATCGGCAGCCCGCGCGCGCGCAGGTCGTTGAAGTGGCCCACCATCACCGTGCCGTTGAGCACCGCGATGCCGAGCAGGGCGATGAAGCCCACCGAGGCCGGCACCGACACGTATTCGCCGACCAGCCACAGCGCCAGCACGCCGCCGACCAGGGCGAACGGGATGTTGGCCAGCACCAGCAGCGCCTGGCGCGCACTGCCCAGGCTGGTGAACAGCACCACGAAGATCAGCGCCAGCGCCACCGGCACCACCAGCGCCAGCCGCGCCGAAGCGCGCTGCTGGTTTTCGAACTGGCCGCCCCAGCCCAGCGAGTAGCCGGGCGGCAGCGGCACGCCGTCGGCCACCGCCTGCCGCGCTTCCTCGACGAAGCCGACCAGGTCGCGGCCGGACACGTTCGCCTGCACCAGCGCGTAACGCGAGCCGGCCTCGCGATCCACCTTGACCGGCCCGTCCACGCGGCGGACGCGGGCGACGTCGCCGATGCGCACCTGGCCGCCCAGCGGCGACACCAGCGCCAGGTCGGCGAAGCGCGCCGGGTCGGCGCGCAGCGAATCGTCGCCGCGCACCACCAGCGGGATGCGCCGGCTGCCTTCGACCACCACGCCGACGGCCACGCCCTCGACCTGCGCGCGCAGTTCCTGCTGCAGGCGCGCCACGTCGAAGCCATGGCGGCCGGCGGCCAGCCGGTCCACCTCGATCTCCAGGTACTGCACGCCTTCGTTGGTGAGCCGGTACACGTCCTCGGCGCCGGGCACGGCGCGCACGCGCGCCTCGACGGCGGCCGAGAGCGTCTCCAGCTCCGCCAGGTCCGGGCCGAACACCTTGATGGCGATGTCGCCGCGCGCGCCGGTCAGCATTTCCGACACGCGCATCTCGATCGGCTGGGTGAAGGCATAGGCGGTGCCGGGGAAACGGTCGAGCACCTTGCGCAGTTCCTCCACCAGCCAGGCCTTGTCGGGCTGGCGCCATTCGTCCTTCGGCGCCAGCACCAGGAAGCTGTCGGTCTGGTTCAGGCCCATCGGGTCGAAGCCCAGTTCGTCGGCGCCGGCGCGGGCGATGATGCTGCGCACTTCCGGGACGTCCGCCAGGATCGCGTCCTGCACCGCCAGGTCCACGGCCGCGCTGGCGTCCAGGTTGGCCGAAGGCAGCTTTTCGAGCTGGATCAGGATCGCGCCCTCGTCCATCGTCGGCATGAAGGTCTTGCCGATGCCGCCCCAGGCCAGCGCCGCCAGGCCGAGCGCCACGGCCGCGGCGAGCATCGCCAGCCGCGGCCGGGCCAGCGCGGCATCGAGCGCCGGGGCATAGATGGCGTTGAGGCGGCGCATCAGCCAGGGCTCGTGGTGCGAGCCCTCCTTGAGCAGCCAGGAGGCCAGCACCGGGATCACGGTGAGCGAGAGCAGCAGCGAGGCGCCGAGCGCGAACACGATGGTCAGCGCCACCGGCCCGAACATGCGCCCCTCCAGGCCCTGCAGCGTCAGCAGCGGCGTGAACACCAGCGCGATGATCAGGATGCCCGACGCCACCGGCGCCGCCACTTCCGCCGCCGCGCGCCACACCCGGTGCAGGCGCGGGATGCCGTCGCCCTCGCGGGCGGCGGCCAGTTGCTCGACCGTGTTTTCAACCACCACCACCGAGGCGTCCACCAGCATGCCGATGGCGATCGCCAGGCCGCCCAGGCTCATCAGGTTGGCGCTGAGCCCGGCGAAACGCATGACCAGGAAGGTGCCCAGCACCGCCAGCGGCAGCGTCACCGCCACCACCAGCGCCGCGCGCACGTCGCCCAGGAAGAGCAGCAGCAGGATCACCACCAGCACGGTGGCTTCCAGCAGGGCGCTGGTCACCGTGCCGGTGGCGCGCGTGATCAGGTCGCTGCGGTCGTAGAAAGGCGTGATCGCCATGCCGGGCGGCAGGCTGGGCTGCAGCTGTTCCAGGCGCTGCTTGACGCCACGCACCACCGCCGAGGCGTCGGCGCCGCGCAGGCCCACGACCAGCCCCTGCACCGCCTCGCCGCCGCCGTCGCGGGTGACCACGCCGTAGCGCGTGAGCGAGCCTTCGCGCACCTGTGCGATGTCGCCGACGCGCAGCGCCTGGCCCTCGCGCACGGCCACTACGGTGGCGCCGATGTCGCGCCCGTCGCGCATCGCGCCGGTGGCGCGCACCACCAGCGATTCCTCGCCCTCGTCCAGGCGGCCGGCGCCGTCGTTGCCATTGTTGGTTTCCAGCGCATTGCGCAGGCTGGCCAGGTCGAGGCCGGCGGCGGCCATCGCGGCGCGGTCGGGCACGACTTCCCAGGTGCGCACGCGGCCGCCCAGCGCGTTGACGTCGGCCACGCCGGGCACGGTGCGCAGCGCCGGGCGGATCAGCCAGTCCAGCACCTCGCGGCGTTCGGCCAGGGTGTAACCCTCGCCGTCCACGGTGAACATGTACATGTCCGACAGCGGCGTGGCGATCGGCGCCAGGCCGCCGTCGATGCCTTCGGGCAGGTCGCCGGACGCGGCCGCCAGGCGTTCGGCCACCTGCTGGCGGGCCCAATAGATGTCGGTGCCCTGTTCGAAATCGAGCGTGAGGTCGGCCAGCGCGTACTTGGCGGAGGCGCGCAGCATCACCTGGCGCGGGATGCCCAGCAGCTCCATCTCCAGCGGCACGACCACGCGCTGCTCGACTTCCTCGGGCGTCATGCCGGGGGCCTTGAGGATCAGCTTGACCTGGGTCGGTGCGATGTCTGGGAAGGCATCGATCGGCAGCGTGCGCCAGGCGACGTAGCCGGCGACGGCGAGCGCGGCGGTGGCCAGCGCGACCAGCAAGCGCTGGGCCAGCGACCAGGCGACGAGGCGGGCGAGCATGGTCAGCCCTCCCCGGCGGCGTCGTCGGCCGGCGTCTCGGCGACGGCCTTGAGCGCCAGCACGCCGCGCGACACCACCTCGGAATTCGGCGCCAGCCCGCTGATCCAGGCCTGCTGGCTGTCGCGGAAGTGGACCTGCACCGGCACGACTTCCAGGCCCCCGTCACGACGCGCGAATACCGAGGACTGCCCGGCGACGGCGATGACGGCGGTGGCCGGCACCCGGGCCACGCCGGCGTCGGCGCGGCGCGAAATGCCGAGTTCGACCAGGGCGCCGGGCACCGCGGCGCCGGCCGGCAGGTTCGCCATCACCGGCAGCGAGCGGGTCATCGGGTCGATGGCGCCGCCCACGCCAACCACTTCGCCGATGGCGCCGTCGGGCGTGGAGGCGCGCATGCCCGCCGCCAGCCGGCCGGCCA
>NZ_AVCH01000035.1 GCF_000747075.1 Arenimonas malthae CC-JY-1
GCCGTCGCCCGCCGCCGCGCCGCGTCCGGCCGTCGCCTCCGGCGTGCTCGCCAGTGCCGAAGACTGGCTGGCCCTGGTCGCCAACGCCGGCCTGCGCGGGCCGGTGCGCGAACTGGCCGCCCACTGCGCCTTCTGCGGTTACGCCGACGGCCTGCTGGCGCTGTCGCTGCCCGACAGCTTCGACCACCTGCGCAGCGAGGCGCTGGTGCGCCAGCTGGCCAGCGCGCTCGCCGGCCCGCTCGGCGCCGCGCCGCAGATCCGCTTCGAATCGGCCAAGGCGTCCGGTTCCGAAACCCTGCACGCGCGCACCGAACGCCAGCGCGGCGAGCGCCAGGCCGGCGCCGAGGCCGATTTCCTCTCCGACCCGGTGGTGAGCCAGCTGGTCAGCCAGGGCGCCACCGTCGTCCCCGATTCCATCCGTCCGCTCGACGACCACTGACACGAAGGAAAACACCATGCGAGGCAACATCGCCCAACTCATGCAGCAGGCCCAGCGCATGCAGGACAACCTCAAGAAGGCCCAGGAAGAGCTGGCCAACGTCGAGGTGCAGGGCCAGTCCGGCGGCGGCATGGTCAAGGTCACCCTGACCGGCAAGATGGAGTGCCGCAGCGTGCGCATCGACCCCTCGGTGCTGGCCGACCAGGAAATGCTCGAGGACCTGGTCGCGGCCGCCTTCAACGACGCCGTGAACAAGGCCAACGAGGAAAGCCAGAAGCGCATGTCCGCCGCCACCGCCGGCATGCCGATCCCGCCGGGCATGAAGATCCCCGGCCTGTTCTGAGCCTTCCGTGAGCGCCTCGCCGCTGCTGTCCCAGCTGATCGAGGCCCTGCGCTGCCTGCCCGGCGTCGGCCAGAAGTCGGCGCAGCGCATGGCCTACCACCTGCTCGAACGCGACCGCGAGGGCGGCCTGCGCCTGGCCGCGGCCCTGGCGGAGGCGGTGGAGAAAGTGGGCCACTGCGAAAGCTGCCGCGACTTCAGCGAAACGCCGCTGTGCCCGCTGTGCGCCAGCGCCTCCCGCGACCGTGCCCAGCTTTGCGCCATCGAGACGCCGGCCGACCGGCTGGCCATCGAGACGGCCACGGGCTACCGCGGGCTGTATTTCGTGCTGCAGGGGCGGCTGTCGCCGCTCGACGGCATCGGGCCGCGCGAGCTGGGCCTGGACAAGCTGGCGGCGCGCCTGGCCGGCGGCGAGGTGCGCGAGCTGATCATCGCCACCAACCCCACCGTCGAAGGCGAGGCCACCGCGCATTACCTGGCGCAGCTGGCGCGGCAGGCCGGCGTCACGCCCAGCCGCCTGGCGCATGGCGTGCCGCTGGGCGGCGAACTGGAATACGTCGACCGCGGCACGCTGGCGCATGCCTTCGGTTCCCGCACTGAAATTCCTTCCTGACGAGGCGCCCGATGTCCACCCTGTTCGCCAAGATCATCGCCCGCGAGATCCCCGCCGACATCGTCTACGAAGACGAGCACGTGCTGGCCTTCCGCGACATCAACCCGCAGGCGCCGGTGCACGTGCTGTTCATCCCCAAGCGCCCGGTGGCCACGCTCAACGAGCTGCAGCCCGGCGACGAAGCGCTGGTGGGCCGCCTGGCCCTGGCCGCGGCGGCCTATGCGAAGCGCGAGGGCTTCGCCGACAGCGGCTACCGCGTGGTGATGAACTGCAACGCCGACGGCGGCCAGACCGTGTTCCACATCCACCTGCACCTGCTGGCCGGGCGGGCCATGCACTGGCCGCCCGGCTGAGGGCGGTTCACCACCACCAGGCGGGGTAGCGCTCGACCACCACGTCCACGTCCTTGCGCTCGGGCCAGAGGTAGATCACCTCGGCCGCGACGCTCGGGTAGCGGTAGTCGTAGTCGCCGACCTTGCGGTCCTCGAAGCCGGTGACGGTGCCGGTGATGGTGATCTCGCGGCCCGGCTGGAACACTTCCGGGTCGTAGAAACCGCCGCGGCAGGCGATGAAGCGGCCTTCGCTCTGGTCGCGCTCCTGCGGCCGGCCGTCGGGGCCGAGTCGCACGCCGACGATCTCGAAGCAGCTCTGCGACGCCAGCGGATCCACCCGCACGATGCGGCCACCCCAGCGCACCATGTCGCCGGTGGCGCCGGAGCGGGCGACGTCGGCCGGCTGCAGCGGCGCGTACGTGCCCTGCAGCGGTTTCGGGGTGGTGACGCAGCCGGCCAGCAGCAGCGCGGCGAACACGGGCAGGGCGCGGGACGACAGGCGGTTCATGGCGACTCTCCGTTGGGTCGGTGCGATTTTACGGGACGGAAGGCGCGCAGGTCGGCGATAAGCCGCGCGCGCGCCTCCGCCGGCAACTGCCCTCGAGCGTAGCGATGGGCGGCATAACGCCGGCTGAGTGATTCCAGCGTTTCCGCCTGCCCGGGCAACGCCGCGGACAGGCGTGCGGCATAGGCCAGCGGCGGCTCGGAAGGCGGCTTTTCGAAGCCGGCCCGGCGCATCCGCCGGGTGAAGCCCAGCCAGGCCGCCACCACCGGGTCGCGGCTGCCCGGCTGGCCGCGCATCAGGTACCAGAGCGTCAGCGCCATCACGCCGCCGGCACCCAGCGCGAAGGCCAGGCCGAGCTGGCCGGCGCTGGCCTGGTCGATGCCCAGGGGGCGGAACAGGCGCGCCTGCCGTTCGGCGTCGAACGTCAGCACCATCTCGTTCCAGCTGCGCCGGGCCCAATCGGCGAAGTCGCGCACCGGGGTGAAGGTTTCCGGCAGCAGGGCCTCGCTGCGGGCGCGGTCTTCGACGGTGTCGAGGATGCGCACCGGCGCCACCGCCGCCGTCGGGTCCACCCGGGTCCAGCCGCGGCCTTCGAGCCACACCTCGTTCCAGGCATGCGCGTCCATGCGGCGCACCGACCAGTAGTCGCCATAGGGATTGCGGTAGCCGCCGGCGTAACCCAGCACCACCCGGGTGGGGATGCCGGCGGCGCGCATCAGCACCGCGAAAGCCGAGCTGTAGTGCTGGCAGAAGCCCACCTGGGTCTCGAACAGGAAATCGTCCACCGCGTTGAGCCCGGTCGGCGGCACCGTGAGGCTGTAGCTGAAGTCCTCGCCGATCCAGGCCAGGGCACGGCGCACCACGGCCACGTCGTCGCCGCCGCTCTCGGCGCTCCACTGGCGGCCCAGCGCGACGGTGCGCGGGTTGAGCCCGGGAGGCAGTTGCAGGGCGAGCCGCCGTGCTTCCGGCGCCAGTTCGGCTTCCAGCGTGGCGTCGATGGCGGAGCGGCCGGTGTACTTGATCATCCGGCTCACCGGGGCGTCGGCCACCACGCTGGCGTCGCTGGCGAGGCGGCCGCCGCCGGGCGCTTCCAGCGGCGTGTCGAGCACGACCAGGTAGCGGCGGTCGGTGGGCTCCAGCGCCACTTCGTAGCGCAGCTCCGCCGAACGGGCGCGCGGCACCGGCGCGGCGCGGGAGTAGGCACCCATGTCCCGGGTCCAGGTCTGGCCGTCGAAGTCCCACAGCACCTGCGCGCGCCAGTACAGGTCCTGCCGGCGCGGCGCCGGGCCCTCGAAGCGCACGCGCAGCGCGGGGGTGTCGTCGGCGAACAGTTCCACCCATTCGTCCGGCGTCATGCGGTCGTTGAGGCCGCTGCGGCCCAGCACGTTTTCCGGCATGCCCCACAGCGGCGTCGCCAGCCGCGGGAACAGCCAGAACCCGGCCAGCGCCAGCGGCAGCGCCACCGCGATGGCCAGGCCGACCTGGGTGAAACGCGGGCGGTCGAGCTTCGGCGCGGCGGCGCCCGGGCGCTGTTCGGCCAGCATGGCCAGCGCCACCAGCAGCATGGCCACGGCGAGCACGGTGAGCGCCATCGTCAGCGGGCCCTGGTCCTGCAGGAAGGCCGCGAAGGGTGCGAACAGGGAGAAGCCCAGCAGGCTGCGCGCATCGCGCGCGCCGTGGGTTTCGCCGGGCTTGATCGCCAGCAGCGCGGCCAGCAGGGCGGTGCCGGTGTCCCGGCCGAGGTTGAAGCCAAAGGTCAGCAGCAGGTAGCCGGCGACCAGCAGCACCAGCAGCAGGCGCAGCGCCGCGGGCCAGCGCCGCTCGAACAAGTAGCCGGTGGCCGCCATCGCCGCCAGGGCCAGGGCCAGCCCGGGCGGCAGCTGCAGCAGCAGCGGCAGCAGGCAGGCCGCGGCGGCGGCCATGCACCAGCGGCGCAGCGGGGTGGGCAGCGGCTCAGCCATGCGGCATCAGCGCCAGTGCGCGCAGGCAGGCGTGGCGGTGTTCCGGCCCGCGCCCGGGGCCGAGCACGGCGTTGGGCAGGCGCAGGCGGTAGCGGTGGCCGAGGCGGTCGGCGTCGATCACCCAGCGCGTGAGGCGGCGGATGCGCGCCTCGTGGGCGAGGGCGCCCAGGCTTTCCCAGTCCAGCTCGAGCTCGCGCGGCGCGCTCGCTTCGTATTCGCGCACCAGCAGGCGTTCGGAGCGCGCAGACGGTTTCCAGGCGATCTGCTTGCGCGAGTCGCCGGGCCGGTATTCGCGCAGGTGGTGCGGCTGTTCGCCCTGGGCGCGGGTTCGGCGCGAGGTGCTGTCGCCGCCCTGGTCGGGCAGCGGCACCGATTCCGCTTCAGGCGCGGGATACACGAGCAGCCGCGCCCGTGGCAGCAGCCAGCTCCAGGCGCGGGCGAGGCCCAGCGGCCGCACGGTGGAAATGCGCAGCCGGCCGGGGTCGAGCCAGCCACGCTGGTGGGTGGCCAGGCGCAGCACCACTTCGCCGCGCTCGCCGGGCGCGAGGTCGAGGAAACCTTCCTCTTCGCCGGCGCGCAGCTCGAGGCCGGGGCGGGCGCGCTGCCCGGTGGCTTCGAAGGCCACCCGCACCGCCATGGGCTGACCGGCGTGCACGGGCTCGGCGTGCAGCGCCACCAGGCGCAGTCCCGAAAGCGCGAGGTGGGCCTGCACCAGGCTGTTGTGCGCCACCGCGATGACCACGAAGGCCAGCAGCAGCGCCGGGTTGTTGTTGTAGTTCAGGCCGCCGATGACCATGGTGCCCAGCATCAGGGCAAGGAACAGCCCGAAGCCGGTGGGCAGCACGTAGATGCGCCGGCGGTCGATGTGCACCGGCAGGGTTTCGACCGCGCGCGGCCGCACCATGGGCAGCTTCGACAGCTGCTCGATGCCGCGTTCGACCAGGCCGGGCGCGCGCGCCACCGGATCAGTCCACGGCCACCGCGCGCAGGATGCGGCCGGCCAAGGCGTCGCGGCCATCGGCCTCCGATTCGGGCACCAGGCGGTGCGCCGCGACGGCGGCGAACAGCGCCTGCACGTCTTCGGGCAGCGCATGCGTGCGGCCCTCGAGCAGGGCCAGCGCGCGCGCGCCGCGCAGCAGGCCCAGGCCGGCGCGCGGCGACAGGCCCACCTGCACGCCCGGGTGGCGGCGGCTTTCCTGCAGCAGCGCCTGCACGTAGGCCACCAGGGCCTCGCTGGCGTGCACGCGGCCCACGGCCTCGCGCAGCGCCAGCACGTCCTGGCTGCTCAGCCGCGGCAGGCTGCCGGCAATGAGGTCGCGGCGGTCGGCGCCGGCCAGCATTTCGCGTTCGGCGCCGGCGTCGGGGTAGCCCAGGTGCAGGCGCAGCAGGAAGCGGTCCATCTGCGAATCGGGCAGCGGGAAGGTGCCGGCCAGGTCCACCGGGTTCTGGGTGGCCACCACGAAGAAGGGCTGAGGCAGCGTGTGGGTGACGCCGTCCACGGTCACCTGGTGCTCGGCCATGGCTTCCAGCAGCGCGCTCTGGGTGCGCGGCGGCGCGCGGTTGATTTCGTCGGCCAGCAGCAGCTGCGTGAACACCGGGCCGGGGTGGAAGCGGAACTCGCGCGCGGTCTGGTCGAAGATGGAGACGCCGATGATGTCCGAGGGCAGCAGGTCGGAGGTGAACTGCATGCGCTGGAAGTCGAGGCCCAGGCTGGCGGCCATGGCGCGCGCCAGCGTGGTCTTGCCCAGGCCCGGCAGGTCTTCGATCAGCAGGTGGCCGCCGGCGAGCAGGGTGGTGAAGGCCAGCCGCACCTCGTTGGGCTTGCCCAGCACCAGCTGGTTGACCTGGGCGACGGCGTCGCCGAGGGCCGCGCGCGTGCGCTCGGGTAGGATGTCGGCGTCTTTGGCCTGCGCGTGCATGCGAGCGTCCCGGCGTGATTTTCAGGAAGGATACCTTGGTCGATGCTGGCACGCGGGCGGGTTCGCCGCGCGTGAATTTCCTCGTGCTGTGGTCGCTGCTGCTGGCGGCGAAGCTGGCGCTGGCGGCGACGCTGCCGCTGTTCGGCGACGAGGCGTTCTACGCGCTCGAAAGCCGGCGGCTGGCCTGGGCCTATTCCGACCTGCCGGGGCTCACGGCCTGGCTCGCGCGCCTGGGCACGGAACTCGGCGGCCAGCACGCGCTGGCGCTGCGCCTGCCCTTCCTGCTGATGGGCGCGGCCTTGCCCTGGCTGGTGGTGCGCATCGCCGCGCGCTGGTTCGGCCAGGCCGCGGGCTGGCAGGCGGGCCTGCTGGCGCTGCTGCTGCCGCTGGGCGGCGCGATGGGCCAGCTGGCCTTGCCCGACGTGCCGATGCTGCTGGCGGCCCTGCTGTGCCTGGATGCCTTCGCGACGATGCTGCGGCGCTATTCGCACGGCGCGGCGCTGCAGCTGGCGTTCGGGCTGGCGCTGGGGGCGTTCGCGCATTACCGCTTCGCACTGGTGGTGCTGGCGGGCGCGGTCGGCCTGCTTTGCACGCCCGCCGGGCGCGCGCTGCTGCGCCGTCCCGGGCTGTGGCTGGCGCTGGCCGTGGGCGCGGCGGCGTGGTGGCCCACCCTGGCCTGGAACCTCGCCCATGCCGGCGCGGGCCTGGGCTTCCAGTTCGTCGACCGCCATCCGTGGCAGCCGCAGGCGCGCGGCCTGTGGTGGCCGCTGGTGCAGGCGCTGCTGGTGACGCCGCTGCTCATGCTCCTGCTGCTGCAGGCGCTGGGTGCGGCGTGGTTGCGCCGCCGCGACCGCAAGGTCCCGGCCTGGGGTTTCATGGCGGGGCTGGGCTTCGTGGCGGTGCCGGGTTTCTTCCTGCTGGGCTTTTTCGCCGACGCCGAGCGCGTCACCTTCCATTGGCCGCTGGCCGGCTGGCTGGCGCTGTGCGCGCTGGCGCCGCCCGTGCTGGCGCGTTGGCGGCCGTGGGCGCGACGCGCGCTGAATGCCAGCGCGTTCGTCGGGCTGCTCGCATTGTTCGGCTACCTCGCGCTGCTGGCACAGCCGGAGGGGCGCACCCTGCTGGCAGGCGGCCCCGCCTATGCCGACAATTTCAGTGGCTGGCACGAAGTGGCCGACGCGGTGCGCGACGACCTGGCGGCCCTGCCAGCGGGAACAACGCTGGTGGCCGACAACTTCATGCTCGGCGCGCAGCTGGTTTTCGGACTCGACCGGGGCGACGTGCGCGTGCTCGACCACCCGCTCAATGCCAAGCACGGGCGCGCCGTGCAGCTCGCCGACTGGGGCTTGCTGCTGGACGCGCCGCGCGAGGCCGGCGGCGGCCCGGTGCTGCTGGTCGTCGAAGACACGGCGCGCCCGCTGAAGCAGCGCCTGCAGGCCTACCGCGAACTCTGCGCCGGCAGTGGCGGCCTGCCGCCTCCCCGTGTCCTCAGCGTCGACCACGGCCGCAAGCGTTTCCTGCGATTCGTGCTGCCGGCGCCCGGCGAATGCGTGCTGCCTGCAATGGCCTGGGTGGATACGCCCTTGCCGGGCACCGGCGCGAGCGGGCAGGTGGACGTGGCCGGCTGGGCGTTCAAGCAGGGCGGCGCGTTCGCGCGGGTCGAAGTGACGCTCGATGGCGAGGTGGTCGCGGTGGCGGAACACGGACACGCCATGCCGCATGTCGCGCAGTACTGGGGCCTGCCGGCGGAGGCGGGCAACGGCTTCGGGTTCCGGGCCCGCGTCGATCTTTCGTCGCGCGCGCCCGGCCGGCGCTGGCTGGGGCTCGTGCTGCACGGCGCCGACGGCAGCGTCGAACGCTGGCCGGAGCAGGTGCTCGTGGTCGAGTGATCAGGGCAGGGCGTAACCCGCGCTGCGCAGCGCGCGGGCGAGCGCGATCAGCGGCAGGCCGACCAGTGCGGTCGGGTCGCGGTTGTCGATGGCTTCGAACAGCGTGATGCCCAGGCCTTCGCACTTGAAGCTGCCGGCGCAGTCGTAGGGCTGTTCGGCGTCGAGGTAGCGGTGGATTTCGTCGTCGCGCAGGGGGCGGAAATGCACCGTGGTCAGGTCGGTGCCGGCGTATGCGCGCCCCTGCGCCGCCGAAAACAGGCAAAAGGCCGTATGGAAGCGCACTTCGCGGCCGGAGGCGGCGCGCAGCTGGGCGAAGGCCGCCTCGCGGCCGCCGGGTTTGCCGAGCGGCTGGCCGCCGAGGTCGGCGACCTGGTCCGAACCGATCACCCAGGCGCCGGGGTGCCGCTCGGCGACGGCCCGGGCCTTGGCCTCGGCCAGCCGGGCGGCCAG